>CAYYNP010000137.1:0-24611 GCA_964472545.1 uncultured Planctomycetaceae bacterium | reverse complement strand
AAAAGGGGGACAGGCACCGAGCCGGGAATCTCGTCGGCAGGTTCCGTGTTGATTCCGGCTCGGAGCCAGTCCCGCTTTTCCACTCCCGCGAATCGACTTTGCAGTTCTCCTGAAGTGGTCAGGCGGTGGCGACGATCGGCTGCTATAATGCGTAGCCGTCGACGGTGGCCGATTCCCGAGGCCCCCGATGCAGGGAAGAATATCACCCCCACGGCTTGTCAAGGAGATGCGATACGATGCGACAGACACGATTCGTATACCGGGTAACACCCTCCGCCATGCTGGTCACGATACTGGCAACGCTCTTGCAGCCGGCGTCGGCGGAACGTCCTGACGTGGGGGCTTTGCTCGGCGACGTCGGCGTGGAGCATGGGATCGTGGTCCAACTCGGGTGTGGCGATCCTGAGTCCGTCGTTGCTTTGCACGGCGAGGGGAGCTACGTCGTGCAGGCACTCGACCGCGACGTAGACAAAGTGGCTGCAGCACACCGGCACGTCCAGCAGCAGGACCGTCACGGACCGGTTTCCGTGCGGCGGCTCGACGGGGAGCGTCTGCCATATCTCGACAACCTGGTCAACCTGCTGATGGTCGACGATCCGCTTGGCCTCTCCCGGCAGGAGATGCTGCGAGTCGTTCGGCCGCTTGGGCTGGCCGTCATTCGCAGCGGTAACGATTGGGAGAAGGTCGTCAAGCCGTGGCCGGCGGGCATGGACGAGTGGACTCATTTCCTACACGACCCGACCGGCAACGCCGTTTCGCAGGACGAGCAGATCGGCTCGCCGCGGCGGTTGCAATGGTCGTCGGGGCCTCTGTGGGGACGGAGCCACGAGGTAAACAACAGCTTCCCCGCGCTAGTCACCGCGCGTGGCCGGATGTTCTACATCTTCGACACGGGGCTGACCGGCATGGAAGACCCGCGGCTGGGAGAAAGGTGGACGCTCTTCGCGCGCGACGCATTCAACGGATCGATGCTCTGGCAGCGCCCGCTGCCGACCTGGGGCAGCCAAGCGTGGCGCACTCGGGCGTTGCGGTTCTTCGGCGGCAGCATGGCCCGGCGGCTGGTGGCCGACGGCGATCGGCTGTACGTTACGTTCGAGTACGGCGGTGGCGTCGACGTCCTCGACGCAGCCACCGGCGAAACGCTGGGCCAGATCCCAGACACCGAGGGTGCCGAAGAGATCCTCGTCGCCGAAAACCAGGTGTTCGTCGCCGGGCGTCGCCTCGAAGAGAGTGGTGCGACCGCCGCCACAATCACCTGCTTCGACACATCGACCGAGCAGGTCGTTTGGCAAGTGAAAGACAAGGCCGTGCTGCCGCAACTGCTCTGCGTCGGCCCGAAGGAAGTCGTCTACCACAACCGCAAGAGCGTCGTCTGCCGCAATCGCGACGACGGCAGTGTTCGATGGCAGTTCGACGAAACGCCGGGCAAACAAACCGGCGGCAAGATGCTGCTGCTGGCCGGCGGCAAAGCCGTGCTGTCGTCTCGCCAGCAGATCGTCGCCCTCTCGCTCGACGACGGTGCCGTCGTCTGGCGGGCGCCGGGTGTGAAGGGCCAGTCGATGCGGGAATTCGATCTGTTTTGTGTTCGCAGCACGCTCTGGTGCTCCGGCGCCGACGGAACCATCGTCGGCTATGGGTTGGACGATGGGAAGGAGACCTCCCGGGTGGATGTTAGCAGCGTGCAGAGCGACGGCCATCATTTGCGCTGTTACCGGGCCAAGGCGACCGAAGACTATCTGATCTCCCAATTCCGGGGCATCGAGTTCCTCAGTCTCGGCGACGATACGCACAGTCAGAACGACTGGCTGCGCGGCACCTGCACCTATGGCGTGATGCCGGCCAACGGCTTCCTGTACGTCCCACCGGATTCCTGCCTTTGCTACCCGGCCGCGTTGTTTCCCGGGCTGAACGCCTTTGCGGCGGCGGGCAAATCGCCATCGGACGGGCGGCCCGAAAAGACGACGGTTGGCCCGCTCGAAAAGGGCCCCGCGTACGGATTCGTCGCAGCCGCCGCCGATGCCGGTGCCACGTCTTGGCCGGCCTATCGTCACGACGGCCGGCGTACGGGCGCCTCGGCCAGCGAGGTCTCGGGCAAGTTGAAGCGGCGGTGGAAGGTTGCTTTCGACGACGCCCTGACGCCTCCGGTGGCATCCGACGGGCGCGTGTTCGTCGTGGCGAAGAACCGGCACACGATCTACGCCCTGGATGCCGCCGACGGAACGCAGCAGTGGACCTTCGCCACCGACGCCCGGATCGATTCGCCGCCGTCGCTCTATCGAGGCCTGGCCGTCTTCGGCAGTGCCGACGGGTTCCTTTATTGCCTTCGCGCCGCCGACGGAGAGTTGGCCTGGCGCCGGCGTTTGGCCCCGCAAGAACGCTGGATGGCGGTCGACGGCCAACTCGAATCGGTCTGGCGGCTGCACGGCAGCGTATTGGTCGAAGGCGATCTGGCCTATTGCAGCGCCGGCCGGTCCAGTTTCGTCGACGGCGGGCTGCTGTTGTTCGCGGTGGATATCGCGACCGGGAAGATCAAACACAGTGGCCGGCTGGATACGGCGATGGACACCCGCGAGGACAAGGTCGGTAAGGACTTCGTGCCCTCGTATCACATCGAAGGGGCCAATTCCGACGTGCTGGTCGGCCAGGGCGGGTTCATCTATCTCAATCAGATGAAGTTCTCGCCGGACCTGAAACTCCAGCCGTCGAAGTATCCGACCAAAGAAGAACTCACCGGGCGGCCGTCGATGAACCTCGACAACAAGGACTACGTCAACGAAGACATCTTCAATGTCCCCTGGCGCGGCGAGAAGATGAGCACCTACGACAAGCTGGCCGGTATCCTGGTCGACGAGAAGTACGGCGTCGGCGAACGCGACCTCGGTCTGCACCTGTTCACCACCAGCGGCTTTCTGGACACCACCTTCTTCAACCGTACGTATTGGATGTACTCGAAGACCTGGACCGGCTTCAATCACGCCAACCTGGCGCCGAAGAGCGGGCAGTTGCTGGTCGTCGGCCCGCAGCACACGTACGCGCTGAAGGCCTACACGTCGCGTTATCCGCTGAGCCCAAAGCTCGATCCGGCGACCAAGGGCTACCTGTTGATTGCCGACGACAACGACAACGAGCCTACGCTCGACCCCCGCGCCTGGGCCAAGGACAAAGGCATGGGCTTTTCACGCGGCGCGCCGCCGAAGTGGCACCATTGGATCCCCGTCCGTGTCTGTGCCATGGCGCTGGGCGGCCAAACGCTGGTGGTCTGTGGACCGCCGGACGTAGTGCAGGACGACGATCCGATGGCCGCGTTCGAAGGTCGCATGGGCAGCGAGATGTGGACCGTCTCTGCCGCGGACGGCAAGATCCTCGACAAGCAGAAACTCGAGGAACTGCCGATCTTCGACGGAATGATCGTCAGCGACGGCCGCCTCTACCTGGCGAGCGAAGCCGGGGAGCTGATTTGCATGGGTGGCAAATAGCCGAACCTCGGCGGCCGGGGCAAGGGCACCCGCGGCACATTTCTGGCGGGCATGAGCGGCGGCCCGCTGTTCGTTTCCACCGCCGCGCACCCCGGCTGTTACCTCGCCTGCGGCATCCACTCGCTACTGCCCGACAGCCGCGGCATCGCCACGCACCGCTGGATCGATCCCGAGCTGCAGCAGCTGATCCTGGCGTGGCAGAGGGGGTGAGGGTGGCAGGGTGACGGGGTGACAAGGTGACGGGGTGACATTCTGGAAAGTTGCGGTGGACGCCGTACTTTGATCGACTCGACGTGTGCCACGGGGACAAGGCCACCTTGACGGCCAAGCGTATTCTCTGCCAAGACGTGCTATCGCTAGGAGAATCTGCGCCAGGAGCACGAACCACCTTGTCACCCCCTCACCCTGTCACCCCCTCATCCCCTCACCCCACCGCTCCCGGCGGCACCGACGAAAACCGTCGCGGCGTCCAGCAGAGCCAGTTCTTCACGCCCAGCGTGAGAATGATCCGCAACGCCGCCAGAGCTTCCTTCGAGTCGATCTTCGAGGTGCCCCGCTGGCGGTCGGTGAAGACAATCGGCACTTCGCCGAAACGGGCGCCGAGGCGTTTGAGCAACCAGAGGATCTCTTCCTGGAACGAATAGCCGCGGCTGCGGACGGCGTTGAAATCGAGCCGCTTGAGCAACTCGGTGCGATAGCAGCGAAAGGCCCCGCTGCAATCCTTCGGCTTCAGTCCCAAGAGCCAGCGGGCATAGCAGTTCACCCCCCGGCTCATCAGGTGCCGCCGCAGCGGCCAGCCCTCCACGCCGCCGCCGGGCACGTAACGGGAGCCGATCATCACGTCGACCGCCGGGCCGCCGTCCGGGGCCATGCCGGCGATCAAGTCGGGCAGGTAGCGGGGGTGGTGGCTGAAATCGGCGTCCATGTTCAGTACGTAGCGATAATCCCGCTCGATGCCGTAGCGCATGCCGGCAATCGTGGCCGTGCCCAGGCCGAGCTTGCCCTTGCGATGCAGACAGCGCAGCCGCCGATCCTCGGCGTGCCGCTCTTCACACCAATCGCCGGTGCCGTCGGGCGAGTTGTCGTCGATCACCAGCACGTCGACTTCCGGCACCACGGCGAAGATCTCGTCGACCAACGAAGGGAGATTCTCCATCTCGTTGTAGGTGGCCACCGTGACTAGCGTTTTGTCGGCGTTTGACATCAGTTTCGGTCCTTGTCGCCCTCCATTCTACAGCAACGTCAGCCGCTGAAGAAGTGTACGCCGGAGTTGTGCCCGTCCGGTAGCTGAATTCGCGAGAATCCTGAGCGCCCCGTGCGTCGATGGGTGGCCGGGACAGAGCGCAGCGGTGCCCCGGTGTTCGCCCCCTGGGGCGCCGCTGCGCTCTGCCCCAGCCACCCTCTGCCGTTCCAGACACCCTCTGCCGTTCCATCTACCCCTTGCCGCCCCAGCCACTCTGAATTCTTGCGAATCCAGCTACGGCGTTGCCTTTCGCCCCCCCGCGGCGAAATCCCGCTTCCTTCACGTTGACTTGCCGCACCCCGTAACGTAGATATTTGGCGACGGACTACCGCGTTTTCAACCTCCGGGGCGTCTGCGGCCGGCAATGGCAGCCGGTTATGACGCTTCGCACGACGGCGAGTCCTTGCAGTCAGGTTGCACTGGTTCGGACACCTGCGGCAACCGCTGCGTCCGGAATAATCCGACGTCGCACCAAGCCGGGAAGAACTGATGAAGCATCGTGGCACACTCCTGTTGATCGACGACGACCGACACGTGCTGACCTCCATGGCCGAATGGCTGCGGGAGGAAGGCTACCTGATCGACGCCGTGGCCACCGCGGCCGAGGGCGTCGCAGCGGTCGACCGCAAGACTTACGATCTGGTGCTGACCGACGTAAAACTTCGTGACGGCGACGGCTTCGACGTATTGCACCACTGCCGTAAGAACCACCCGGCCGTCGCCGTCATTTTGCTCACCGGATACGGCACCGTGGAAACGGCCGTCGAGGCGATCCGCGCCGGGGCGTTCGATTTCCTCACCAAGCCGCTGATCGACGAAGAACTCGAAATGGCCATCGATCGCGCGCTGAACCAGCGCGAGGTGATCGAGGAGAACAAGACGCTCAAGGCACAGCTCGATATGCGCTTCGGCGTCGACAATATCGTCGGCCGCGACCATCGCATGTTGAAGATTTACGACATGATCGAAAGCGTGGCCGACGCCAAGGCCGCCGTGCTGATCACCGGCGAAAGCGGCACCGGCAAGTCGTTGATCGCCCGGGCGATCCATCGCGGCAGTGGACGACGCGACAAGTCGTTTATCGAGGTGGCTTGCGGCGCCCTGCCGGAAACGCTGCTGGAAAGCGAACTCTTCGGACACACGGCCGGCGCGTTCACCGGGGCCACCGGCGAGAAACTCGGCAAGTTCAAGCTGGCCGACGGCGGCACGATCTTCCTCGACGAAATCGCCACCGCCAGCCCGGCCATGCAGGTCAAGATGCTGCGCGTGCTGCAGGACTTCGAGTTCGAGCAGGTCGGCGGCACCGAGACCTTCACCGTCGACGCCCGAGTGATCCTGGCCACCAATGAGAACTTGTCCGAGGCGGTCGCCGACGGGCGCTTCCGCCAAGACCTGTTCTACCGCATCAACGTGATCAACATCGAGCTGCCGCCGCTGCGCGAGCGGATCTCCGATATCCCACTCTTGGCCGATCACTTTCTGGCCGACGTCCGCGAAGACGCCGGCAAGCAGGTCCACGGCTTTTCCGACGAAGCCGTCGCCGCATTGCAGCGCTATCGCTGGCCGGGCAACGTGCGGGAGCTGCAAAACGTGATCGAACGGGCCGTGCTCTTGGGCAAGAGCGACATGATCGGCCTGGAAGACCTGCCCGGCGAACTGGCCGCCGCCGCTCCGGTGGGCCTCGAGCCGATCGGCACCCGCACGCTCAAACAGGCGATGGAAGGCCCCGAGCGGCAGATCATCCGCGAGGTGCTCGAAGCCAACCAGTGGAACCGCCACGTCACCGCCGAAGCCCTGGGCATCAACCGCACCACGCTCTACAAGAAGATGAAGCGGCTGGGGCTGGAAGAGCAGCAGATGGCAATCGGCCGCTGAAGTCAATAGAGCCGCGACCGGCGGTCGCGCCTCGTCTTCTCGCTCACGTGCGATGCCAAGCCGTACCGCGTAGCGCCACTCCGCTGCGCAATCACCCGGGGGGAACTGTGTGCCCGAATGCCAACGAGCGTCGCCGGGGAATAATCTGCGGCGTGCGAACCGAAGGACCTTGCTGAAAGTGGGTTTCGGCGGCTCTCGGAGGAACACGTCATGTTGACCACACGACCCCTACATGCGACGATCCTGACCACGTTGATCTGCGCGGCCGGCTCAGCCGTGCTTGCCGAGCCGCCGGACTCTCCCCGCGATCGGCCCATTCGTGCCAGCGGCGCCAGCGCCGAGAGCGAGGCGGCCCTGTCCCGCGGATTGAGTTGGCTGGCTCGGCGGCAGAACGACGACGGCAGTTGGGATTTCGACCGCGGCTACGCGAACTCCGGCAAATGCACGTCGAAATGCGGGGCAACGGCTGTTGCGATACTGCCTTTTCTGAAATCCGGCCACACCCACAAGACGGGCAAGTACAAGGATGCGATGAACAAGGGGATCCAGTTTCTGATGCGGCAGATGCAGCCTGCGGCAAACCGTGCTCACCTGTTTGGAAAGGAGGAAGAAGCAACCTTCAGCGCGATGGCATCGTTGGTCCTCTGCGAGGCCTACATGATGACCAACGACAAGCGCCTGTATAGGCCCGCCCAGCAGGCCGTCGATCACATCGTCGCCACGCAGGACCCGAAGACCGGTGGATGGCCGCCGAAACCGGGAAGGCCCGCAGACACGGTGGTGACCACCCGGCACGTCTTGGCACTAAAGAGCGGACACATGGCCTACCTGAAAGTGCCTCCGAAAACGGTGAAAGGGGCAACCATGTTCTTGGATCGCGTACAGGCGGCAAACGGGGCTCAATACGGCCGAAGCCCGGGGCAGCGGCCCGATGCGACCAGCACGGCTGCCGGGCTGCTCTGCCGGATGTTTCTCGGCTGGAAGAGAGACAATCCGGCGCTGAAGGCCGGCGTCGAGCAGTTGGGGCAGGTGGGGCCCTGGAAGAACGATATCGTCTACAGCTACTTCGGTCAGAAGACAATGTCCCATTGGGGCGGCGACGAGTGGGAAGCATGGAACCGGGCGCTTCGCGGGCGGCTGGTCAATGCGCAGCCGACGTCCGGCGCCGAGGCCGGTAGTTGGTTCTTTGCGAACGGCGCCCATGCCGCCGACGGTGGCCGGCTATTGCAAACCTCAATGAGCCTGATGATACTCACTTCGTACTACGAGATTAGAATCGAACCGGCAGTGGAGGAGGAATTCAAGATCGACTGATCGCTGCCGCAAGAGGTCCATAAAGCCGCGATCGGTGGTCGCGCCTCTTCCAATCTCCTTCTTATTCCAGCCTCACTTTTCGCCGACGTTTGGGCGCGACCTTCACGGGGCCGACGGGCGCGACCACCGGTCGCGGCTTTGTGCCTGGCGCAACGGCTACTTCGGGGTCTCCCCCATCTTCTGCAACGCCTCCGCGGCCGCCCCGCGCACGTTGCCCTTCTCGTCGTTCACCGCGGCGGTCAGGGCGGGAATCGCCTTCGGATCGCCCTGCCGGCCGAGGGCTTCGGCGACGTGTTGGCGGACGTAGTTGTCTTTGTCTGCTTTGAGCCTTGCGATCAACGCGTCGACCACTCCGTCGGCCTTCACGTCGCCTAGTGCATAGGCCGCGCTGGAACGTACCGTGGACGCGCGGTCGGCCAGCAACTCCAGCAGCGGGGCCACCACGCGGGGATCGTCGAACTTTGCCAGCGCACCGGCCACGCGGGTGCGGCTGCTCCAGCCTTCGCTCTTCCGTGCCGCGATCAGCGGCTCGATCGCCCGGGCGTCGCCGATCTTCCCCAAGGCCGCAGCGATCTTGCCCCGGGCCAGCGCGTTCGGTTCGTCCAAGGCGGCAATCAGCGGTTCGACGGCACGCCGGTCCTTCAACTCCCCGAGCACCTCGGCCACGTCGCCACGGACACTGGAGGACTTCGATTCCGCCAACGCCGCGACCAACGCGTCCAGCGCCGCGGGCGGGCGGAGCTTCTCGAGTCGCCAGGCCGCGTGATTCTGCACTTCGTAGCTGGAATCGGAGAGTGCGTCACAGAGGAACTCGACTTCGCGCGGATGACCTTCCAGCGCGTGCAACGCCACGCGGCGGACCTCGGGATAGGCGTCCTTCATCGCAAACGCATCGATCATCGGCTGCGGGCCGCGGTGCTTGCCGATCCAGTAGAACGCCTGGGCGGCGCAGCCCTGCACGAAATGGTTCTCGTCGTGCAGGGCCTTCAACAGCGGATCGATCCCGTCCGGGTGGTCGATGTAGGCCAGCCGATACGCGGCCGCCTCGCGAGCGCGATGGTCTTTGTGCGAGAGCAACCCGACCAGCGGCCGCACACCGTCGCGCTGGAAGGCTGCTATCGCGTCGGCAACGTCGTCAATGTGGCGAGCGTAGTCGTCGCGGTCGAGCACGGCCAAGATCGTAGGGATCGACGCGGGATCTTCGAATCTGGCCAAGGCGCGCATCGCCTTGCTACGGACCTGCCGGTCGGCGTCCCCAATGGCCTCTGTCAGCGGCCCGATCGCCCGGCGATCGTCGAGTTGGCCGAGGATCATTGCCGCACAGGCACGCGCCGCCGGCCGCGGGTGCTTTAGCCGCTTCAAAGCCGGTTCGACCGCCGGCTTTCCAATCCGCTCCAACGCCCAACGGGCACACGTACTGACCTTGTCGGCCAGATCGTCCTCGCATTCGTAGGCGTCGTCTTCCAGTGCGTCCAGCAGAAAGGGCACGGCGTCGGCGGCCTGGGGCCCCAACTTCATGAACTCCCTCGCAGCCCAAACCCGCACGGCCGGATACGAAGAGCCCAGGTCGACGACGAGCCGCCGGACGTCCTGCGGCATCACCAGTTTGCCCGCCTGCTCGGACGTGGCCGTCTTGGAGCCTTCGCGTTGCCGCAGTGCGTCCTTGGCGGCTATCTTCACCGGCCCGGTGAGAAACACCACGGCGTTGGCCAGGACCTTTTCCGCGCGGGCATCCTTCAAACGCCCCAGCGCCCGGACGGCCTCGATCTGCCCGGCCGGGGCACTCGAGTGAAGTTGCTCGGCAAGCCGCTCCACCTCGGCTGCCGGATCATCGGAACACTTGCCCTCCGCCGCGATCAAGGGAGCCAGGCTGGCAACCAGACAGAGCGGGATCAGACTGAGGGAGATTACCACGCCAAGAAAACCGAGTCGCGTCACACGTCGATCGATCATTACGCGCCTCCCCAAAAGGGTGGATTGAGATGGGGGCGGAACGACGACCCCACGCAATGCCAAAATTTTAGCACTTCAGCGCCCCGAGACAACCCTCCGTCGAATTGCCCATGCCAGAAATCGCTCTGTATGCTAAGCTTGCGCACATCTCGCCCGTCAAGTGACACGACCAGTAGGAACCGACCTGATGACTGACATTCTGGAGACCGCCATCGAGACGACGCAGACTGCCGGGAATCCGGGCTCCGCGGAGGCCAGCCCCACCACGAGGGCATTAGAATCCGCCATCAAGAGGAAGACCGCTACCGTCGGCGTTATCGGACTCGGCTACGTCGGCCTGCCATTGATCCGGGCGTTCGTGGCGGCCGGCTTCCGCACGATGGGCTTCGACGTCGATCAGAAGAAGGTCGATCGTCTCCAGGCTGGCGAGAGCTACATCGAGCACATCTCTTCAGACTGGATCGCCCGCTGCATCGAGCAGGAGGCGTTCGAGCCGACAGCCGATATGCAGCGTTTGGCCGAGCCCGACGTACTGCTGATCTGCGTGCCCACGCCGCTTTCGGAAAGCCGCGACCCGGACCTTTCGTACGTCGAGGGCACCACGCGGCATATCGCCGAGGTGCTGCGGCCCGGGCAACTCGTCGTGTTGGAAAGCACCACCTATCCGGGCACCACGCGAGACGTGATGCTGCCGATTCTCGAGGCCGGCGGCCTGATGGCAGGCAAAGACTTCTTTCTGGCCTACAGCCCCGAGCGGGAAGACCCCGGCAACCCCGAGTTCTCGGCCGAGCGGATTCCCAAGGTCGTCGGTGGGATCGAGCCGGAGAGCGGCCTGCTGGCGGGCATGCTCTATCGTCACGCGGTGGTCGACGTGGTGCCGGTCTCCACTTGCGAGGCGGCCGAGGCGGCCAAGATCGTGGAGAACACCTACCGCTCGGTCAATATCGCCATGGTCAACGAGTTGAAGATGCTCTTCGACCGCATCGGCATCGACGTTTGGGAGGTGATCGACGCCGCCAAGACCAAGCCCTTCGGGTTCCAGGCGTTCTATCCCGGCCCCGGCCTCGGCGGACATTGCATCCCGATCGACCCGTTCTACCTGAGTTGGGTCGCCCGGCGTCACGGGCTGCCGACGCGGTTCATCGAACTGGCCGGCGAGATCAACACCGACATGCCGCGTTACGTCATTCGCCGCGTGATGGACGCGTTGAACGAGGCCGGCAAGCCGCTCCGCGGAAGCAAGGTCGGCGTGTTGGGCGTGGCGTATAAGAAAGACGTCGACGATCCGCGGGAGAGCCCATCGTTCGCGTTGATGGAGCTGCTCTTGGCCGGCGGTGCCGAGCTCAGCTACAACGATCCCCACGTGCCCCGATTGCCGGCGATGCGTCATCACGACCTGCCCGACATCACCAGCGTGGAACTCACGCCCGAGTACCTCGCCGGGCTCGATTGCGTGCTGATCGCCACCGACCATTCGGCCTACAATTACGACTTCATCGTTCGCCACGCCCCGTTGGTGGTCGACACGCGCAACGCCACCAAAGACGTTGGCGAGGGCCGCGAGAAGATTCGCAAGGCGTAGCCGCGCCCGCTCCTCCGCGGTGCGGCCACTTGTCGTCGCCTTCCTTTTCCGGCGAGTCTGTTGAACGGACGACTCCCGCGCCGCCGGCCGTGTGGAACGGCAGAGCGATGACGAGTCGCCGCACTCCAAGTTGACTGCCGCGCGTCACATTCACTACCACGGGCAATACCGGAATAAGCAGCTCATTGCATCCCCCCGACGCGGCTGGGTGGCTCGGGTAGAGCGCAGCGGTGCCCCAGTTTCTATGGCCCGGCGGATGCTCCCCACGCCCGTCACAACGGTTGTACGCAGCGCAACGGTCTCGCGCATCACTCCCCCCAGGCAAACGGCAAGGCCATGCCGAGCCCGACTGATCGGCCTGATGTCGGGTGGTCGATACCTATCACGATCACGCACCGTCTTGCTTGGGCATGGACGCGCCCGGCCTGGACCGACACGGCTGTACGGAGTTGCCGCGAAACGCCCCCTCCCGCGGGGAGGACCTCAACGGCACGCCCCAAACCCCACGCGTCGATGCCCGAACCACGAAACATCAAACTCGATCTGCTTGCCCTGGGACTGCTGGCGCTGACGGTCTTCCTGGCCGCCTCGCTGCTGAGCTACGACCCGGCCGATCCACCCAGCGGAATCGTCTTTCCGGAACGGGCGGAAACGGCCAACGTCTGCGGGCGTTTTGGGGCCCTGGTGGGCCGAATGCTGTTTGCCGGCTTCGGATTAGCCACCTATTACATGCTCTTCTCGCTGGCCGCGCTCGACGTCGTGTTGCTCAGCCGCCGCGAGATCGATCAGCCCGTGTTGCGCACCGGCGGATGGCTGATGTCGTTGGCCGGCGTGGCCACTTTTGCGGCGATGGCCGTGCCGGCACTCTCGCCCGGACCGGTGATCGGCTCCGGCGGCTATCTCGGCGCCGCGGGCCGAGGCCTGCTTCAGATGCACTTCGCTACCGTGGGGGCCTACATCCTCACCATCAGCCTGATCCTCGGCGGCTTGCTGCTCTGTACCGACTACGTGCTGGTGCGTCTGCTCACGCTGGTTGTCGGCAAGCCGACGCGCGGTCTCTCGCGCGGAGTGCTCCACGCCGGCGCCGCCTGTGCGCAGCGGATGGGCCGCGACCGAAGCGATCTCGATCAACAACCGCAGTCCGAGTCGGACGACGCCGACGAAGAAGAGTACGAGGAGGAGGAGGAAGAAGACGAAGAGGACGTCTCCATCCGCATCGCCGGCCGGCCCGCCGACGAACAAGAGGAGGAAGAAGCGGAAGAACCGGAGGACGAAGAAGACGAAACCGAGCGGGAAGAACGCTCGGCTTCTCGGGCCGCCCGAAAACCGTTCGCGTCGCTGCTGCGTCTCGGGAAACGGAAGAAACCCGAGCAGCAGGAAGTCATCACGGAACTCGACGCGCCGACGCCCCCCGACGATCCGGCCGACTACGAATTGCCCGGCAACGACCTGTTGCTCGCGGGCGATTCGTTCTGCTTCGAGGAACACGAAAAGGAAGTTCGCCGAAAGGCCAAGATCCTCGAAAAGACCTTCGCCGACTTCGGCTTCAACATCCGCGTGGTCGAGATCCAGACCGGGCCCGTGATCGCCCAATTCGAGGTCGAACTCGAGGCCGGGCTGCGGCTGAGCAAAATCACCGGGCTGGCCGACGACCTGGCGATCGCGCTGCGCGTGCCCAGCGTGCGGATCGTCGCTCCCATCCCCGGAAAGAACACCGTCGGCGTGGAAGTCCCCAACGCCGAACGGCTACTCGTCCGCATCCGCGAGGTGATCGAAGAAAGCGACGGAAAAGCCGGTCGCATGCGGATCCCGATCTTCCTCGGCAAGGACGTTTCGGGCAACCCGATGACCGTCGATCTGGCCAGCCTGCCGCACCTGCTGATCGCCGGGCGCACCGGTACGGGCAAGAGCGTCTGTCTGAACTCGATCATCGTCTCGATGTTGATGACCCGTCGGCCCGACGAAGTCCGCCTGCTGATGATCGATCCCAAGATGGTCGAACTCAGCCCCTACAAGAAGCTGCCGCACTTGATGCACCCGGTGGTGACCGACATGCGCAAGGCCGAGGCGATTCTTGCCTGGGCCGTCGAAAAGATGGAAGACCGCTATCAACTCCTGGCCCGCGCCGGCGTGCGACACATCAGCGTCTACAACCAACTCGGCGAAGAAGAACTCATGCGGCGGATGGAGCCGGAGGACGACGAGCAGCGGCAGCAGATCCCCACGCACATCCCTTACGTGGTCATCGTGGCCGACGAAATGGCCGACCTGATGATGACCGCCGCCAAGGAAGTCGAAGCCCACATTATCCGGCTCGCCCAAAAGAGCCGGGCGGTGGGAATCCACCTGGTGATGGCCACCCAGAAGCCGACCGTCGACGTGATCACCGGGTTGATCAAGTCCAACCTGCCCGCGAGGATTTGCTTCCAGGTCGCCAGCCGCACCGACAGCCGCGTCGTGCTCGATGAGATGGGCGCAGACAAACTGCTGGGCAACGGCGACATGCTCTTCCTCTGGCCCGGCACCAGCACCCTGATCCGCGGCCAGGGAACCTACCTCTGCGACGACGAAATCTCGCGGGTCATCGCCTCCGTAGCCACCACCGAGCCGCAGTACGTCACGGAGCTTGTGCAACTGAAGACCAAAGACGACGCCGATTCCCCCGGGCCGCAGTTCAGTCGCCGCGACGAACTCTACGAAGGGGCCGTCGACGTCGTCGTCCGCGAGGGCCGCGGCAGCGTGTCGCTCTTACAGCGAACCTTGGGCATCGGCTACGGCCGCGCCGCCCGACTGATCGACTACATGGCCGAGGACGGAATCGTGGGACCGTACAACGGCTCTCAAGCCCGCGAGGTGTTGATCACCGTGGGCGATTGGGAAGCCATGAACGGCCAGCCACCGACCCCCACACCCGATCCCGCGCCCGCACCCCGCCGCAACAACAAGATCCAATTGGCACCGCAGCCAGACACCGACTGCCCGGAGCACCTTGGCAGACCAACCGAAATCGTCGACACCAAGTTCGCCGACGATCCAGAGCAGGACCCCACACCAGAAGAGGACGAGTACGAGGAAGAAGCCGAAGACGAGGTGATTGAAGACGAGGGAGTTGAAGACGAGTACGACGAAGAGCCGGACGAAGTCGACGAATGCGAAGACGAATACGAAGAGGAGGACGAATACGACGACGACGAGGACGAAGAAGGCGAATACGAGTACGAATACATCGACGACGAAGCAGATCCCTCCGAAAATGAGGCGGATGAAGCGGACGAACGCGAGCCATGGGCCGCCGAAAGAGCATAGGCACACATGGGTGAAGTACCTGGCAACTTAGGGGGTGTTCGTTCAGCGGCGACACATGTCCTTTGTTCCAGGCGGCACGAAATCACCTGCCGGCACATCAATATGCAGTTGACCCACGATCCTGCCCGACTAGAATAGCAGGATTCACCCACGCCACGGGGCGTAGCTCAGCCTGGCTAGAGCGCTGCGTTCGGGACGCAGAGGTCGCTGGTTCAAATCCAGTCGCCCCGACTATTCCGCAAAAAGGGCCGTTCGGCAAAAATGTCGAACGGCTTTCTTCTTTCTATATATAGACTTACGTCGCTCAATGTACGGTTCAAACTCACGCAGTCCAATAACTCCCTTTTGCCCGCCGAGTTTGAACCGCGCCAGATTTTGACCAGGTTTTGGCTGAAATCAAAGGCCCCAAGGGCCACTTCAGCCCGGTTCAAATCCAATCGGGGTGTTGCGCCAAGTTGACGCTCGACGTCCGCCTGCTCGGCCTTCAGTTCGGCCGACTTGGCGGTGAACGTGGCCTCGTCGATCGTGCCCCCCAGGAAGGTATTCAGCAGCCGCGCCTGCATGTTGGCCAGTTCGGTCTGCCGTTTGTTCAGCGTGCGGCGGAGTTGACGCTCGACTTGCTCCCGGTCGGCGAAGGCGGCTTCCAGGGATTCGCGAAACCAGGCGGCCGTCTCCTCCGAGGGGAAGCGGAACGCTTCGAGGTGCTCGATGATGGCCGTCTCGAGGTCCGATTCCCGCCACCGTAGCGTCGGATGCCCATCGGGTGGACTGTTATTCCCACAGCGGTAGTAGATGTGTTCCCGAACGCTGCCGTCGCGCTGCTTTCGCCGGATGCGCTCCCCGGTGATGGCGGAACCGCAGTGCTCGCAGCGGAACAGTCCGCCGGCGTACTCCAACTTGGAGTGGCTGGTACGCCGGTTCTTGCCCTGGAGAATGTCCTGGCAGGCGTTGAAGGTCGCTCGGTCAATCACCAGTCGGTACCGGCCCTGATAGACCTGACCGTTGCGATGCAGCTCGCCGATGTAGAAACGATTGCTCAGGATGGTCGACAGCGCCGTGCGATGGAATCTCGGCCGGCTGCGGCGATAGGTGTAGCCCTCGGAAGCCAGCTTGGCCGCCAGGGATTCAAACGTGTGCTGACCGCTGGCATAAAGCTCGAACATCCGAACCAGTGCCCGCGATTGCTCGGGATGGGGGATGACCGGTTCGCTCTTATCGCGGACATTCAGGTAGCCGAAGGGGGCCAGTCCGGTGGGCCACCCCTGGCGGACCTTCTCGTCCATGCCCTTGATGACCTCGCTCCGCAGGTTGTCGCTGTAGTACTGGGCAACCGCCGCCATGACGTTGAACGATAGGGCGCCGGCGGCGCCGGGGCCGAATTCATTCTCCACAAATGCCAGCTTGACGCTGTGGTTGTCCTCCAATTCCTGCAGCCGGACGGCGTCACGCATGTTGCGACAGACACGATCCAGCTTGTGGGCCAGGATGGCATCGATCTGCTCCCGTTTCACGTTCTTCTTGATCCAGCGGAGCATATCGTTGAATGCCTTGCGGTCGACTCCGCGCTTGGCCGATTCCGCAACAACGAATTCCCGGACGATAGTCCAGCCGTACTTGGCCGCCTTGTCGCGCATGGCCCGCAGCTGCGCGTCGATACTGTAACCCTCCCTCTGCTCGCGGGACGAAACCCGCGCCCATACCACAACCTTCATGCCTTGCGTTCCTCCTGCGCTCGAATGAGCAGCTCTCCAAGTCGTTTGGTGTTCATCAGAATCTCCATGGCCTCCTGCGTCGTAATCGACCGATCGTAGGCCCGCGACCAGACGTCGATCGTGCGGGCCAACAGGCGATCGGAGACCCAGGCGGTGGTCATCGGCCGATCGCCTCGGTCTGTGACAGACAGCTCAACCGGTCCGGAAAGTCCAGGCGTGTCCGCCGCAGTGTTCCGGGATTGTCGGGCGTCTTCTTCGTCGAAAGGGAGGCGAGTGTCGGCTATTGCAACCATGCGTTCACCTCCGCTGCTTCAAATTGCTCACGGATCGTGTGCAGGAGTTGCTCGAGCACATACCAATTACACTGCATCCGATTAGCGATCTGGCGTTTGGAGAGCCCTTGCGAGAGGAGTTTGCACACGGTCTGACATGGCTCGTCCAACCCGGCAACCACCTCTTGAACGTCGAGACGCCGGGGTGTCGTGTTGTCCCAGTACGCCTCCTCGGTTCTTGACGCCTTCTCCTCATCGCGCCGCCGACGGCGTTGCTCGGCCCGCATAAGCTTTCGCACCGTCTTCCTGATCAGCGTCCAAAGCATCTGGCCTCGCTGCTCCCGCCCGGCCGGTGGCCACCGGCCGGGCTGCTGGAGAGCCACCATCGCCATCTCTTGAAGCAGGTCGGGAATGGCGTCGGCCGCAAGCCCGCCTCGCTCTGCCCATTGCCGAATCAGGCGGATCTCCCGCCTCTCAAACAGACCTTCGTAGTCGTTGCCACGCATTTCGCGGTTCCTCGCACACGCGTTCAATTTCGCGCCGGACCACCTCGGCCGACGTCACGCAAGTGAGTTTCGCGGGGGCATCGGGGTCACGTATCTAGGAATCTAGATGGAACGCCCAAAACCATATGGGTGGCAACATGGGCCCATATGGCAACCCATATGTGACCCCAATACCCATTTTCAAACCCACATTACTTTTCGGCCTTTTTCGGAAAGAGCCGCTCTCGGCGGCCCCTTTACTAATAGGGGGCAGTGGTGTGACGGAAATCACCAACCTCGAGGCAAAGGCCAAGAATCCAGGGGGAAACTGATGTCGAACGGCCCAACGATCGATCTGAGCATCCTTGAGGTCGAACCGGCCGAGGAATACCACGCCAAGGCGGCGGAGTTCCTCAGCAGCCACCAGCTGATGGACTTCATCCGCTGCCCGTACCTGCACGCCAAGAAGCGCGCCGGGCTGATCGCCGAGACGGAGTCGCCGGCGTACCTCGTCGGCCGGGCGGCCCATTGCCGGATCCTCGAGGGTCGCGACGTCTACGAGTCGGAGTTCGCCCTCGGCGGACCGATCAACCCGACGACCGGGAGACCCTTCGGCACCGCCACCAAGAAGTTCGCCGAGTGGCGTGCCCGCCAAGGAAAGCCGGTCCTCTCCCATGATCAGGTCGCGCTGATCGAGAACATGGCCGCCGGCGTGGCGATGAATAACACGGCCGTCGACCTCTTGCTCTACGGTCGGGCCGAGGGTGTCGTCCGTGCCGAGTACTGCGGCGTTGCTTGCCAGATCCGCATCGACTGGACCCACCCGCATCGCGGGATCGTCGATCTGAAGAGCTGCGATGATCTCACTTGGTTCGAGGCTGACGCCCGTCGCTACCGTTATCACAACCAGCTCGCGTTCTACCAGGCGGTTCTCGCCCAGGTGATCGGCCAGGACGTTCCGGTCCACATCGTGGCCGTCGAGAAGCGCGAGCCGTTCCGCTGCGGAGTCTGGCGCGTCTCGGAAGACACTCTGGCCATCGCCCGGGGTGAGAACGAAGCGGCCATCGAGCGGTGGAAGGTCTCCCGCGAGAGCGACCGATGGCCAACCGGCTACGAAATCCCCAGGCTGCTGGAAATCGCCTGAGGCGTCCGAGCCTTCACGGAACTACTTTCATCAGGAGATCACGCGTATGTCCGTACTACAAAACACCATCCACGACCCCACGCCCTCGGCGCCGAAAGGGATCATTTACGGCCCACCCGGGATAGGGAAGACAACCTACGGTGCCACGGCCGAGGCGTCGATCATCATCGACTGCGAAAACGGCGCCGGGGCCATCCCCTGTTGCCGCACGCCCTACCTGGCCACCTGGCCGGAGATCGACCAGTGGCTGACGGCCATCGAGCGGGAGGATCACGGCCACAAGACGCTGGTAATCGACTCGGTCGACTGGCTGTTGCGCCGCCTCGAGGAACACGTCGCCGGCAGCGGCGGCAAGATCGAACAGACGCTCAACCGTTCGCACGGCGGCTACGGCGCCGGCAAGCAGGTGCTCAAGAACCACGTGTACCAGCTGCTGCTGCCGACCCTCGACCGGATCGTCGGCCGCGGGATTGCTGTGGTACTGCTGGCCCACGCGAAGCGGACCGACATCACCGATGTCGATGGCGTGACCCGCCAGAAGACCACCGCAGATCTTCCGGATGACTACCGCAACATCTTCGTGGAGTGGTCCGACTACGTCTGTCTGGCCCGTCAGGACGTCGACGGCAACCGGATCCTGATCACCGCCGAGACGCCCTCGGCATTGGCCAAGAACCGCTACGGCATGCCGCCGGTGATCCCGTTCGATTGGCGCTCCTTCATCGCCGCCGTCTCCGACGGTCTCGCGCGGACGTTCTCTGCCGAAACGGCGACCAAGTAACCAAGGCACGATTCTCTCTCTGTTTCATAAGGAAAGGAAGACATCCATGGCAACCCTGGATTTCAACGCGAACGACGTCGAACCGACCACCGCGTTCGAACCGCTTCCCGCGGGCAAGTACCTGGCCGAGATCACGGCCAGCGAGATGAAGCCGACCAAGTCGGGCAACGGCCACTATCTGCAACTGGAGTACACCGTGCTGGACGGTCCGCTGCGAGGTCGCAAGGTCTGGGACCGGCTGTGTATCAACCACCCCAACGAGCTGACGCAGAAGATCGCCCGGGGCAACCTTTCGGCCATCTGTCGGGCCGTGGGGGTCATGCAGCCTCGGGACTCCGTCGAGCTTCACCACCTGCCGCTGGTGGTAACGGTCAAGTGCAAGAAGCGGACGGACACCGACGAGGTGACCAACGATGTGCGAGGCTACGCGAAGCGTGAGTTGGCCGCCGGCCAACCGCAACAGGCTGCCCAAAACGACCAGACGCCCCCGTGGGCAAGGAGGTAACCGTGAGAGTGATGATTGCTGCGGCGATGTACGTGATCGTGATCGAGGATGACTCCGACGAGTCGCGACAGGCTGTGCTCTGCCGCAATCCCTTGAATGATCTCGCCGCGCGGATGCGTCGGGAGATGGAGAACGGCCGCGACGCGGTCAACTGGAGGTTTGTCGATGGGGCGAAAGTCGCGTGAGAAGGGGGCGTCGGGTGAGCGGGAACTGGCCCGTGAGCTGTCCCGGCTGCTGGGTGTCGAGGCCCGCCGTGGTTGCCAATACCACGGCGGCCCCCGCACGCCCCACCTCGCCCTCGACATCGCCCACCTGCATATAGAGTTCAAGCGGTCCGAGCGGCTTCGGCTGTACGAGGCGCTCGAGCAGGCCAACGGCGACGCGGGAGAGAAGGTTCCGGTCGTCGCCCATCGCCAGAACCACAAGCCCTGGGTGGCCATCGTGCGGCTGGACGATCTGCCAAGACTGGCGGTGCAGATTTACCTGACGCTGGCACAGAACGCATAGCAGAACACCATGCAACTTCGCCCCTACCAGCAAGAAGCCGTCGACGCCGTCTACCGCTACCTTCGTGAGCGGGACGACAACCCGTGCGTGGTCTTACCGACCGGTTCGGGAAAGAGTCTCATCATGGCGACGATCTGCCACGATGCCGCGACGAAATGGGGCGGTCGAGTGCTGGTCCTGGCCCACGTCAAGGAGCTTCTCGAGCAGACCGCCGGGACACTTCGGCGTATCGCCCCCGATCTGGACGTTGGCGTGTACTCGGCCGGGTTGAATCGCCGGGATACGGAGCATTCTGTCATCGTGGCGGGGATCCAGAGCGTCTACCAGCGGGCATGCGAGCTCGACCGGTTCGATCTGATCCTCGTCGACGAGGCGCATCTGCTGCCCCCTGATGGCGAGGGACGTTATCGCACATTCCTGGCGGATGCCAAGCTGGTCAATCCCAACGTGCGGCTGATCGGCCTGACGGCCACGCCGTACCGCATGAAGTCGGGGATGCTTTGCGGGCCCGACAGTCTTCTCAACGACATCTGCTACGAGGTGGGGGTCAAGGAGCTTATTGTCCAGGGCTACCTGTGTCCATTGCGGACGAGGGCCGGCCGGCGGAAAGTCGACACCTCCAATCTGCACGTCCGGGCCGGCGAGTTCATCGGCAGTGAAGTCGAAGAACTGATGGACACCGACGAGCTGGTCCAGGCGGCGTGCCGCGAGATCGCCGAGATGACGGAGGATCGCCGGGCGGTCTTGATCTTCGCGGCCTCGGTTGCCCACGCCGAACACGTCAAGTCGACCCTGGAGCGTATGACGGGCGAGGAGTGCGGGTTGGTGACCGGGGACACGCCCGCCTCGCAGCGCGACGAGCTGATTGCGCGATTCAAGGGGGAGAAGGTTGCGGCCAACCTGTTCGGTGACGCGCACCCGCCATTGAAGTACCTGGTCAACGTCAACGTATTGACAACGGGATTCGATGCGCCTGGCGTAGACGCAACGGTTCTTCTGCGCCCCACGGCCTCCCCCGGTTTGTACTACCAGATGGTAGGTCGCGGGTTCCGGTTGCATCCGGACAAAGTCGACTGCTTGGTGGCAGATTTCGGCGGTAACATTGTACGCCACGGCCCGGTCGACGCAATCCAGATCGCCGAGCGGGAAGGATCCAGTTCCGGCAGCGCGCCGGCCAAGGAATGTCCGGAGTGTCGCACGGTGATTGCCGCTGGCTATTCGGCCTGTCCCGACTGTGGCCACGTGTTCCCGCCGCCGGACCGTCAGGCCCACGACACCCAGGCATCCAACGAGAGCATTCTCTCCGGCCAGGTGACGGAGGAGCGGTTCGAGGTGACGGACGTGCTCTATCGCGTCCACACCAAGAAGGGCGCTGCGGAAGATGCGCCGAAGACGATGTGTGTGGAGTACCTGATTGGTCTGAACGATGCCAAATCCGAATGGATCTGTCTTGAACACGAAGGATACGCGCGCCGAAAAGCAGTGGCTTGGTGGAAGCAGCGTTCCAACGATCCGGTGCCCGCCACAGCACAGCAGGCGGTGGACGTTGCCCTTGGGGGCGGCCTGGCAATCCCGACGGCGATCACCGTAAGAAGCGTGTCGGGAGAGCGTTTTGATCGGATCGTCAGCTGCGAGCTGGGCGAGAAGCCCGAGGCGGCCGCGATCGAGCCGCCCCTGCCATCCAGCGGTGACCACGGATTTGATCCCGCGCCGGTCGGGGTGGCGGATGATTGGAACGATTCGGGAATTCCGTTTTGATCGAGAGGATAAGAGGAAACTGCATGAAGACCAACAACCGCATGGGCGTCGTCCTCTCGGATACCCACGTCCCGTTCCAAGACCAGAGCGTCTGCCGGATGGCGCTGAGCTTCATCCGCGAGCATCGGCCGGCCACCGTTCACCTGCTGGGCGACATCGCCGACTTCTACTCGATCAGCCGGTTCGTGAAGGATCCGTCGCGAAAGGAGGACTTGCAGGCCGACTTGGACGCCACGCGTGCCTTCCTGGGCAAGGTCCGCGATGCGGCCCCGTCGGCCCGGATCGTCTATAGCGAGGGCAACCACGAATTCCGCCTGCGGCGCTACCTTGCCAGCGAGGCCAAGGCCCTGGCGATGCTTCGCGATCTTCGGCTCGAGCGGCTGCTCGACTTCGAGTCGCTGCGGATCCGCTTTCAATCACAGGACCGACCGTACCGCGTCGGCCCGCTGTTGTTCACCCACGGGCAGCTGGTTCGCAAGTGGTCCGCCGCCTCGGCCCGCGGCCATTTCGAGAAATTCGGCTGTTGTGTTATTCACGGCCACACGCACCGGCTGGGCGCGTTCTACCACCGCGACATCGGCGACACGTACGCAGCTTGGGAGAACGGCTGCCTGTGCAACCTCAATCCGGACTACGCCACGGCACCGGACTGGCAACACGGCTGGAGCGTCGTCTGGTCCCATCGAGACTACTTTCACGTCGAGCAAGTGGCCGTCGTGAAGGGGCGTTTCAATTACCACGGCCAGGTCTACGGCCGCAAGCGGCTCTCGCCGTCGGCGCATATCGAGGTGGAAGATCTGGCGGCATGATGCCTGCCGCCTGAAGTGAAGCAACATTCACCGAGGGGAGGTAAGCGTGGGTAAGACTCGGATGAAGGGCGCGTTTCCCGGTTGCACGTGGTGCCACGGCAACGGCTGCATGTGCTGTGACAGCGAACGGGAGAAGGCTTACCAGCGGTCCCGGGAGCCGATTCTCAGCGTCACGCACAAGGAACTCGACGACCCGACGCTGGGGCCGCTGATCAAGGATGCCATTGGCGCCGAAGCACTGCAGAAGGCGTTCGGCCCAGACGGCGGCGGTATCGACGATGTCAAGTTCAACTGTGCGGTCGTGTCGCTCGTTCAGTTGATGCGGAAACATAACGGCGAAGCCGCCGACGGCGACGTGGAGGAGCAGGCATGACTCAGATGCACGATAGTGGCGACCGGCAGTCGTTCTCGACCGGCGCCATGCGCGATACGGCCGACGACAAACCTCGGCCGGACCTCTATTCCCCCTTCGCCGAAGAGCGGGTGGGCGAGTGGCTACGTCTGGGGGCCGTCAAGTATTCCGAGCGCAATTGGGAGAAGGGCATCCCCAGCAGCCGGTGTTTCGCCTCTCTTCGCCGCCACGCGATGCGGTACCAGCAGGGTGACCGGTCGGAAGACCATCTGGCGGCGATCATCTTCAACGCCATGGCCATCATCCATTACGAGGAGATGATCCGCCGCGGCGTGCTACCGGTGGAACTGGACGACATGCCCACGTATCGAGCCGAGCCTGCTCCGGCGAAGGCGTCCTGCAATTCGGATCGCCCGGAGAGCATTATCTGATGCAGGACGCGGCCATTGCGTACGCGCGGCTGGGTTACAGGGTGTTTCCCATACTGCCCGGTCTGAAGAAGCCCGCCGGGGCGCTGGTGGAACATGGCGTCAACGATGCGACCGGCGCCGAGGCGACAATCCGCTGCTGGTTCGCACGCGAGCCGAAGGCCAACATCGGCCTGGCCTGCGAAGGGCTGATCGTCATCGATTGTGACCCGGGCAATGACTGGCCCGGGGCGCAGCGGCTGCAGGCCGAGGCCCAATGTCCGATGCAGTGCACGCCCCGCGGCGGGCGGCACTTCCTATTCCGGCGCCCGGAGGACAAGCTCTGGATCAATTCCCAGAGTCGCTTGGCGCACAAGATCGACACGCGGACTGACGGCGGATACATCGTCGCCGCACCTTCGCATACGATCGATTGCCCGGACGAGAAAACGGTCGAGGGAGACTACGTCCTCCAGAGCCCGCTACCGCCGATCGATGAGGTGCCGTATCCACCCGACTGGTTGATTGCCGAACTCGATGCCAAGTTCGCGCCGAAATGGGCGCGTCTGCCTCCGCCGTCTGCCCCGGTGCCCGCAAGCGAAACCGACGTCGTCGCCCGCGCCATCGCCTACCTGGCGGCCTGTCCTGCGGCCGTCAGCGGCCAGAGCGGGCACAACCAGACATTTGCCGTCACCCAGGCCCTGCTCAACGGCTTCTGCCTGGAGCCAGAGACGGCCTTGCGCCTGCTTCGGGACCACTATAACCCGCGGTGCGAGCCACCTTGGTCGGAAAAAGAGCTGCAGCACAAGGTGGATTCGGCTGAGAAGCACCCGTCAGAAAAGCCGCGGGGTTGGCTGAAGGATCACAGCCTGGACGAGCTTCCCGCATGGGCCGACATTTCGGGGATTGTGGGAATGTCGGCCGATAGTGGCAAATGTTCGACGGACATTCTGCAGAATGGCCAATGTTCGACGGACATTTCGCACAGCGGTTGGATCGCGGTAGACAGCGACGACGCGGAAGACCCGGTGACGGAGGAGCCCGATCCGGGCGGGTTCCCTGAGCGTCTACTGGAAGTGCCCGGATTCATCGGCGAGATGAGCCGGTTTGTCGCAGAGACCAACCACACA
>CAYYNP010000136.1:0-25041 GCA_964472545.1 uncultured Planctomycetaceae bacterium | reverse complement strand
TGTGGCTGTCTCGCGGAGCGAGACGCCTACTATGCACGGTGCAAACATTATCAACCCCGCTTAGTCTCTAGGAACGTCATCGCCGGCATCGGGATCTACGGACTCGGCCTTCCCGGTTCGTGACTCGCGATCCTGACCGGTCGCCGCTTGCCAGTCGGCCAGCGATATTGATTGCCAATGCTGGCGCTCGTTCCACCGGAATCCACCCGATTCGTCGTAGACGTTTCGGTCCGCAACGAGACCGCTCGGAGCGTAGGCCACGGCGATGTTTCGCCCCTGGCCTGTATGGGCGATAACGTTGTTTCGGATCACAAAGCGTTCCTGCCGGAACTTGCCCCGGCGCTGCGTATCGATCGTGATTCCTGCCCGCGCCCGATCGAACGGGCCGCAGAGCTTGTTGCCCGTGATGGTAATCGTGCCCCGCTGAGGCCCGCCGCCGTTGCTGGCACTGCAGAAGATGGCCGCTCCCCAGCCGGCCGTCGGTGCGGCGGAAAAGTAGTTGTTTGTGATGGCCACGTTCTCAACGCTCTGGTGCGCCGGGGCTTCCGCGTAGCCCTGGATGTGGATGCCGTGACGCGGCCACGTCCAGCCGTCGTGCGTGACTCGAAAGACGTTGCGGTCGATCGTGATGTTGTCGAGCGTCCGCTCGAAGGGATAGCCCTTGGCGAAGGGCTGCAGCGTGACCGGCACGTCGATCAGCACGTTGCCGCGGATGGTCCAGTCTTGCGCGCCCTGGCAAACGCCGACGCCGCTGACGTGGCCGGCCGGATTCCAGGCGGCGGCGTTGGCGTCGACCACGTTGTCGAGGATCTCGACGCGGCGATGATGCCCCCACAGTTTCCATCCGGTGACGAACGATCCGCCCCGGACGCCGACCATTCGCAGCGTGTTGTTCTGGAACCGAAACCGGCCGGCCCCGTCCGGCGGCGCGCCGCGGCAGAAGTACGACGAGTATTCGTCCACTCGGTTGTTGATCACCGCCACGTCGGTCATCGGTCCGCCCCAGAAGTTCAGCACGATTTTGCCCGACCGATCCTTCTCGCCTTTGTTAATGGCGGCCATTTCCACGTCGTGTACGTAGATGTGGCTTTGCATCCCGTCGCCCCAGCGGAAGAGCTTCAGGGCTCCGCAGTTGTCCTCGCGATAGCCGTAGTCTCGAATGGTCAGATGGGCAATCTCGATATGGCTGAGCTTCTTCGTGTTGTCCACGGCCCAGGACAGAACGCCCTTTCCGTCGAGCACGGCCACGTCGTCGTTGTCGAACGGCGGATACTCGCCGTCGCCGTCCTTGTCCCAGCCGATGATCATCGCCGGGTGTCTGGGGAATTGGAATCCGTCGCGAACGTAGTGCCCCGGCACGCCGCCGTGTCGCATCACCAGCGTTTCGTGAAACACGCCCGAAATGCAGACGATATCCTCCGCGCCGTCTTGCGGTCCGTCGGCCGCGTCGAGCGCCCGCTGGATCGTGCGAAAAGGCTGTTGCGGCGTGCCGTCGCCGGTTGCGTCGTTGCCCGACTGGGAATCGACGTAGAGCAGATCTTCGTCGACGCCGTCGCCGTCGGGGTCCCGTGTGCGGTCGTCGCCGATACGGCGATCCGCGGGCTCGCCAAGCACGCCGTTGCGGTTCGCGTCGAAGCCGCATCCGCGGGCGATGTAGCCCTTCTTCGGTGCCGTGATGTACTTCGCCACGAACTCTCGATGGGCCGCGTTCGTAGATTGCTCGACGTTCTCGCCCGCGTGCGACGTCCCCGCATAGAGCACGACCGACGTAAAGGCAACGACAACCAGACGCCAGCTTCTTACGTTCATCCGAGATCTCCCTTCAACGGCCTGCTCGAATACCGACGACGTCGCGAGAATCCTGACGATTATAGCCGTTGTGGCAGCACTCCACAAACGCGGCGCGGAATGCCGTCGGCCGTACGTTGACAAGCGGCACGCACTCACGTACGTTGTGCGCAGGTGGGCTTCCGAGGCCGTCTCGGATCCGGGGCGTTCGAGCCGTCGCATTTTCAAAGGGCCGGAGGAAATCATGTTTCAACATCGCCGCGTTTGCATCATTGTATTGCTGTTTGCATTTGTCGCTTCTCCGTCGTTGCTCGCCGCTGAACGCCCCAACATCCTCATTGTGCTCACCGACGACATGGGCTTCTCCGACCTCGGCTGCTTTGGCGGCGAGATCGAGACGCCCAACCTCGACGCCCTGGCCGCCGGCGGGCTGCGCTTCACCGAATTCCACAACACGGCCCGCTGCTGGCCCACGCGGGCGACGCTGATGAGCGGCCGCTACAGCGACGGTCTCGGCGACGGTCAAGTTACCATCGCCGAGGTGCTCAAGCCGGCCGGCTATCAGACCGGCATGGTCGGCAAGTGGCACCTGGGCATGAACCCCGAGAAGGACGGGCCGAGACAACGCGGCTTCGATACGTTCTACGGCACGATGACCGGCGCCGGCTCGTTTTGGGACCCGTACACGCTGACCCGCGATACCGAATTCTTCGAGGCCGACGGTGAAGACTACTACTATACCGACAAGATCGGCAGCGAGGCGGTCGACCAGATCGAACGATTCGCAACCAGCGACAAGCCGTTCTTCCAGTACGTGGCCTTCACCGCCGCCCACTGGCCGCTGCACGCCCCGGAGGCCACGATCCAGAAGTACATCGACCGTTACCGGGGCGGCTGGGAGAAGCTCCGCAGCGAGCGATACGCCCGGATGCTCGAGATGGGCATCATCGACAAGCAGCGCTGGCCGCTGCCGCCGCCGGAGCCACGCGTGCAGGCGTGGGAGACGATCGACCACAAGCCGTGGCGGATCCGAAACATGGCGATCTATGCCGCCATGGTCGACCACATGGACCAGGCGGTGGGCCGTATCGTCGACGCCCTGCGCCGCACCGGGCAGCTCGACAACACGCTAATCGTCTACTTCCACGACAACGGCGCCTGCCCGGAACATCTCGGCGGCAACGGCTGGAACACGGCCAACAATATCCTCGAGAAGGCCAAGGCCGCCGGCCAGACGGTCGCCGTAGGCGACGTCTACGACGTGCCGATGGGCGGGCCGCTGACGTACGGCAGCGTGGGCCACAACTGGGCCAACGCCCAAAACACGCCGCTTAGGCGTTACAAGTCGAACGTCCACGAAGGCGGCGCCTGTACGCCGGCCATCATGCACTGGCCGGCCGGGTTGAAGCACCAGCCCGGCGCGATCACCCGGCAGCGCGGCCACGTCGTCGATCTGATGGCCACCTGTATCGAACTCTCCGGCGCGGAGTACCCAGAAGAGTTCAACGGCCGCCCAATCACCCCGCATGAAAGCCTCAGCCTCGTGCCCGTCATCACCGGCGGCCGCCAAGACCACGACCACGCCTACTACTTCAACCACTCCGGCACGCACGCCGTGATCCAAGGCGACTACAAGGTCATCCGCGAACGCAACGGCCCGTGGGCACTCTACAATCTGACGGAGAATCGGACGGAGACGCGGGATTTGGTCGAGCGGCATCCGGAGATTGTGGCGGAGTTGACGGGGCTTTGGGAGAAGCGGTGGGGGAAGAGGAAGTAGCTGACAGTGGGGTCATCCGCTCGGCTAGTCGCAGTCGATGTTGTGAACGTCGAGCGGCAGTGATCGGCGACCCCTTTACGCCGGACAGAGGGCAGCAATAATGGTGCCATGCAGGGCCGCCCTGAACCACTTGTTTGGCTGATACGCACAGGACGCCTAGTAGGAGCCGTCGATGCCCCTTTCATGGAACGAAATCCGCAATCGTGCCGTCGCGTTCTCGAAGGAGTGGGCTGGCGAGTCCCGCGAGCACGCAGAGGCAAAGACCTTCTGGGACGAGTTCCTTCACGTCTTTGGGTTGACTCGCCGCCACGTTGCCAGTTACGAGGAGCCGGTCAAGAATCTCGGTGGCAACTACGGCTTCATCGACCTGTTCTGGAAGGGCGTGTTGCTCGTCGAACACAAGAGCGCCGGAAAGAGACTAGGGAGAGCACACGCCCAGGCCATCGACTACATCCAAGACCTGCAACGTGAAGGCCGGCAAGACGAGGTCCCTCGCTACGTCGTGGTGTCCGACTTCGCCCGCATCGCCCTGCATGACCTGGAGGAAGACCATTCTGTCCAGTTCTCGCTCGCTGAGTTCCATCAAAACGTTAACCACTTCGGGTTCATCCCTGGCTACAAGCAGCACAAGCTCGAGCCCGAGGACCCCATCAACATCCGGGCCGTGCAGATCATGGGTGACCTGCACGACGCCCTGGAGGCGGGCGGGTACTCCGGGCACGAACTCGAACGGTTGCTGGTTCGCGTTCTCTTCTGCCTGTTCGCGGAGGATACGGGCATTTTCGAGCGGGACGCCTTCAGGCTGTATTTGGAGAACCACACTGACGAGGACGGCTCCAATCTCGGTCCGTTGTTGGCGCAGTTTTTCCAGGTACTCAATACGCCAAAGAAACGGCGGCAATCCAACCTGCGCGAGGAACTCGCCGAGTTGCCGTACGTCAACGGCGACCTCTTCGCGGAGTCACTGAGCTTCGCTGCGTTCGATCGCGACATGAGGAATCGCTTGGTCGCCTGCACGAGGTTTGACTGGAGCCGGATCTCGCCGGCAGTCTTCGGGGCACTGTTTCAAGCCGTGATGGAGCCACGTGAACGGCGGCAAATCGGTGCCCACTACACAAGCGAACGCGACATTCTCAAGGTCATAGGTCCTCTCTTCCTCGATCAACTCAAGGTGGAACTCGATAGGGCCAGGAACGACAAGCGCAAGTTGCGCAAGCTCCACGAGCGGTTGGCGGGCATGCGGCTTCTCGACCCCGCGTGCGGTTGCGGGAACTTCCTGGTCATCAGCTACAGGGAGTTGCGGTTGTTGGAATTGAAGGCCCTTCGCCGTTTGCTGAAGAGCCAGCGCGTGGCCGACATCGGAACCATCCTCAAGCTGGACGTTGATCAGATGTACGGCATCGAGATTGAAGAATGGCCCGCCCGCATTGCCGAGGTGGCCATGTGGTTGGTTGACCACCAAATGAACCAGCGCCTCAGCGAGGAGTTTGGGCAGTACTTTGCCCGCCTCCCGCTCAGATCCAGTCCGCATATTCTCCACGGAAATGCTCTGCGTACCGACTGGAACAAGCTGCTGCCTGCGACCGAGTGCACACACGTATTGGGCAATCCGCCGTTCGCCGGAAAACGATATCGCAACAACGAGCAGTCTGCCGATTTGGCACGAGTTTGGCAGCGTTTGCCCGGGCAAACGAAGCTCGATTACGTGACCTGTTGGCACAAGATCGCTTGCCAATACGCCGCACGAACAGACATCTCGATTGCTTTCGTGTCGACGAACTCGATCACGCAGGGCGAGCAAGTTCCAATAATGTGGCCCGAGTTGTTTGAGAAGTTCGGCTTGAAGATCCGCTTCGCCCATCGGACATTCGAATGGCAGAGCGAAGCCAAAGGCGCAGCGCACGTTCACGTGGTCATTATCGGTTTTGGGTTAACAGACACGCGGACAAAGACGATCTTCGACTATGAAAATGGGCGCTCCGATCCAACCTCTGCGAGAGTCTCCAACATCTCGCCATACCTCATCGATGGTAATGATGGAGTGGTTCGTGGACGCCGGACGCCATTGTGTCGAGTGCCACCCATTGTCTATGGAAGCATGGCAAACGACGGAGGCAACCTCGTCGTCAAGGCCGAAGACCGCGATGCCCTTCTCTCGCGGAGTCCCGAGATTCGACAGTACCTTCGGCCATTCTATGGCAGCAGGGAGTTCATTCACGCTCTAGACCGATGGTGCATCTGGTTAGTCGATGCTGACCCTGCAGCCATTCGCAAGATGCCTGCGCTGAAGGAGAGAATTAGGGGGGTTCGCCGACACCGGCTCGATAGTACGCGGCCAGTAACACGTGACCTCGCTGCCACACCGACGCTCTTCGGCGAGATCCGGCAACCGAAGACACCGTACCTACTGATTCCGAAGAACCCATCTCACAGGCGGTCATACCTCACCGTCGGGTTCATGGAACCATCGGTCATAGCCAGCGACCAGTGTCTGGTTGTTCCCAATGCAGGCCTTTATGAATTCGGCGTGATCAGTTCCAAGATGCACATAGCTTGGGTAGGGACCATCGGTGGAAGACTCAAGTCGGACTATCGCTACTCCAATACGATCGTCTACAACACTTACCCTTGGCCGCAAAACGTGACGCAAGCCAAACGAGTGGCCGTGGAGAAGGCAGCGCAAGGGATCCTAGACACTCGAGATGCGCATCCCGAGGCCAGCCTGGCCGACCTGTACGACCCGTTGGCGATTCCGGCCAAGCTGACAAAAGCCCACACCAAGCTCGATCGGGCGGTGGACCGTTGCTATCGGTCGCAGCCTTTTCCAAACGAACGAAATCGGGTCGAGTACCTCTTCACACTCTACCAGCAACTCACCACTCCACTACTGCCATCAACTAAGAAGCGACGGAAGAAGTAGCCTACTCCCCCGCCGGCCGATACCACATCGATTGCCAATAGGCCTCGTCGGTGGCGAACGGATCGAGCGGGGTAGACGGATCGTGGTCGGCCGGCAGGATGCCGAATCGCTTCATTTCGCGGATGTAGTGTTGGTTGGGGCGATAGCCGGGCATGTCGAAACGGCCGGCGGTTTCTAGGCGGTGCTTGGCGTCGGTCACCGCGGCGAGGATGGCTTGATAGTCCGCGTCGTCGGTGGCAGCGAAGGGAGCCGGGCCGTCGGCGTCGGACTTAGGGCGGCAGACGCCGTAGCCGCCGGATTCCTTGGCGAGCGGGGCCAACAACAGCAGCGAGTCTTCCGGGCGGGTGAGATTGCAGACCGACGAGGCGGGGCCGTGGTCGGCGAATTCGAGCGGCAGGCGGGTCCAGGGGCGGGTGTCGTAGCCTTCCCAGGCGAGTTGGCGATGCCGGCCGGGCTGAACCGCGTGGCACGCGCCGCAGCGCCGCGTCATCGCGTCGACCGGGAACTTCACGTCGACCATACCGCTGAAATACGCGGCGTACGTGCCGGAGTAAACGGCCCCGGTCTCGATCCAGAGAATCAGCGTGTCGCGTTCCTGCTCGGTGAGCTTCACGTCGTAGTGCCCTTCGTCACACAGCGTCACCAGCCGGCTGGCCGAACTGCCGATGGTCCGCGGCGGGCGGTTGCCGGCCCGATTGCGGCCGTCGACGATCAGCCGCCGCTTGATGATCGTCCAGTAGCTGGTCGAATAGCAGGGCGTGTGGTCGCCGGCCAGGTTCACGCCGCCGTCGCGGCGCCGGGTGTTGTGGCACTCGACGCAATGCCGGTCGAGTATCGGCTGCACGTCGCGCGAGAAATCGAGCACGCCGGGCACGTCGTCGAAGGGCTCGATCCGGCTAGGTGCCCGTTGCATCGCCGCCAGGGCTCCGGCCGGCGGTGGCGTGTTGGTGCGTTGTTCGTGACAGCCGGAGCAACTCGTCGTCTCGCCCGGCTGCACGGTGACGAAGCTCTGCATCCGCTTGACCGAGAGGTCGTTCTCGTCCAGCGCCACGAAGAACAACGACCGCAAGGCCGGCAGCTCGAAGTTGGCCGACCCGTCCGCCTCGACCGGCACCGTGCCCAACGCGCGGGTGAGCGTGAAGGTGCCGCCGAAGCTGATCGGCTCCATCCACGAGACCTCGTACGGATAGGCCCCGTTGAAGTTGGCCGGCTCGGGCAGCGATTCCAGCACCAGCAGTTTCTCGATATCGCCGGGCTCAACGCCGGTCATGTTCCGCCCGTAGTTGACGTTGGCCAGTACCAGCCGCCCGGTGGTGCGCTCGGGATGGATCCGTTTGGGAATCTGCCGCTCGCGAGGCCGCGGCCGCAACGGGCGCGGTTCGTGACACCACAGCCCGGCTGCCTGGTCGAGCGCCGGCAGCGAGTAGAGTTCGGTGGTTTCTCCGCGGCCGTCCATCAACAGGATGCTGCTGCCGCGGGCGACCAGAAACGCATCCTCCGCGAGCGGATACGGATCGCGGAAATCGCCGCCGCCGCTGATCCGCCGCACCGACGGTTCCGCGTCGGGCCCGTTGCTCGGATCGACCACGGTGATCGTCCCCATGTGTTCGGTCCGTCCGTGGCCCGGCGAGAACGAAGCCACGATCTGCTTCGTGCCGGGGATCGGCATCGCGTCGATCATCACGGTGCCGGGGTGTTGGTTGCCGTAGTAGATCATCTGCCCGGTGCCGTCGGGGTTGACGGTCCAGAGGTGATGATAGTCGACCTGGCTGCGGTCGAGGTATTCCCAGCGGGTGTAGAGCAGGCGTCCGTCGGGCAGCACACACGGCGTGTTCTCCTGCTCGACGTTGCTCGAAACCGGCCGGACCCGCCCGCCGTCGGCGTCGCAGCGATAGAGCACGGCGACCTGCGTGCTCCAACACGGCACCCACCGCTTGCAGCGGCTGGAACAGAAGACGATATGGCCGTCGGGCAAATAGGTCGGCTCAAAATCGTCGAACGGTCCGTCGGTCAGTTGGCGGAGGTCGGCACCGTCGGCGTCGATTTCGTAGAGGTGATAGTGGTCCTCGCCGCCACGACGATAGGAGAAGAGGATCTTGCGTCCGTCGTAATGCACCTGCGGATCGCGGACGCCGCCCTTGTCGTCTTCGAGCAGCACGCGGACCTCGCCCGATTCGAGATTCATCCGGCAGAGTTGCCCGCCCTCGCCGTAGAGCTTGCGATCGGGATCGGTGACCCAATAGCCGAAGTTGGCGTACCAGTGCCCGTCTTTGCCCGGCTGACGGACGGCGAAGACGATATCGCCGGCGGCCAGTGCGCGGATTCGCTCAGTTCGCTGCTCGCGCGCTTCTGCGGCCAATCGCTCGATCGTCGCGGCGTGCTTGGCGTGTTGTGCTCGAATTTCGTCGGGCGTGAGCGCCCGATCGTAAACGGCCACCTCGTCGATCTGCCCGATGAAATCGCGGCTGTGTTCGGCCAGGTTGGTGCCGATCTGGAATCGGCCGTTGGAGACGGTGTTCAGCCGCTTCTTGACCTCCTTCAGGAAGGTGCCGTCGTAGTACAGCTTGGCGGTGGTGCCGTCGTACGTGGCCACGACCTGATGCCAGGCGTCGGGCGTAACGCCGCCGGGCACGTCGGCATGCAGGTCGTCGGGATCGCCGTAGAAGTAGAAGCAGAGCGAATCCCGATCGACCAGCCACAAACCCCGGGCCTGGCCCACGACGGTCGTGCCATAGCAGAACAGCACTTTGTTGCCCACGCCGGGCGGGCGGTTGAACCAGACGGAGATCGATCCGGGCGATGCGCCGGTGGGGAGTCCGACGTCGGAACCGGTGATCTCTTGATGCGGCGCGGTGAACTCGAGCGCGCCGCGGCCGATCAAGCCTGAAACGTGCGCGGCCGACGGGGAGCCGGCGAGCGTGCCGGTGTTGTCGCCACCCGCGAGATCGGCAGCCGTCTTGTTCGACGTCTCATCCAATGGCCAGTAGGCGATCCGGCCCTCGGGCGGAGCCGCCGCGGTCAACTCAACCGCGAGGGCCGTTGTGAGAACGAAGCCCGCCGCCAGAAACCGCCGAAAGAACTCGCGCATGATCGTTTGCTCCCGCCTTCTCGGGTGACGAACTTCCGGGTAGGGTGCGTCTCGACGCACCATGGTGAACCAGACAGGTGCCCCAAATCCTGGTGCGTCCCGACGCACCCTACGAGCCTACACGATCTCCCAATCGCGCAGCCACTGGTACTCCTCCGGGAGGTTCTCCCAGTGCTCGTCGGTCATCCGAGCGAGCCACTCCGTCTCGCGCGGCGTCATGCCGACCATCCGCGTGTAGGACGCCCGGGCGGCGTTCTCGACTTCGTAGACGGTCGTCAGGCCGGGCACGCTGGCGGTGATCGCGTCGTTGGTGAGGATGCACTGCAGCGTGAGCCGTGCCAGGTCGTTCTCTTCCTTACTGCCGGATCCGATCACGGGGAAATTCTTGCCGGTAAACAGACTGCCGCCGCTGTAGGGCTTGATCGTGACCAGCCCGCGGTCGAGCTTCCGCAGGGCCTCGAACACGCTGTGTTCCGGCTCGCCGCCGGTGACGTTCTCCTTCGTCGGCTCCAGGCCTTTTTCTTTGGTCTTGGCCGTACACGGGAAGATGAACATCTCGACTTCCTTGTAATTCTCGATCACGTGCTGCGCCCAGGGGCGGCTGTGGGTGGAGATGCCGAAGTGCCGGGCCTTGCCGGCCTGGTGGGCCTTTTGAAAGGTCTCGATCATCACTTCGACGTCGGCGTCGGTGTTGCGGCCGCCCATGTCGGCCTGCACGCGCCAGACGTCGAGGTAGTCGGTCTGCAATCGGCGCAGGCACTCGTCGATGTTGTGGGTCAACGCCTTGACGTTGCAGTTGGCCCGATTCCGCGGCCCCAAGCGGTGGTCGTCGGCGCCGACGATCATCTTCTCGCGGCGGCCCTTCAGGGCCACGCCGTAAAGCAAGCATTCGGCTGCGGTGGTGATGTCGAGGTAGTTGATGCCGACCTCGATACAGGCGCTGATCACGTCGGTGCGGTTCTTGGCCACGTCATCGGGCACTTCGTCTTTGGCAAAGGTATCCCAATAGCGTCCGCCGCCGCGGTTCTTGAAATGCCCGCCGAGGCTGACCTCCGAGAGCATCAGGCCGGTCTTGCCCAGACGGCGATAGTGCATTTTGGGGTTGTGATTGACGATCGTCTTCGGATCGGGCGTCTTCGGGTCAGGAGCATCCGCCGCGCCCGCCACGCCGGTCGTCGCCGCCGCGGCCGCAGCCAACGCCGATCCCTCACGCACAAACGCACGCCTGTCGATCTTTCGTTCGGTCATTCGGAAGTCTCCCTTGCATCGTCGTGAAAGCGATCCCGGCCTCTCAGGCAGCCGGCACCCGGGGGCAACGACTAGATTCTAACGCTCGAACGCTCGTAACTGCAAGGGCAGTGGCCTGTGGATAGCTCTCGGCACGGCGCACGACGGGTGGCTGGGGTCGCGCGGTGGCTGGGGTCGCGGTGCGAGCAGCGAGCCCCCAGGCCGGGGAACGGACAATCGCATTTCCCTGGGGGCTCCACACTCGTTCCTCGTGCTTCGACCCCAGCCACCCACCGCCTACCGTCTACTGCATACTGCCTACCGTCTACTGCATACTGCCTACCGTCTACTGCATACTGCCTACTCTCTACTCCGCCCTCCACTGCTTGGACAGCTTCCGCAGCACGTCCATCGGCGGCGGGCCGTCGTGGACCACCAGGCGATACTTCAGCGCCAACACCTCGCCCTGCTTCCGCTTCACTTCGCCGGGCGCTACGATGCACGGGTTGACCATCGCGATCGGCTCCAGGTTATGCCAGGTCGAGGGCGGGTTGTCCGGATGGTCGACCACGGCGATGCCGACGGTCTTGCCCGAGTCGAGACGGATCGTGTAGTCGTACCAGTCGGCCGCCGGCCAGTCGGTTTCCGGCTTGAGGTGATGTGGATTGGGCAGTTCGACTTTGCCCTCAGGACTGGTATAGGTCGGCTTGCCGTCTTTGCGGCCCTTCACGCAGAAGCCGCCGAAGGCGGTTTCGTTGAGCGTCACGTCGACCTTGGGCGTGAACGTGAATTCCAGGTCGACGACGTAGACCCCGTGGGCTTCACGGGCCGTGATCGAGAGCGCCTCCTCGATCATTACCTCGTCGTCGGCCACCCAATCGTTGCGCACGCCCACGACCGCCTTCTTCGCGCTGCTCGTGAGCAGCTTTACGCCGCGATTCTCGATCACGCGGCCTTCGGTCGGCGCAAACTCGCCCCAGCCCCAGAAGTCGGCCCGTTGCTTGCCCTGCATCGCGTGCCAGGCCAGGAACACGCCACGGTGATGACGATGGTCGCCGGGGGCGAAGTCGACCACGCGCTCGCCCGAGGGCGTGAACATCGGATACAGGCAGCAGACGCTGTTGGCGGTCAGATTGGTTTCCTTCGGCTTGCGGGTCATGTAGCTGAAAACGACTTGCCCATCCGGCGCGGTCAGCACCATGCCGTGCTCGTCGGGGGTGAGTGTGAACGCCTGCTTGGCGTCTTCGGCAGCGACAGCCGACGTGACCCCGCCGAGCACCATGCACAGCGCAAAACCGAACACGGCTGCGGCAGGGGAGATACGTGTACACATCAGTAAGCAATCGCCCAACCCGTTCGTAGTGCCCCGATTCATCGGGGCCGTGCAGCGGAATCCCGTGAAGGACCGCATGAATGCGGTCACTACGAACGGCTCTTGACGGGTTCGGCGAATGAGTACACACATCATGGTTCAAATTCCTTTCGTTTCAGTATCCGCGACGGCGGTGCCGCCACGCGGATCGGCCGCCTACAAAAAAGAGCCGGACCGCAGGCACGGTTCCGGCTCGGATGACTCTCTTCGTTTCGCTGCCGCTTAGGTCGACGTTTCCGAAATGGGCGGCGCGGGCTCCACGGCCTCGGTAGGGCCGACCTCCGGATCGGGCGTCGGCTCAACGGTGATCGGCCCTTGCGTCGGCTCACAGCAACTCGGCTTCGAGTAGAAACGCACGGGAGCAAAGCCGCCACAAGGGGCCGGGCAGCAATCGATCGGGCCGCAGGCCGGCTTCGCACAACCGAACCGCGGACGGAAGAACTTCGGGCGGCACGACGGAGCCGCACACGGATCCGGGCAGCAGGTCACCGGCGGACAAGGATCCGGGCAGCACGAAATCGACCGAGACTTCCGGGCCAGGAACCGAGATCCGAAGCACGGCTTCGGACCACACGGCGCCGGGCGGCAGTCGACGGGCCCACAGCCTACCGGGCCACCGTACGAATACGACACCGGGGCGTACGGGGCATAGACGACCGGCGAGTAGACCGGCGCGTAAGCCACCGGGGCGTACGAGACCGTCGGATACGACGGCGTGCAACAGGGGCGGCCCGCATCGGCCGAACCAACGGCTCCCAGCATCACGGCCAACGCGGCAACGCCAATCAAAGCAAATCGATACATCAAACAACCCTCCTGCGAGAAACGTCACCTTAGAATGTCAGTTCGCGGACCACCCCGCAAATCTCCTCCAAGTTGCCCAAGTATAGCACATTGTCCGGCCGGGAATAGCACCTTGCGGAAAGCGGGCCGCCGGGAAAAATTTGGTCAAGTCAGCGGCGAGTAGCGGCGCGTTTGCGGGTCGAATTTGGCGCCACATGTTGGCCGGAACCCCTCAATTCTGGCTGCAATTCACGCCACGTATTGGCTGCCCGCGATTGACGCCTGTCGGCAAGCCCGGTACCCTGGCCATAGCTGTAGGGGCGACGTGTCGCGTGAGGACGCCTGGGCCGGTTTTGACGGAGGATTCGCGGTGAGCAGTGGATACTGGCAGCGATTGCTGAGAGTTGACCTTGGCAGCAGAACGACGAAGGCCGAGCCGATTGCCGAAGAGGATCTGAAGGGATTCATCGGCGGAGCCGGTTTGGGGGCGGAGATTCTCCGGCGCGAGGTCCCGGCGAACCTTGATCCGTACGACCCGGCGAATCGTCTGATCTTCGCCACTGGGCCCTTCCAGGGGCCGGCCGTGCCTGGCGGGGCGAAGTTCAGCGTGGTCGGCATCTCGCCCGTGACGCACACGTTCGGCGACACGGCCGCAGGGGCGAGTTGGGGACCGTCGCTGAAGGACGCCGGATACGACGTGTTGCTGCTCGAGGGCGCCGCCGACGGACCGGTCTATCTGCGGATCGTTGACGACAACGTGGAGATTCGCGACGCTGCCGATCTCTGGGGAATGGACACCGAGCAGACCGTCGACGCCGTGCGGGCCCAGGACGGCAACAAGAAACTGAGCGTCGCCGCGATTGGTCCGGCCGGCGAGCGGCGCGTGGCCATCGCCTGCATCGCCTGCGACAAGCACAGCTTTGCGGGCCGCTGCGGGATGGGCGCCGTGATGGGCTCGAAGAACCTCAAGGCGATCGCTGTGGGCGGAACACAAAGCGCCGCCATGCACGACGACGAACTGGCGACAAAGCTGATGAAGCAGTTTCAGCAGGAGATCAGGGCGACGGTCGAGGAGAACGAATTCCGCAAACACGGCACGCCCGGGCTCTGCGAAGGGGCCGAGGCGCTGGGCGACATGCCGATCAAGTATTGGGACGGCGACGTCTGGCCGGAAGGGGCCGCCAAACTAGGCGGCGAGAGTTATACCAACGCGCTGCAGGCGAAGCCGTTGCCCTGCAAGTATTGCCCCATCGGATGCCATCGACGCGTCACGATCGGCGGATCGGACGACTCGGCGGCCAAGGGCATCGGCCCGGAATACGAAACGCTGGGCATGATGGGCACCAGCCTGATGATCGACGATCCGGTGGCGGTCGCCCGGGCAAACGAGATCGCCAACCGTTTGGGAATCGATACGATCTCGGCCGGCGCGATGATCGGACTGGCGATGGAGAGTTTCGAGAAGGGTTGGCTCACGACCAAGGAAACGGGCGGGCAGGAACTCAACTGGGGCGATCGCGACGTGCTGCTGCGGCTGACCGAACAGATCGGCAATCGCGAGGGGTTGGGCGAACTCTTTGCCGAAGGCACGGTGCCGGCGGCCGAGAAGATCGCGCCCGAAGCGGTCGAGCGGGTGGCCCACGTCAAGGGGCTCGATCTGCCGGCCCACGACGCCCGGTCGTGTTTCTCGCTGGGACCGACCTATGCCACCGGCACCCGCGGCGCCTGCCACTTCCGTGGTCCCAGCGAAGACGTCGAGATGGGCGGGTTCTACATTCCCGAGGCCGGTGTGACCGAGGACACGACCACGTTCTTCGAGCCGGCCAACCAGGGCATGATGGCCGCCAAATGCCAAGACCTGGGCGTGTTGACCAATTCGCTGGTGGTCTGCCTGTTTATGGTCGACGGCGGCGACTGGGCCCTTTCGAGTGTGAAAGACCTATTCAACGCGATTACCGGGTGGGACTACGGGACCGACGATTTGATGGCCGCCGGCGAACGCGGTTTCACGGTGCAGCGGCTGATCAACGTTCGCGACGGCTACAATGCCAAGACCGACGTCTTACCAAAGAAGATGCTCCAAGCGGCCAAGCAGGGCCGGCGCGCCGGTCAGGTGCCGCCGCTGGGGCAGATGCTCGAGGAATACTACACACACCGCGGCTGGGACGCCGGCGGCGAGCCCACCGACGCCACCCTGGCACGGCTGGGCGTTTCTCGATTGCCGTAAGGACCCCGCAAAAGGACTCCATACACATCGCGGCTCGAGAAGACATCGAGTACAGACAAGCCGATCGACTGAAGATGAGGGAGATTGTCAATGGCAACGCAATTACGGGGCGTGTTCCCCGCGCTGGTCACGCCAATGACCGCAAACCGGGACGTCGACCACGCGGCGCTGGCCACGTTCATCGACTACCTGATCGAAGAAGGAAACGTCCACGGGATCATCCCGTTGGGTAGCACGGGCGAGTACTACGCCCTCTCGGCCGACGAGCGCACGGCCGTGTTGGAGACCACCTTTGCGGCGGTCGACGGACGCGTGCCGGTGGTGGCCGGGGCCAACGCCGGGGCCACCCGCGACGTGATCGCCTTCTGCCGGCAGGCCGAGCAGTTGGGTGCCGCCGGCGTGCTGTTGGCCGCGCCGTACTACTCGTTGCCCACGCCCGACGAACTGTTCGAGCATTTTCGGGCCGTCGACGGTGCGATCGGCATCCCGATCATGCTCTACAATTATCCCGGCCGCACGGGCGTCGACATGACGCCGGATCTGGTCGAACGTCTGGCGCAGCTCGAGCGGGTGCAGTACATCAAAGAAAGCACCGGCGACATCACACGCGTGAGCCAGATCATCCAACGCTGTGGCGATCAGATCGCCGTCTTTTGCGGTTGCGACACGATCGCCCTGGAGAGCTTCGTTCTCGGCGCGATCGGCTGGGTCGGCGGCGTGGTCAACGTGTTGCCAAAGGAGCACGTCGAGCTATTCCAGTTGGCCGTGGAAAAGGGCGACATCGCCGCGGCTCGCAAAGTACATTACGGCCTGCTGCCGGTGCTGTTGATGATGGAGGGCGGCGGCAAGTATAGCCAGTTCGTCAAGGCCGGCTGCGAGATCACCGGCCACAGCGTCGGCCCGCCGCGTCCGCCGCTGCGGCCCGCCTCGGCCGACGAAGTGGCGGCGCTGCGGGAGTTGCTCCTTTAGCACACTGCCGTTGTGCGCAAGTGATTCCAGAGCTTTCGGTGCCATGCCCACGCTTGCGTGGGCATGCGGGATGGTCGGCCAGCATGCCCTCGCAAGCGTGGGCATGGCACCCGGCGGAAGAAGTTGCCGCGCTGCGAGAATAGTCCTCGTAGCGATCTGCCGAATGCGGGCATACAGGGCGTGTGCCACTGCTTGCAGAAGCAGTGTGCAACAAACTCACGTGGACGGCACTGCTTCTGCGAAGCAGTGGCACACCTTGACGGAACGGCAATCAGAGATACTCCGCCGGGAACTTCCACGGCGCCCGATACTCGGGGATTGCCGCCCGGGCGGCCGCTTCGTCGCCGACGATCTGTTCGGTCTTCGGGTCGAACTGGATCGAGCGGCCCAACTTGTACGACAGGTTGCCCAATACCAGCGGCACGTCGACCTTGCTGTGATAGAAGACGCTGCAAGTGGGCTGCTTGCGGGTCTTGATGCAGTCGAGCCACTCGCGTTCGTGGCCGGGCGACGGCGGAATCGACTTCTCCGGCGGCTCCATACCGTCCATTCGGTTGCCCTCCGCCACGATCTGGTGCATGCCGTAGTTACAGTACACCGTAGCGTTCATGCCGTGGAAGTAGATCCCCAGCCGCCGGGCCGGACGCCCGCTGCCCAGGTCAAATCCGTAGCTGTTGGCCAGCGTCGACATCCAGGTCAACGTGAAGTCGGGGTATTGGAACAGGATTTCCTGCGTGTCGTAGGCGTCGCCGTCGTCGTCGACCGCATAGCGGCCGCCGGAACAGCTTACGCTCGTTGGGTAGTCCAACTCCAATGCCCAGACCGGCAGGTCGATGATGTGCGGGGCCATGCCGGGGGTCCAACCGCCGCTGAAATCGATCCAGGAGCCGTGGTTGTAGGAGTTGGCCGCCAGGATCGCGTTGTACGGCCGCATCGGCGCGGGCCCGACCCAGAACTCCCAGTCCATGCCCGGCGGCGGCGTGGTGTCCGGATTGTGACCCACGCCACCGGGGCCTTGATTCATCACGTTGAACGTCCGGGCCACGCTGATCTTGCCCAGGTTGCCCGAGCGGACCAGCTCCACGATCCGGCGGTAGTTCTCGCCGGCGTGGATCTGCGTGCCGATCTGGCTGATGATGTTGTGCTTCTTGACGGCGTTCTTGATCGCCAGGCTCTCGCCGAGGTGCAGCGTCATCGGCTTCTGCAGGTAGACGTCCTTGCCGGCTTCGCAGGCGGCGATCGTCGGCAGCGTGTGCCAATGCGGCGGCGTGGCGACGATCACCGCGTCGATGTCCTTCTGATCGATCATCTCGCGGTAGTCGGCGTACGGCTTGCAGGTCTCCTTGTATTGGTTCACCACGCCGTCGCGCCGCGGCTGCCAGACGTCGCACGCGCCGGTCACCGCCACGTCGGCGTGCCGGGCACAGTTATTGAGGTTCCCACGGCCCATCCCGCCGCAGCCGATCAGCCCCACGTGGATGCGGTCGTTCGGGCCGGAGGCTCCGGCTTGAGCCCGGGCACTGCTGGGAACGAGATACGGCGCGGCCACGCCGGCCGCCGCCGCAGTTTGGACGAACCGACGTCGCGAGAGATGACTGGAATCGGACATGGTGGGATCTCCGCTATGAGTTGGGGGGTCGTGGGGCGTGGTTGGCGCCGACGTACCATCGACGGCTAAACGGATTAGCGTAGAGTCGCGACCACCGGTCGCGGCTTTGTATTACTCCTTGGCTTCGGCTTTGCGAATCGCGATCTGCACGTCGCGGAAACCGGCTTTCGAGCACGCGTCGATCGCGCGCACGACGTTCTCGTAGGGGAGCTTGCCATCGGCGCGGATCAATACGCCCAGCTTCTCGTCTCGGTTCCGCGCGGTCGTCAAGCGCTCGACCAGGTCGTCATCGCATACGGCCGTGCCGTCGAGGGATATCTCGCCGCCGGCCGCTACCTGGACCACGATCCGCTTCTTCGGTTCGACCGGCATCGGGACCGCCGGCGGGGGAAGCATCACCTCTTTGTCGAAGCCGGCGGCCGCCTCGACGGCTTTCCGCAGAACTTCCTCCATCTTCACCGGCTTGCCGCCTTGACGCTTGCTCTCGTCGGCGGCTTCCATGAAGGTGTAGATCTCCAACATCTCCTCCACGGAAACCGGCGGCTGGCCCGTCTTGAAGAAGCGGGCGATTTGCCCGACCAACGGCCCGTAGCCTTCGTACTTGCCGGCCGGGCCGGTGGCTTTGGTGCCTTCGACGGTGGCGGTGTATCCGCTTTGGCCGATGAACGTCCCGCGGCGGCCGTCGGCCCAGACGCCGACCACGCGGTTCTCCGCCTCTCGCGTCACGGTCTCACAGCCGGTGCCCATCACCGTAAACAGGATCTCCACGCCGTGGATGCCGTACCAGAACAGATCGGGGTGGTGCGGCTCGATGCTCATCGGGCTGGTGGCCGTGCAACTCCTCGCCTTGCCCAACGGGGACGTGCCGTTGCGTACGGCTTGAAAGCCCGAACTGAAGCGGGTCGAAGAACACGAAAAGAACGGCACGTTGTGGTGCTTCGAGAGCCCGGCGATCTGAATCGCGTCGGCCAGCGAGCCGGCCAGCGGTTTGTCGATAAACACCGGCTTGCCCGCCGCGAAGACCGGACGGACTTGCTCCAGATGCGGCCGGCCGTCGACGCTTTCCAACAACACCACGTCGACCTTCTCGATCAACTCCGGGATCGTATCGCAGATCTCGATACCCATGCCGCGGAGTTGCTCGGTGAATTTCTCCACGCGGTCGGCACTGGCGGGCACGTCCGGACTGCCGCCGGGATAGCCGGCCACCACGGTCACGTCGGCCAGGTCGCCCTTGGCGTCGGGGTCGTTCAGCAACTTGGTGAACGCGATCACGTGCGACGTGTCCAGGCCGATGATGCCGGCCCTCAGCGGTTTGGTGCCTTCTGCAGCGTCGGCGCCGCAGGCCACACCGTTCACTACGAGGCAGATGAGCATACAGAGGCCAAAGATGAAGCAACGCATCGAAAGGCTCCCTTTGCTTGCGGTAGGACCAATCGGCCGACGGGTCCGTCGGCTTCCACCGGCGGCTAAGCGACGGTGCCAAGTCTATTCTCCGGCGTGGATCAAATCCAGCCGCCGGCTCTTCTCTTCGAGCGACAATCCGCCGCTGCCTTCGATGGTCATCCAGCCGTTGTAGCCGATCTTGTCGAGTTCCTCGCGGACCAGCGGCCAATCGACGCTGCCCTCGCGGATGTTGCAGAAGCTGCCGCCGCGGCCGTCTTCCTTGAGCTTGAAGTCCTTCACGTGACACTCGACGATCTGCTTGCCGTGCACGCGGATCCACTCTTCCGGCGGTGCGTACTTCACGTGGTTGCCGATGTCGAAGTAGCACTGCACCCACGGGCTGTCGAACGAGGCGATGAAGTTCTCGAAGATGGCCGGCTGCACCCAGAGATTGTTCCAGACGTTTTCCAGGGCGATCACGACGCCGGCCTTCTCGGCCGTGGGGATCAGCAGTTCGACCGCCTTGCGGCTGCAATCGACCGCGTGGTCGTGGGCCTTGATGTAGTCGGCGTAGGGAGCGTTGTCGCCGTCGACAACCTGCTTGATGTGGCCGGTCTTCTCGTCGAACTCGATGTCGAATTCCCACGGCTGCGGCGCCGTTCCGCCGATCCGGCAAGTGACCAGCAACAGGTTCTTGCCGCCGTAGGCACCGCATGCGTTGAGCGCCTTGCGGACGTTGGCCAGGTCGGCCTTGAACCGCTCTTCGCGGTTGAAGTTGGCCCAGCCGAACAACACACTGTGGATCGTCATGCCCAGCCGTTCGGCGATCTTGCGTCCTTCGGCGGCCTTCTCGGGCGTGACGTTCCAGGCGGTCGCTTCCATGCCCTCGAAGCCGGCCTCTTTCCAGATGCTCAACACCTTCTCGGTCGGCATACCGCCGATCAGGGCCTTGTGCAAGGTCGTCTTGAACTCGGCGGCCCCGAGCCGCGGAGCAGCCATTGCCGACGCCCCCACGGCGGCCGAAGCGGCCAGAAAATCGCGTCGATTCAAGCAGTCTCTCATGGGTATTTCTCCGGTCGAAGGCATGCACGGCCCGCCGACGGGGGCGGACGTTCCGGCCCAAGTATGCCACAGCGGCCGCTCTGGGTCAAATCTCGGCGCGTATCCCGGGGCAGCTCTCCGTTTAGCCGCCGCCGGCACGGCGGCCTTGTTGGCGTGTGATTCACTTGTCGGTGCGTAATTCGCAGTCAAGCCGCCGTACCGGCGGCGGCTAAACGGACATTCCCTACTCCGCTCCAAACCACACCGGGCTGCTCCACGCGATCTCTTCGTCCTGCTGGATCACACGGACGTAGTAGTAGCTCCGCTCCGGCGCCGGGTCGCGGTCGATGAACGTGAGGCGGGCCTCGCGGCCTTCGGGGGCCTTGGTGTAGATGAAGCGGTTGTTGCGGCAGACGTCGATCCGCTTGATGTCGCCGGGGCAGCGGGCGGTGATCTCGATCGTGACCGCATCGCCCGCCGCATCGGCCACCTTCTCGCCCATCAGGTGGCCGTCGACCCGCACGTCGAGGAAGATCTTGGCCGCCGTGGTGCCGTAGCAATGCCGGGCGCGGATCGCTTCGAGGATCGCCTCGCGCGAAAGCTCCGGCGCAAACACACACGCCTTGCCGTAGCCGCCGCCGTGGTCGGGGCTGGCAATCACGCCGATCACGATCCCCCGAGCCCAGGCGTCCTGAATGAAATAGCCCGGCCGCGGCGTCGAGCGGCCCGCCTCGCGCGGGGCGCCTTTGTATTCGTACGAACCCCGGGTTTGGAAGATCTCGGCCGCCGGCTGGGCCCGCTCGTCGTGATAGTCCCAGGCCGTGGGCACGTTGCCCGTGTCGGCGATCTGGTGCGGGATGTGGATGAAGTCGGCGTCCATCTTCCGCAGCGTCTCCCACACTTGGGCCGGTGTCTGGCGGTTGCGGGCGTTGAAGAAGCGGGGGAAATACGGATCGGAGAAGATCAGGTTGCGATGTCCGTAGAAGCCGTAGGGATGTTGCTCGCTATACTCCTCGAAGCTCGACGTCCACTCCTCGGCCAGGAACGTAAGGAACCGGTCCGGGTCGTGGTTCACCCGGGCCAGCTTGGCGGTGTATCCCCAGAGATACGGGTTGATGTTGTAGCCGTGATCGGTCACGCAGGCGAAGTCGTGCCGGGCCAGGTCGCGCATGTGCTGATAGCTCTCGTCGACCGACTGATCGCCCAGGCGGTTGCAGACGGAGATTTCCGTGTGCTCGTGCAGATCGCCAAAATAGAGGTTCAGCTTCTGCCCGTGGTAGTCGATCGACGGCGTGGGGCTGTCTTCACCCCGGGCGACGCGCAATTCGGCCGGCTCGAACGCCTCGGCCGGTTCGACCAGCGGCTCAAACTCCATCGCTCCGTCGGTGGGAGCCTTGGTCGTATCGACGGCCGCCAGATAGACGTCGCTGGTGGCGGTGGCCATTTGATCCAGATCGGACCAGGAATTGGGCGTGTTGTCGGCCTGAAAGGCGACGATCGCCCGCTCGCCTAGCAATGCCAGGCTAGGCCAACGATCCATCCCCTTTTGCCCGGCGACGACCGACGGTTGCCGCCAACGCCCGCTGGCGAAGCACGTGATGTACGTATCCCACCCGGCCCGCGGCAGTCGCGGACGGAGCATCGTCAGCCAGAGGCGCCCGGCGGAGTCAAACGCGGCGTCGGGTGCCTCGCAACGGCCCGCCAGAGGCGATACGACGCCGTCGCTCTTCGGCACCATTAGCCCCGCGGCGATGATCTTGGCCACGATCAGCCGGCGGTGGTTGGTGCGGCCGATGTTGTATCGCTCGGTTCGGGCGTGTTCATACGCCACCCAAAGCTCGCTGCCGCGCGTAAACAGCCGCGGATGGCGGTCGATCGACGGGGCCTCGGTCAGCCGTTGCGTCGACTTCACCGCACCGTCGCCGGCAAGCCGGGCGAGGTGGACGTCGTAATTGCCGTGGGCGAAACTGTGCCAGGCGACGCAGACCTCGCCATCGTTGGTCACGGCGACCGAAGGACCGTAGCTGGACGCCTCCACCGAACTGATCGGGATCGGTTCGGAGACACTGCCGTCGCGAACAGAGGCGGCAAAGATCTGCCGGCAACCGTTGCGGTTCGATTCCCAGGCGACCCAGAGCGTGCCGGCGTGAGAGGCGGCGTCCGGTTTCGCGTCGACGGCCGTTTCGGAAGTCACGCGAAGTGGGTTGCTCGGGCCGTCGGGATCGCACGTCACAGCGTAGACGTCCCAGTTGCCGTCGACTTCGGCGGCGTAGAGCACCACGGCATTTCGGTCGGCATTGACCGCACGAACGCCCAAGACGTACGTCCCTTCGCCACCCACGACCCGCCAAGACCCGGCCGGATGAAACGTCTTGCCCTGCAGACGAAACCGCGCGATCTGTAGTGAATCGGCTCCGTCGCGGAAGCTGTTGTAGGCCACGTAGACCGAGCCGTCGGCGGCGGTGGCCATGGCCGGCTCATCGTTGAACCCCGCGCCTTGCGAGACTTTCACCAGTGGCGGCATCTCGGTTTCGTAGAGGGCCACGTCGTCGATCCAGAGTCGCCCGATCGCGGCGCCGTGCGACGAGGGGGCGATGATTTCCAGCGTGAGCGTGCCGTCGCGATCGACGGAAACGGGAGCCGAGTAGCGCCGCCATTGGCCGGGCAACTTGTCCCACGAGGCGACCATCTGCCGCAACGGGTTGCCGGGGAGTTCGGCCCACAAGACCAGCTTGGTGCGGTTGGTGGCCCGGGCCCAGATTTCGAACTCGTAGCGATTCCCCGCCCGCACCGGCACGGCCCGCCGCAGCCGCAGCGCCTGGTTGGGCCGTGTCACTTCGCCGGTCAAACACGCTTTGCCGCTGTGGGTCTCGGCGGCGTCGGAAACCAGCGAGTGCCCCGGATCGGGCCGGAAACCGATCAACCCGTCCTCGAAGCCGCCGTTGGAGAGCAGGTTGACTTGCTCGGCCGCATTGGCGGAGACGGCCGTAGCCAGAGCAGCAAACGCCAGTCCGACGCCCGGATGCAAGGGGAAACGCCGCATGAGGTCGACCTCCTCAGGGAAATCGTAGTTCGTACGTTTGCGGCATTATCGCGCAAACCGGCCCGGCGAGCAAGCAGTGGCAGCCGGTCCGGGAATCCTGTACCATGCCGGGAGTGTGAAGATCCATGACGATCGGCGAGAAGGGACGAATCATGGTGAAGCCAACGACCCGTGTGCTGCGTATTGCCGAAGGAGCGTATAGTAGTCATCTCGCTCCGCGAGATGTCACGACGTCTCGCGGAGCGAGACGACTACTATACGCCCTACTATGCTGCTGTGTCCCGACCGCCGACGCGGCCGACACGATCGAACTCGGCAACCGGCGCGAACTGTTCGTCGACCACCACCTGATCGAGCGGCTCGACGGCGCCCGGCTGAAGCTGCACCCGCCGCAGCCGCAGGAAATCGTGCTGAAGTTCGACTGCCCTTGGGAGGGGCTCTACAGCGGATACGAGACTGTGTTGGACATCGGTAACGGCTTTCGGCTCTATTACCGAGGCATGCCGGCGGCCAAACACAATTTCGACACGGAAGTCACCTGCGTGGCCGAAAGCCCCGACGGCATCCACTGGACGAAGCCGAAGTTGGGGCTGTTCGAGGTGCAAGGCACGAAGGAGAACAACGTCGTGCTGGCGCGGCATCGGGCCTGCCACAATTTTGCCCCGTTCGTCGACACCAATCCCGACGCCCCGGCCAATCGGCGCTACAAAGCGCTGGGTGGCACCGGCTCGCCGGGGCTCATCGCCTTCGTCTCGCCGGACGGCATCCGCTGGAAAGAACTTCAACGCGATCCGGTGATTACCAAAGGCGCGTTCGATTCGCAGAACAACGCGTTCTGGTCCGTGAGCGAGCGGCAGTACGTCTGCTACTTTCGCGTCTTTCGCGAGGGCAAGCGCTGGATCGCCCGCACCACGTCGGCCGATTTCATCCGCTGGAGCGATCCGGTCGACCTGGAACTCGACGGCAAGCCGCGGCAGCACCTCTACACGAACCAGATCGCCCCGTACTTCCGTGCCCCGCATCTCTACCTGGGCATGCCGACGCGCTTCCTGCCCGGCCGCCGCGTGGTGAGCGAGGAAGAAGCCCGGCAGATCGGCACACCGACCGAATGGAACTACGCCAACGACTGCACCGATGTACTGCTCTGCTCGGCCCGCGGCGGCAGCGACTTGAAACGTACGTTTCTCGAGGCGTTTGTCCGGCCGGGACGCAACTTGCGGAATTGGACCTCCCGGGCAAACTACGCCGCCCGCGGTTTCATCGAAACGAACAACGCCGACACGGGCGAGACGGAACTCTCGCTCTACGTCAAACACAACGCCGGCTACCCGAGTGCCCACGTGCGGCGTTACACACTGCGGCCGGACGGCTTCGTTTCCGTATGCGGCCCGTACTCCGGAGGCGAAATGGTCACCAAACCGTTCACGTTCACCGGAAACCGGCTGGCGATCAACTACGCCACGTCGGCCGCCGGCGGTATGCGAATCGAGATCCAAACAGCGGAGGGCGAACCGATCGACCTCTCTTTCCGCATAACTCGTTTCTATTTTCTCGCACGTCGGGCGGAGGGCCTGCTCAGTGGCCGTACTTGGCAATCGGTTGGTCGAGGAGCTTGAGGATTCTTCTCTGCAGTTGTGAGAGATCGGTGACGAAGGCTCTGGGCCGTCGCCTTGCCGCCAGGAGCGTATGGCGTTGAACGTTCTCGAACAGGTCGATCAGCCGCCGCGTGGTTGGATGACGACAGGGGCGCCCTTCCGGATACATCGGCAGCGATTCGATCTCTGCACGTTGCATTGCCCGGCGGAGTT
>CAYYNP010000135.1:0-25170 GCA_964472545.1 uncultured Planctomycetaceae bacterium | reverse complement strand
GGGGCTGGGGACTCGGGGCTGGGGACTCGGGGCTGGGGACTCGGGGCTGGGGACTCGGGGCTCTCCCCCAGCCACCCGTCCGGCATTAGCCGCCGGCGCCCCCGAATCGCTTCAGGTCGATCACCCAGACCTCGTACCCCTTGATCGACGAGCGGAAGTCGACGGTGAGCTTCGTTCCGTCGGCCGACCACCCGGGCAGCGTACACCAGCCGCTGAGCAGGCGGCGGAGCTTGCCGGTGGTGAGGTCGAAGATCCAGAGATCTCGCTCCTCGCCGCCGAGCCCGCCGAAACCCAATCGCCGGCCGTCGGCCGACCAGCCGGCCAACATCCCTCGCCAGCCCTTCAGCGGCAGCGTGTGCAACGTCTCGGAAGTTTCCATGTCGACGATTTCGAGCCGATCCGGGCCGTGCAGGACGACGCGTCGGCCGTCCGGCGCAACGGCCGGCGACCACTCGCCTGGCAGGTCCTCAAGCGGCACCTCCCACACCACCGTCGGCGGAGAGTTGGGAGGTTCGGCCAGTACGCTCATGATCTGCCGTGTGGAGGGCGAGTAGAAGTAGACCGTTTTCGCGTCGGCCGACCAGGTCGGAAAGGCGCCGTCGGCCAACCGACGGGGAGCGCCGCCGACGGCCTCGACCAGGCGGATCTCCTGCCGCTTGCCCGCGCCTTGTTGAACGTTGCATGCGTAGGCGATCCAGCGGCCTGCGCCGGGCGACCAGGCAGGGTCTTTACCCCGGTCGACCAGCTCGGTGGTGTTGCCGCTTTCGACGTGGACGATCTGAATGCCGGAGTTCAGCGGCGTCTTGCCCAGGGCGATTCGGGTACCGTCGGGCGACCAGGTTCCCCGGGCGCCGGTGGCGATGCATCGGCCGCCGACCATCCCCAACTCGCCGCGAAACGGATCGACAACCGGTGCGGTCACCATCGGCGGCGCCTCGCGGCTGAGCGGTGCCGCCGCCGCGGTCGGGTCCAGCGGCGTGTGGTAGACCTTCAGCTTCGGCAGCGCGTCGCGAAGCCGTTCGATGGCCTTGCTGGTGGTCCGGGTTTGGTGCAGCGAAAGGAAACGCAGGCCGACCAGCCCGCTGAGCCGCTGAAGGCCTTCGTCGGTGACTTGGGTTCCCCCTAAGTACAACTCACGCAAGTATTCGAGCCCTTCGACGTGCTCCAATTGGGCGTCGGTCGCGGCGGCCATGCCGGCGAAGTTGACGCGGCGTACACGGCCCAAGTCGTCGAACTCCAGCCGAGCGCCAAAGTCGATCAGGGCGTTGATGGCGTCGCCTTCGTCGGGCAACTCGATGTCCGGTTCTGCGGCGGGCGACGGTAACGTCGTAAGGACGAGGATCAAGCAGCCCAGAAGCGTTTCAGTTCGGCATCGCATCTTCGACTCCCACCTTGATGAGGTCCGTAATAGCCGTGGGCGGAAGCCCTCGGAGAGTTCGCAGCCTCAATGGCTTGCGGGCGATCACAACTGCGAGCCGTCCGGGGGCTTCCGCCCACGGCTAGTGAAATCCACCGGCATGCGACGCGCGTGCGAGGGACGAAGGTACGTCACATGCCAATCGTTGCGCGGGCTGCCGTCGGGAGATAGCCTAACAGCCAGGGGCCTCTCGGGCAAGCAAACGCCTTGGCGTGCCGAGAAGATTGCTCCTCGGGCGGCCTACTCGGGGCCGTCGCCCGAGTCTTCGTTGGTGGCATCGTCGTACGGTTCGAGATACTGCACGCCGCCGGGGCGTTCCTTCTCGGAGCGCGGCCGGCCGGCCACCTCGGCAGCGACTTGGCGGCCGGTCAGCAGCGGTTCGCCGATCGCGTCCGGTGGCGGCGGCGGGTCTTGTTGTTGCATGTAGAGCGTGCGGCTGGGGAACGCCATGGAAACCTGTAGGTTCGCGGCCAGCCTGAGAATATCGATGAACAGCCGCTGCCGTTCGCGCAGCTCGACCGCCCAATCGGGACACTCGATGAAGCAGTACAGCAACACGTCCAACGAGCTCTCGGAGAGTTGGTTGAGATAGACGTGGTAGTAGTCCTTACGCGTGTAAGGGTGCCGGCGGATCAACTCCCGGACGCCCTCGCAAAAGGCCTCGATCCGCTCCGGCGGCGTGTCGTATTGCAGCCCGAGCATGGTCTTGATGCGGCGGTAGCGGCGGCGGCCCATATTGTCGACCACGGCGGTGATCAACAGGCTGTTGGGCACCGAGATCATCGAGTTGTAGAACGTCCGCACCCGCGTGCTGCGGATGCCGACCTCTTCGACGGTCCCCTCGACGTCGGCAGTGACGATCCAGTCGCCGATCTCGAACGGGCGGTCGACCAGCACCGTGAGCGAGCCGAAGACGTTGGACAACGAGTCCTTCGAGGCGAAGGCCAACGCCGCGCCGCCGAGCCCCAAGCCGCCCAACAGCCCGGCGATCGGCAGACTCAACGATTGGGCCAGCGTAATCAACCCCACACACACGGCAAACACCTTCAGCGACCGGGAAACCAAGGGGATGAACAGATCGTCGAACTTGGTCTTCGTGCCGGCGGCCCGCTTGAGCATGTAGCCGGCCAATAGGTCGATCAGCCGAAAGGCCGTCCATACGGCGGCGATCGTGGCAAAGGCTTTCACGGCCACCAACAGCACGGCGAGCACCTGCGGCGGCAGCCGGATCAGCACGGTACCGGCGTACCAGGTCAGCGCCCGGGCGAGCAAACCCAGCGGCTTCCACAGCGCCAGTTGCTGCCGCCGATCGACCTCGAGCTTGGCTAGTTTCATCCAGGTGGCAGTCATCCGAGTCAACAGGAATCGGACGATCACGTCGACCACGAAGCCGGCGAAGATCACGATCGCCAAGCAGATCCACTGATAGGTGGGCAGGAGGAAGTCGGTGGCCGTCAGCGAGGCGGGGAACAGGTCGCGCAGCCAATCTCCCCCGGCCAACGGAGCGCGATTCTTCACCTTCTCGTACAACGCGTCGATCGACGCGACCGTCTCCGGCGAAAAGAGCCAGGCCCCGTCGTCGCCGCGGGCGATGGTCACCGCCGGCAGCTCGGCGTCCGGCTGCAACACGTAAGGCCCGGCCGCCGGATCGCTGTTGATCTCGGCCAAGTCGATCAACGCCAACCGATCCAAGGCCTCCTTCAGACGCCACGCCAGGTCTTCCCGCTGGCTGGCCGTAAGGGCTTCACCCGCTTCAGAGACGTCGAGGCACTCCGCCGCCGACGCGTAGTTGCCAGCGTTCATCTCGGTGAGAAAGCGATCCATCGTGGCCCGGGGGCTGCGCAACGAGGCGGGCCCGGCGGGCGTTTGAACGCCGGCGGCCGTTTTCGATTCCGGCTCAGCCGTCGGTGAGTCCCCCGGCTGGGCTCGGGCTGCCGTATGACATGGAATCAAGATCCCCAGCAGGACAAGTAACGTCAGGCCTCGACGCATGGCGGAATCTCCCGGCGAAACGGATCGAAAATGCGTGCCCAGTGTGACAGATCGGGGCGATTGTGTGAAGATCGTCTTGTGGCCGCGCCAGCGAGATGTTCCGCGTCGAAGGCGTCCTGAGCCTTTCCAGGGCAACTCTTGCCCTTTCTTCCCCCATTTTCCGATTTTGCCGCGCCGAGGGTTGACCGGTGCTGGATTTCTGCTAGGATAGCCGCGACTATGTGACATTGGCTCGCAGAGAGCCGGAAACACCCTATAGAGGTAGTTCAGACAGCCATGCTATTGCGGTATGCCGAATCGTCGATGAAGACGGGGTCTAGGAGTTCTCTGCTGGTGTAGCAGGGCGCTCCTAGGCCCCTTTTTCGTTGGCTTTCGGTCCGTGCGGCACGCGGTGTACTCCGCCGTTTTGCCGTGGCGCTTCTGCACGCCTCTGGAAACATCGCGGTCGTGGCGGCCGGCCGCCGCCGGCCACTATCTCCAACCCCCAGGCATCGAAGCCAGAGGCAGCGACGTCACGCAACCCGAAAGCGGCCCTCTTCGTTGGCGGCCAATCACCCGGGTAGCGTTCTGTAATTGGCTCACTCGCAGTGACCAGTCCTGCCGTTTTTCCGGAGGGAAGTCCTCCGCGCTGGGGATGGATTTACTTGGAGATAGAGAAGATGTTTCGTTTGATCACATGCGCGACGGTAATCGGGATCTTGACCCTATCGGGGGCCGCCCAAGGGGTCGTCCTCCAAGACACGTTCGACGCAGACAGCGACAACTGGGAATATGCACCCAACTTGTTCAACGACACGTTGCGCGTAGATCTTGTCGACGGGCAATGGGCCCCGCTGGGCGGCAACAGCGATGGGATGCTGCGCGTACAACTCGGCCCGCACACCGAGAACGTTGCGACCTCGGCGGGATGGGGCAAGGCGTTTGAGGTGCCTGCCGACGCCGTCTACGACATCTCGCTCGACTATCGGCTGCTCACCGGGGGCGGCTTGGACTTCGGCGAATTTGGCGAAGCGATCTTCGAACTCGACGGCAACCGCTACGGCGGCGACGACAACGGCAGCCTCTTTCATCAGAACGGTAGCTGGTTCTCGACGACGGACACCGATACCGGTTGGATCACCGTCGACCTGACCGTTCCGCTGTCGGCCGGAAGCCACATGATGATCTTCGGTGGCTACAACAATCAGGCCAACGGTGCCAACGAATGGGCCGAGGCCCATTTCGACAACGTCACCGTTTCCGATGCACCGACGATCGTGCTCGTTCCGCCGGGCGCCGAGTGGAAGTATCTCGACAACGGCACGGACCCCGGCCCCGGCTGGCGCGAGGTCGATTTTCCAGCCGAGGCCAATTGGAAGGCTGGTGCGGCCCAATTGGGCTACGGCGACGGCGACGAAGTGACCGAAGTGCTTTTCGGCCCGAATCCCGATAACGCCGACAACGACCCGGACAACAAGTACACCACAACCTACTTCCGCCACGCGTTCGACGTGGCCAATCCGGCGGCGCTCGAATCGTTGATCGTCCGCCTGCTGCGCGACGACGGCGCGGCGACGTATCTCAACGGCGTGGAACTGCATCCCCGCACGAACCTGGAACTCGGGGCCGAGTTCGACACGTTTGCTTCGGACTTTGTCGGAGATGCGGCGGAGGATTTCTTCTTCACCTACGAGACCGGCGCCCACCTGTTGCGGCAGGGCAAGAACGTGTTGGCCGTGGAGGTCCACCAGTCGAGCCTGACCAGCAGCGACGTGAGTTTCGATCTCTCGCTCGGCGCCACGCCGGTGCCGGAGCCGTCGGCCCTGGCCTTGCTCGGCCTTGGGGCGTTGGGTATGGTAGTCTGCATTCGCCGGCGCAGGCGTCGGTGAAACGCGTGCCGGTGAACACGTTAACGCCGAAGGCGTTCTACAAGCGGTTGCAGGATTGTCCCCACCCTTTGGGCAGGGCTCCGTGTCGTCGTCGTGACGGCGCCACCGGGCTACAATTGAGAGTGGATTCCACGTCTCGCCCGTACTGCGTACGATGACCAACACCTTCGCAGCCTTCTTTGAAGACGTCAAACGCCTGCATCTGGCCCTGGCGTCGTTGCAGGCAGGGGCGGCCGCGGTGGGCGTCGACTCGCCGGCGGGGCAGGAGTGGTTCGAGCTGTTGCAGAAGAAACTGCTGCCGCAGTTGGACACGCCGCCGCTGTTGATCGTGGGAATTGTCGGCGGCACGAACATCGGCAAGTCGATGCTGATGAACCATCTGGCCGGCGAGAATCTCAGCGCCGTCAGCCCGTTGGCCGCCGGCACCCGGCATCCGGTCTGTGTGGTGCCCGACGGGGCCGATGATCCCGATCTGCTCGAGCGGCTCTTTGCGCCCTTTCGGCTTTACCCCTGGCGGTCGCCCGACGACGCCCTGGCCGATACGCCCGAGAATCGGCTCTTCTGGCGCACCGGCTCGGAGATTCCGCCGCGGCTGTTGCTGCTCGACGCCCCGGACGTCGACTCCGACGTGACGGTCAACTGGCAGCGCGCCCGGGCGATCCGCCAGGTCTCCGACGTGCTGCTGGCCGTGCTCACGCAGCAGAAGTACAACGACGCGGCCGTGAAGCAGTTCTTTCGCTCGGCGGTCGAGGCCGACAAGCCGATCGTGGTGGTGTTCAATCAATGCGACCTGGCGGCCGACGCGGAGTATTGGCCGCAGTGGCTGGAGACGTTTTGCCGGGAGACCGGCGCACGGCCGGAGCTTGTCTACGTGGCACCGTACGATCGGCCGGCGGCGGAATCGCTCGGGCTGCCGTTCTTTTCCGTGGGGCCCGACGGACGGCAACCGGTCGGCGAGCCCTGCCGGCTCCGCGACGACCTGGCTTCGCTGCACTTCGACGCGATCAAGATCCGCACCTTCCGTGGGGCGCTCTGCGAAGTGCTTGACGCGGAACGGGGCGTGGAGGGCTATCTGCGGTCGATCCGCACTGCTGCGGGCGAGTTTTCGTCGGCCGCGGCGGCGCTCTCGGCCACAGAGATGGCCCGCGTGGCCTGGCCCAGCCTGCCGGCCGGCGTGCTGGTCGAGGAGATACGCCGATGGTGGGACACGGGCCGTGGCGGATGGTCGCGCCGCGTACACGGGTTCTATCGAGCTATCGGCCGCGGGGCCACGTGGCCAATGCGCGCCGCCCGGGATGCACTGGCGGGAAAACCCCAAGATCCACTGACGTCGTTCCAGGCGCGCGAGCGCGAAGCGATCGTGCTGGCGGTGGAGAAGATGCTCGACGAGTTGGAGCGGTTGGCCGAAGTGGGCAACGACACGCTGCGGCCGCGGCTGTTGGCCCTGCTCGGCGGCCACGCCCGTTCGCGGCTGCTTGAGCGTGTGCAAGCCGCTCACGAGCAACTCCCGGCCGTCGACGACGACTATCGCACGTTCGTCACCACGGAGTTGGACGCCTGGCGGACGTCGAACCCTCGCGTGGTGCGATTCCTGCAATCGTTGGATCACGTTCTGGCCGTTGCCCGGCCGACGATCACGGTGGCCTTGGTCGTCAGCAGTTGGGGGGTGGCCGGTGGTCTGGTCGGATCGGCCGGCCACGCCGCCAGCGAATTGGCCACCGAGGCGGCGATCGCCGGTGGCATCACCGGCGGTGGCGAAGCGATCGTCAGCACGACCAGCGAAGGCGTCCGCCAGGCTGCTGCCCGGCTCTTCGGCCGGCTGCAATCCCGCTACGCCGAACAACGGGCCGAATGGCTGGCCAAATGGCTGGAGGCCGAGATGCTCGGCGATCTGTTGTCCGAGCTGCGCGAAGGGGCCGAAGTGCCCGAGAGTGACGCGTTTAAGGACGTGCAGGCGGTCGTCGAGCGGCTTCGGGAGTCGGCGAAGCGCTAGGCAAGATCCGCGATCCCTTTCTGCTCCATCCGCGAGCCGCCAATAGCCGGGGGCGGAAGCCCCCGGACGGTTTTGAGCTTCGTTGTCGCGAAGTCATCGCGAGCGCCGACCCTCCGTGGGCTCCCGCCCGCGGCTATTGGCCAGCCCTTGCTTGACCCGCCGCCAAACCTCTTCTAGACTTGTTTGTGCCTGCGTGACCCATCGCAGAGCCCACGCTCACTCCACCGAACCGAGGAACCGAAATGAAGAGCCCGCAGAAGATTATCGCCGCGTTGATCGTTGTCGCCGTTGCCTTTACGGCCTCTGGAGTCGCCTGCGCGGAAGACGCCGCCGAGGAAGAGTGGGTTCAGCTCTTCAACGGCAAGAACCTCGACGGCTGGAAGGTCAAGATCAAGGGCTACGAACTGGACGACAACTTCGCCAACACCTTCCGCGTAGAGGACGGCGCGATCAAGGTCTCGTTCGACGGCTACGACAATTTCGGCGGCAAGTTCGGCCACCTGTTCTACGAGCAGCCGTTCTCGAACTACCGGCTGCGGGTCGAGTATCGCTTCACCGGCGACCAGGTCCCCGGCGGCCCCGGCTGGGCCTTTCGCAACAGCGGGATCATGGTCCACGGCCAGTCGGCCGAGAGCATGAAGAAGGACCAGAACTTCCCCGTCTCGATCGAGGTGCAGCTTCTCGGCGGAGGCGGCACGGGCGAACGTGCCACGGCCAACCTCTGCACACCCGGCACGCACGTCGAAATGGACGGCAAGCTGTTGACTCGCCACTGCACCAACTCGAAGTCGAAGACGTACCACGGCGACCAATGGGTGACCGTCGAGTTGGAAGTCCGCGGCAATGAGGTCATCAAGCACATCATCGACGGCGAAACCGTGATGGAGTATCAGAAGCCGCAACTCGACCCCAACGACGCCGACGCCCGCATGCTGATCAAAGACGGCGACAAGATGCTCCACGGCGGCTCAATCTCTTTGCAGTCGGAGAGCCATCCGGTGGAGTTCCGGAAGGTCGAGTTGCTGGAGCTTGACGACTAGCCGGCAGTTGCCAACAAAGCCGCGACTGGTGGTCGCGCCCGGGCGGCGGAACACGTCGTCACGTTAGGGTCTTGTCACACGCTGCTGACAACGGCTTGCGCAGTCGCGCGCGGCCGTGTTTCGCGAATCCTGGGTCCACGGACGGTTCTTGGAGGGCAGGTTTCCCCGGGGTGCCGGGCGCGACAACCGGTCGCGGCTTTGTGACGGATTGCCATTCGGGGGCCGCTCCGCTATTCTGGCGGGCGTGCGATGCCCGACGTTCGGATCGTCGCGGCTGTGAGTTTCCCGTGTGCTGCAAAGGAGCCCCGCGATGCGTCGACCCGATATGCGAGATGACAACCCTCAGGACGCTTCCTCCGACGATCCTCGTTGCCCGTCCGGAGCGTGTTGCGGTGGTGAAGCCCCGGCCGGAACCAGCCGGCGGGAGTTTATCAAACTGGCCGGCGTTTCCGCGGCGTCGTTGGCGGCCTTCGGCTCGGCCGCGCGGCTGCAGGCGGCGGTGGCGGCCGGAGATCTTGCCGACGACCATTTCGTGCCGGTCGACAAGGGCTTGGATCCGGGGTGGATTCGCATGCTCTCGGCCAAGGGCGAGCCGACCATCTACAGCGGCGACGATCTGAAGACCATCGCCATGCCCGTCGGCGGCGTCTGCGCCGGGCAAGTCTACCTGACCGGCGACGGGCGGCTGACACACTTTGACGTCTTCAATATCCACAATTTCACCGGCTACGGACGCGAGGCGTACGATCTGGGCCGCACGACCGGGTCGCCGTTGTTGCAGGGCTTCGCGATCAAGATCACTTCCGGCGGCAAGACGACCGTTCGCTCGCTCGACCGGGCGGGCTTTCCCGGCGTGCAGTTCTGTGGCGAGTATCCGATCGCCACGATCGATTACGCCGATAAGGGCATGCCGGTCGCCGTCACGCTGCGGGCTTTCTCGCCGTTTTGCCCACTGGAGGCGAACGACTCCGGGCTGCCCGCCACGGTGATGGAGTACAGGCTGAAGAACACGTCCGACGCCCCCGTCGAGGCGACGCTGGCCGGCTGGCTGGAAAACGGCGTCTGCATCGACAGCGGCAAGGAGATGGACGGCTTTCACACGGCCGGCGTGGCTCGCAGCCCGGCGATGTCGATGCTGCTCTATCGGGCCCAAGAGGCTAAGACGCCGGGCGAGCGCCGTCCGCCGATCTTGTTTGCGGATTTCGAGGGCGAGGACTACGGCGAGTGGAAAGTCGAAGGCAAGGCGTTCGGCACGGGGCCGGCCCACGGCACACTCGAAAAGCAACAAGACGTCAGCGGCTTCGCAGGCAAGGGCCTGGTAAACACGTATCTCGGCGGCGACGACAAGCTGACCGGCAAGCTGACCTCGCCGGAGTTTACCATCGAGCGGCGGTTCATCACGTTCCTCGTCGGCGGCGGTCCCCACGCCGGCAAGACCTGCATGAATCTGCTGGTCGACGGGAAGATCGTCCACACGGCCACCGGCAAGCAGGTCGAGCGGCTGTTGTGGCACAATTTCAACGTCAGCGAGTTCGTCGGCAAGGCGGCCCGGCTGGAGATCGTCGACAACGAGACGGGCCCCTGGGGGCACATCAACATCGACCAGATCGAATTCCGCGACACGCCCCGCTCGCCGCGAAGCGGGCCGTTGGGATCGCAGCCCGATTTTGGCACGATGGGCCTGGCGTTGATCGACGGCGGGAGGGATGCGCTGGTGAACGCCTCCGTAGACAACGACGCGCTGCCCGACGTATTCGACGGCCTTCAGAGCGGTGCCGCCGAGGAGGTCAAGATGCCCTTTGGCAAGCGGCTCACGGGCGCGTTGGGCAAGAGCGTGACACTCGGGCCCGGCGAAGAGGCCCGCGTGGCGTTTGCCGTCGTGTGGCACTTTCCCAACCGCCCCGATCGCGGCAACTACTACGCCAGTCGCTTCAAAGACGCCGGTGCCGTGGGGGCGTACCTGGCAGCGAACTACGACGGGTTGGCCGCACAGACCCAACTCTGGCACGACACCTGGTACGACTCGACCCTGCCGCATTGGCTGTTGGATCGGCTCTTCTCGACCGTTTCTGCGTTGGCTACCTCGACCTGTCAGCGTTGGGAGAACGGGCGGTTCTGGGCCTGGGAGGGCGTCGGCTGTTGCCACGGCACCTGCACGCACGTCTGGAACTACGAGCACGCCATGGCCCGGCTGTTTCCCGAGTTGGAACGCTCCTGCCGCGAGATGCAGGACTACGGCACCGGCTTCGAGGAGGAGACCGGCATGGTGCGGTTCCGCGGCGAGGGCTGGGGGATGTGGGCCGGCGACGGACAGGCAGGCACCGTGCTGAAGGCCTATCGCGAACACCAGACGTCGGCCGACGACGCCTTCCTCAAACGCAACTGGAAGAAGATCCGCAAGTCGTTGGAATTCCTCATCGGCGAGGATCGCGGCGGCGGGCAGACGCCCGACGGGCTGATCGAAGGCAGTCAGCACAACACCTACGACATCAACTTCTTCGGCGCCAATGCGATGATCGGCTCGCTCTATCTGGCCGCGCTGAAAGCCGGCCAGCAGATGGCGACCGAAATGGGCGACGCCGACTTCGCTAAGACCTGTGCCAAATTGGCCGAAAGCGGCAGCAAGCTGACCGTCAAGCGGCTCTTCAACGGCGAGTATTTTATCCAAGAGGTCGACCTGGCCCAACACCCCAAGGCCCAATACGGCGAAGGGTGCCTCTCCGATCAGCTCTTCGGCCAAGGCTGGGCGCATCAAGTCGCTTTGGGATACGTTTACCCGGAAGAAACGATCCACGCCACGCTGGCCGCCATCTGGAAGTACAACTGGGCGCCGGACATCGGCCCGCAAAACGCCGTACACAAGCCCGAGCGGTGGTTCGCCAGCCCGGGCGAGGCGGGGTTGTTCACCTGCACCTGGCCGCATACGAAGCACCTGCCGGCCGGCGTGCGATACAAGAACGAGGTCTGGACCGGCATCGAATACCAGGTGGCCGGCAACATGGCCTACGACGGTATGGTCACCGAGGCCTTGGCAATCTGCCGCGGCATCCACGAACGGTATCACCCCTCGAAACACAATCCGTTCAACGAGGTCGAGTGCGGCGACCACTACGCCCGGGGCATGGCCAGCCACGGGGTCTTCCAGGGACTCTGCGGGTTCGAGTATCACGGCCCCAACGGCCACTTGGGCTTCGCGCCGCGGGTCACCCCTGATGATTTTCAGGCTGCCTTTACCGCCGCGGAAGGATGGGGTACATTGACCCAGACTCGGCAGGCCGGCCGGCAGACGAACCGGATCGCCGTGAAGTGGGGCACGTTGCGGCTGAAGACGCTGGCGCTGGAGTTGCCCGAGGGCGCCGCGGTTGGTGGCGTCGCCGTCACGTTGGACGGCTGGCCGGTCAAGTGTCGGCGCTCGCAAGAAGGCACTCGAGTGGCGGTAACGCTCGATGATTCTGTGGTTGTTGGGGTGGGGAAAGAACTTCAAATCGAGATTCAGCAGTCATAGGGCGGCCTGGCGGTCAGCATGTAGGGTGCGTGCAACGCACCGGTTCCGGAGGTTGTGGTGCGTTGCACGCACCCTACGAACGATTCAGGAGAACTCCCGTGTTTCGCACCGTCACGCTGCTTCTGCCGTTTCTGATTGCCGTCGCCTGCCTCCCGTCTGCGGCACCCGCCGCCGAGACGCTGACCTACGTCGACCTGGTCGGCCGCATGGTCGACATGGAGCAGCTTGCCGTGCTGCCCGCCCCCGGCGAAACCTGCCGGCAGTGGTCGAGCTACGATCGGGCCAGCCGCTACGACGAGCAGACCGGCAAATACGTCGCCTGGGACGCCAACGGCGACGGCGGCCAGTTTATCCGCACCGAGGGCGAACAGGTGGTGATGGCCGAGATGGAAGGCCCGGGCTGCATCTGGCGGATCTGGTCGGCGCTGGCCAAAGAGGGCCACGTGAAGATCTATCTCGACGGCCAAGAGCAGCCGGCCGTCGATCTGCCGTTCCGCGACTACTTCACCGGCAAGACGGCCCCGTTCGACTACCCCGCGCTGAGCTATCAACTCGAAGACGTCGGCTGCCGCGGCCACAACCTCTACGTGCCGATCCCGTATCAGAAGTCGTGCAAGATCGTGGCCGACAAGGGCTGGGGGGCGTATTACCAATTCGTCTACACGACCTTCCCCAAGGGCACCAAGGTCCCCACGTTCACCTCCGACTTGCCGGCCGACGACGTGGCCCAACTCGAGTGGGTCGACGAGTTCTTCCGCAAACGCTTTGGCACCGATCCGGCCGGACGGCGGGAGGGGCAGGAGACCGTTGCCGAAACGTTCTCCATCGCGGCGGGCGAGACGCTCGACCTCGATTTGCGGGGCCCTCGGGCAATCACCGCGATCAGAGGGCAGATGGAGTTCAAAGACCGCGAAGACGAGATGGCGGCACTGAGGAAGCTGGTGTTGAAGATCACGTTCGACGGGGCGAAGAAGCCGGCCGTGTGGTGTCCGTTGGGCGACTTTTTCGGCACGGCGCCGGGCAAGAACCTCTACAAATCGCTGGTCACCGGCATGACCAAGGACGAGGCCTACGCCTTCTGGTACATGCCGTTTGAGCGCGAAGCCAGAATCGAACTGGTCAACGAGGACGAGGTCGATCGGAAGCTAAGCTTCGAGATCACCCACGCTCCGCTCACGCGGCCTTTCGAGGGCATGGCCCACTTCCACGCCAAGTGGCATCGCGACATCTTCCCGCTGCCCGAAGACCGCTGGCCGGATTGGACGATGTTGAAGACCAATGGCCGCGGGCGCTTTTGCGGCGTAATGCTGCACGTCTGGAACCCCCGCGGCGGCTGGTGGGGCGAGGGCGACGAAAAACTCTTCGTCGACGGCGAGAAGTTCCCCTCGACCATCGGCACCGGCTCGGAGGACTATTTTGGCTACGCCTGGTGTCATCCGGGCCTGTTCGAGTATGCCTACCACTGCCAGACGATGACCGAGAACAACAAGGGCCATCAGTCGGTGCTGCGATGGCACGTGGGCGATAACGTGCCGTTTCAGACGTCGTTCGAGGGCTGTATCGAAAAATACTACCGCAACACCGACCGCGGCACGCTCTACGCCTGCCTGCCGTGTTTCTACCTGGCCCCCGGACAAGACGACCCGATCGAGCCGGTGCCCGTGGAAGACCGCCACGGCTACTACGTCAAGCTTCCGCCCGGCGGTGGCGGATATCGCGTATTGGGCGAGCCGGCGGGAACCGTGCAAGACCAGCACATGGACGCTTTCGGCGCCGGCAAGTGGAACAACGGCAACCAACTCTGGTGGACCGGCGCCAAGCCGGGCGATAAGCTCGACGTGGTCTTCCCGGTAAAGAACGCCGACAAGTACCAGGTCGCCGTCACGCTGACCAAGGCGATCGACTACGCCATCGTCCGGCTGAGCGTCGACGGCAAGCCGGCCGGCGAACCGATCGACCTGTTCAACGACGGCGTGATCCCCACCGGCCCGATCCCGCTGGGAACGTTCGAACTCGGCCAAGGCGACCACACGCTGCGCGTCGAGATCGTGGGGGCCAACGAGAAGGCGGTCAAGGCGTATATGTTCGGGTTGGATCAGATTCTGCTTAAGGCGGTGCAGTAGCCGAGGTGTCGACCGCATAAGAAGGCCGTGTATGGAGTCGTATGAGTTGACGGTGAACATCCTGGTCGGCGTCTTACTCGTGTTCGGCGTCGTACAGTGCTTCTACGGCTACCGAGTGTTCAGGCTGGTTCTGGGGATCGTCGGGCTTGCAGTGGGCGCGGTCATCGGGTTATGGATGGGCCTGGACCTTGCAGAGCGAATCGCGTCGATCATAGACGTACCTGACCTACCGAAGTTCCTGCGGCCTGTCTCGGCCCTTATTGGCGGCATCGTTGTCGCTGCGCTTGCTCTGAAGTATTACAAAGTGGGGGTCTTCCTGGTCGGCGCATTCTTGGGGATCACGGCAAGCATCGTCTTGTGTGCCGCGTGCCAATTCCCTCCGCAAGTCGTGGTAATGGTCGTTCTCGGGGCAATTGGCGGAATCCTGGCCGTCTTCTTCGACAAGGTCGTAATCATCGTCGCGACGGCAGTCGTCGGGTCCTTCTGCGCCGTGACGGGGATTGCGCATTTCACGACGGAAGTGAACCACTTGATCGACAATTCGTCGCCAATTCCGCTCGGCGTCGCGTCGGTGTGGATCGGAGTCTCTGCGTGGCTCCTCTTGGCAATAGCGGGGGCAGTTGTCCAATCGCGCAACCTGTCTGACGCGGAACGACAAGCCGTGCGTCAATCACTCGGAGAATTCCGCAAGTTCCTCGCCAGCCCGGTCGGCCGGGCGACGATCGCACTGTTGCTGGTGTGGTTGGCCGGGACGATCTTCAACTCCGACGGAGCCTTCTTCCGCCTGGGAACCCACAGCACGGCCCTGCGCCAGGCCTCCGTGTTCGGCATCCTCGCCTGCGGCATGACGCTGGTGATTATCTCCGGCGGGATCGATCTGGCTGTGGGCAGCGTATTGGCCCTCGGCGCGGTGACGTTTTCGTTGATGAGCCTCCATTGGGGCTGGACGCCGCTGCTGGCGGTGCCGGCGTGTATGGCGGTTGGGGCGGCCTGTGGGGCTACGTCGGGCACGTTGACGGCCCGGTTCAAAGTACAACCGTTCATTGCCACGCTGGCGATGATGGTCTTCGCCCGGGGGATGGCCAAGATGGTCAGCGGCCAGCAAAAGGTGGCAGTGGCCACGGCGGAGGGCGACCGGTTCGAGTTGCCCGAGATCTTCAACTTGCTTCGCTCCCGCATCTTCGGCGAGTTTCTGCCGGTGGTGACGATCGTCTTTCTCATCTGCGCGGCGATCTGTTGGGTGGCGCTGAGCCGGCACCGTTGGGGACGGCATCTGTTTGCCATCGGCGGCAACGAGCAGGCCGCCCGGCTCTCCGGCGTGCCGGTCGATCGGGCCAAGACCCTGGCCTACGTCGCCTCCGGCGTGCTGGCGGCCGTGGCGGGCATCTGCCAAGCCGCTCAGGAAACGCACGGCGACCCGGAGGCCGGCGTGGCGTACGAACTGACGGCAATCGCGATTGTCGTCGTCGGCGGCACCAATCTGATGGGCGGCCGCGGCGGCATCGGGTTGACGTTGATCGGAGCGTTGATTATCACCTATCTGGAGAAGATCCTCAGCATCAACGGCGTGCCGCTGTTCGCCCGGCTGATGCTCACCGGGATCATCATCGTTGCCGCCGTGCTCATCCAGGGACGCCGGCGGTGATCGCCAAAGAACGCGTAGCCGAAGTCGCCAGACTTTGGCGCGCAACAACGCATCCGCCAAACTCTGGCGAGTTCGGCTACCGAAAACCCACCGGATCGAGACCGAAAAGGAGAGCTTCGATGAGAACCGTCCGATTCCTCACGGCCGCGTTGGCCGCGGCTGCCCTGATGACCGGATGCAGCGGGGGGGCAAATCAAGTGAAGGAGGAGAGCGAAGAGAAAGAGGTTTACAAGATCGGCATGAGCCAGTGTAATCTCAACGAGCCCTGGCGGGTGCAGATGGACAAAGACATCAAGGCCGCCGCGGCCGAGTATCCCCACCTCAAGGTAGAATTCAAGTACGCCCAGAACGACACCGTGCGACAGCAGGGCGACGTCGAGGACCTCATCACCGCCGGCGTTGACCTGCTGATTATCAGCCCCAAGGAGACCGATCCGCTGACCGAGCCGGTGGCCAAGGCCTACGACGCGGGCATTCCCGTGATCGTGCTCGATCGGGCCGTCCGCGGCAGAAAGTTCACCTGTCACATCGGCGCCGACAACGTGGCCATCGGCCGGGCCGTCGGCAAGTGGCTGATCCAGAAATTCGTGGAGCAGGGCATCGAGGACCCCAAAGTCGTGGAACTCAAGGGCCTGATGACCAGCAAGCCGGGCAAGGACCGCCACCAGGGCTTCCGCGAGGCCATCGAAGGTTCCGACATCGAGGTGATCGCCGAGGCGGATATGGAATGGCTGGAGGACAAGGCGCTGAAGGAGATGGAGTCCATCTTGGACCGGTTCGATCGGATCGACGCCGTCTACGGCCACAACGATCCCGGTGCCCACGGCGCCTACCTGGCCGCCGAGGCCGCCGGCCGCGAGGACGAGATGCTCTTCGTCGGCGTCGACGCCCTGCCACATGAAGGCATCCGTTACGTCAAGGAGGGCATCCTCGACGCCACGTTCTTGTATCCCACCTGCGGCAAAGAGGCCGTCGCGTTGGCCGATCAGATCCTCACCAAGAAGATGGTGCTCGGTGCCCGCGTGATCACCGTGGAAAACGTCGAACAGGGCGGCGAGCCGCTTGAGTAGCGTATAGTAGTCATCTTGCTCCGCAAGATGTCGGGCCATCTCGCGGAGCGAGACGCCTACTTTGCCCGCCGACCGAAATACAACCCCGCGTAGATCTTCGGATCGATCAACACGCCGGCCGTCCGCTTCTCTTCGAGCCAGGTTTCGGCCTCGGCCAACGGGACCACGTGGACGTCGATCTCCTCCGATGCATCGCCGCCGCCGTCGGCGACGCGTTTGGCTTGAGCAGCCAAGAAGAACGTCAGCACCTCGTTCGTCAGCCCCGCCGACGTAGGTCCTTCGGTGAGCCACTGCCAACGGGCCGACTCGTAGCCGGTTTCCTCGAGCAACTCCCGCCGGGCCGCCACCAACAGCGCCTCATCTTCTGCCCCCGGCACATCGCCGGAGAGCCCCGCCGGCAGATCGAGCACACGCGCGGCAAGCGGCGGCCGGAATTGCTCGGTCAGCACGAGTTGCCCAGCGTCCGTCACCGCCACCACCGCTACCACGCCGGAGGAGTTTGTCCGCTCGGCCCATTCCCAGCCGGATTCACACACCAGCCGCACAAATCGGCCGGCGGCGAGAATGTGGCGCTCTGAGTCTTGATTCACGATGCGTTTCCTCCGGTATGCTGGATCAACCGAGGAGAATCGGGGCAATCCTGCATCAAACCAATGACGGCGGCACGGCCGCCGGCATATCGTTCCACGTGCGTCCGTCCAGCAGACGGCCGGACCTTTTCTTGTTGGTACCGCCCCACTGCTTGAAGAAGAAAGGGATCTCCCCAGCATCACACTGCGTCTTGATTTCCCGCACCCAGTTCTCTTGCATTGGCCTCGCCCCTGGTCCGGACTCGCCGCCAACAATGAGCCAGTGAATCCCTTCGAGATTCAGACACCCCAATGATTCCAACAACGGCTCGACGGAAAGGAACCGAACTGCCGCCGGGACCAATCGCAATGAGTCGATTCGAGACTTCGCGGCGCGATCTTCCACCGTAACCCCCATCCAGACGTTTTCAGACCACTCTAGCCGCGGGGCCAACTCGACGAGACGGTCTTCTCGCTTCGTGAGCACTTGGAAGCGATGCCGCTTCGCTCGCCTCATGACGTCGAACACCGAGGCGATGAAATCCTCGGGGACTTCCTCGTGGAAGAGATCGCTCATCGAGTTGACGAAGACGGATCGTGGCGTTCGCCAGCGCAGCGGCTGCTCGACGACGTGGTCGTGGCAGGTGACACGGAAGCCGTTGCGGTAGTTCGCCTGCCCCATGGCACGCAGCCGTCTGGCCATGCGTTGAGCATAGCAGTTGGCACAACCCGCGCTGATCTTCGTGCAGCCGGTGACGGGGTTCCAAGTCGATTCGGTCCATTCGATCTTGGTGGTGGCCATGGCGTCAAATTCATCGGCAAGAGATGCATAACATGCAGGTAACGTGTCGTCGCTGGTCACCATGCACAGTCCGCTTGTCGGTCAATGCAGCTTAATGCGGATTCCGTCCTTGAGCATCGACTTGCGCTCCTTGTACCAATCCCCCTTCAGGTGGATCTTCAGCGACCTCTTCACCGGTCGGTGATTAGCTGCCACAACACAGATCCCCCACTTGTAGCGCCCCGGCTCCAGGAGGTGAATCCTACTGTGTGGCTCTGCCTGCAAGGCGAGCGAGAGAAGAGTCTTGCCGTCGGATTGTGCCGGCAACTCCTCGTTGTCGAACTTCGAGCGATGATCGGGGTCCAGAATGTGTCCGATGTTGCAGAATCTGCTGACCTCCGGTGGGAGAGTTGGTAGAGATGGCTTTCCCAGATAGGCCCAATTCAGGTCCAAAGCGTATCGTCGAGCTACCTTCTGTCCATCATGCGTTGTCCCACGAATATCATACACAAACACCTCAACATCCACCGCTGGCTTCGATCCGACGTTCGACACCCGCAACGAGAAGTAGTAGTCATCTACCTCGCTTTGGTCCTGATGCCTGGCTACGGCTTTTTCGCAGTACCTGCTGCTGTGGACATACTTCACCGTCAATTTGGGGCGCCAAATCCAATTGATGATGCGCTGACCAAATATTGCGGTAGCGCTTGCCAGGAAGGCCGTGGCAGCCAAGAAGGCCTCAACCTGACGCTTGTGTAGGGAATCAGTCAACCAAATCACGCCGATGATCACACCCACACCACATGCCAGCACGAACAGCGTCCAGGACCACTCGCGTCGCCGCCGCCATTGAGACCTTCTACCCATCGAGCATTCCCCTTGCGAGCTTCTGGTTCTGAGGTTCTGCGCCTCACCGTTACCTATCTACAGCGAAGAACATCACTGACAATTCCGACTCACCTCACAATTCGGCTCCCCTCCCGGCATATCCATCCTCGGCGTCTGCTCGAGCATCTCCTCAACCGGCTTGAACGTGGCCAGGATGGCTTGGTAGTCGGGGTCGTTGCGGTCGGCGAAGATTGCCTTGCCGCACTTCTCGCTGCCGCCGGCGGTCTTGGCTAGCGGGGCGACGAGGAACGGGTTGTCGGCCGGCTCGGTGATTCGCAACCACTCGCGGCGGGGGAACTTGCCGCCGGCGTGACATTCGGCGCAACGCCGGCCGGCCACGTCGGCCATCACCCGCTCGAAATCGGCCGGCAGGATCCGCCGGCAGCCGACCAGATCGGGGTAGGCCGTCTCGCTGGTGCCGTAGTAGGGCACGTTCAGGTCGATCCAGGCCAGGATCCGGCGGCGGTCGACGTCGTCCATCTTCAGCCGCGGCTTGCCGTCTTCATCCGGATGGTTCGAGAGCACCACCTCGGCCAGCTTGCTCTGTGGCGAGCCCCAGGTCTTGGGCTCGACCTCCAGAATGTTCCACTCCTGGCCGTTGTAGGTGGGGATCCAGTTGACGTACTGCGTGCCCGTGCGGCCCTGGTTTTCCCGGGCGAGCACGTCGTAGGAGACGTTGAAGTAATCGGTCTTGCCGCCGGTCAGATCGATTCGCTTCGGGGGGGCGGTCGAATTGTGGCACTCGATGCAGTACTTGTTCAACACCGGCTGCACGATCCGCGAGTAATCAAAACCTTCGGTGCCCCATTCCGGCGGCGTGAGTTCCATCGGCGGGCGGTTGTAGGCCACGCCGAGTTGCGGCCGGGAGGCGTGGCTGCGGTGTTCGTGACAGCCGATGCAGCCCTGCACTTCGCCGGGCATCAGGTGCGTAAAACTCCGCATCCGCTGCACGGCCCGGCCTTGGGCGTCGATGGTCATGAAGTAGATCGGCAGATTGGCCGGCACACGGAAGCAGGCCGAACCGTCGCCGTCGACCGGCACGTCGCCCAACACCTGCTTGCCGGCGTAGGTCGCTCCGCAAGAGATGACCGGGAACTGGAACCCGAACGCCCGCTTGCTGGGGTCGATCCGCAGCGGCTTGTGCAACTCGCGGACGACGCGGATGGTGACCACCTCGCCCCGCTGTATGTGCGGCTCCAGCCCATTGTAAACGTCTTGCAGGAAAATCGTGGCGTATTCTCCCTCGTCCGGCGACGCAGCCATTCGCGGCGCGATCACCGGAGGACGCACCCGTGGGGCCACCGGGCGAGGACCAAGCCACTGCATGCCGTCGGCGGGTGCCGGCAAGGCGACCGCTTGACAGTGGCCGTCGATGGTGCGAATCAGCACCGGCCCGCGAGCGGAGACCAGGAATCGCGTGGTATCCAACGGCAGCGGGCCGCTATACGGCTTGCTGCCGCCCGTGTTGCCGTTGCCCTGGTCGACGTTGGGCACCGGCGTATCGGGCGTGAGGTTGACGATTGCCTCTTGGGAATTGACGCCCTTGGTGCGGTCGATCAGGCCAATCGCCCCGCGGGTGGGGCCGTTGTGGCCGGTCATCGTGCAGATGATCTTGCCGGTGCCGGGCACCGAACGGGCCTCCATAAACGTGCCCGGCGAAAGCACCCGATTGCCGAAGAACCCCGAGAGCCCGGTGCCGTCGGGGTTGATCGTCCACAGGCTTTGGATCGGGATGGCCGGGCGGTCGACGTACTCCCAGCGCGAGTAGATGATCCGCCCGTCGTCGAGAACGCAGGGCGTGAAATCGTTCAGGTAGTTCGACGAGAGCTTCTGCACGCCCGTGCCGTCGGCGTTCATCCGATAGACGATGCCCACCGGGGCGTGCCAGCAATAGGCGAACTGCGGCTGGCGGGTGCTGAGAAACGCGATGCCGCCGTCGGGCAGCCAACAGGCGTTGTAGTCGTGCCACTGGCCGTCGGTCAATTGCCGCAGGTTGCTCCCGTCGATGTTGACCGTCCAGAGGTGATAGCCCTGCCCCATGCCGCGGCGCCAGCTAAACAGCACGGTTTGGCCGTTGTACGAGGGGTCGAAATCGAGGATTTGCCCGGCCGGCGAAGCCACCAATTCGACCGGCTCGGCCTCGAGGTCGTCGGGCGAGGCGATGTACAGCCCTCCGCCGTCGCGCTGGCCTTCATAGTGGTACGTGTAGACGTGCGTGGCGTTGATTTCGTGCCGTTTGATGACCAGCAACTTCTTCACGTCGAACAGCAGCACGTCGTGCTGTAGTTCGGCAAGCTGTGCGTTCACCTCCTCGGTCCGGTCTTCGATCTTCTCCAGCTTATCCAGCCGGGCCAGATGCTCATCGGCCGGTGCGTAGCGATCGCCGTGCTGCCCTCGCATGTCGGTGATCAACTCTCGCAGGCTGCCGCAATCGACCACGTCGGTTGCGGGCATCGCCGCATAGCCGCTCTTCTTGAACAGCTTGGCGAGTTGCTTGGCATCGGGGCTTTCGCCGAAGATCATGATCTCGGCGGCGCCGGGATTGTAGCCGCCGTAGGAGTTGAGGAACTTGATCGTGACGCGCCGCACTGTGACATTCTTCCCTGGGGCCTTCTTCAACGTGATGCGCTGTGGCCCGTGGATCATCTTGAACGTGCCCTTGGCGGCCGGCTGGTCGGCGTCGTCGAGATAGACCTCATAATCCTTCCAGACCTCGTTCATGAACCACGACGTGCGGCCGAAGTAGATGATCTCGGCCACTTCGACCGGCTGTCCCCACTCGAACTTGAAATCGGCATTGTCGCCCGACTTCTCCTTCAACACGCACCAGGCGGCGTCCAGATCGGCCGACGTGCTGCCGGCGGGCGGGATCTTGCCGTCGACGGCGAACTTGGCCTGATAATGGGCGTTGTGCTCCGAGGTGGCCGAGGTCAAGGCCTTGGGGGCCAGGTTCTCCGGCAACGCAGCGAACGTGACCGGCGGAACGAGCAGCACAGCCGAGACGACCAGAAGTGGGACGAGGCGACCAGACATCATGTCGTTTCTCCGGGAGGGAAGACGGATTACGCGCGTGGAATCGGCACGAGCCCCCTTCATGTTTCCGATGGTAGTGTAGCTGATTTGGGGAATACGTGCAATTCATGGTAGAGCGATACGGAGCCGGTAACGGCGGTAGTCAACAACACGGCGCCGACAATCGGGACCAGCGCCGTTGCCAGCACCGCCGTTCCCAGCCCCAGCGTGGCCCTGCGGTGTCGTTTGGTCAACTTGCTGGATCAACGGCACGCTCAGAAGCGTCATGTAGAGGCCCGCCGGCTTCAGAGGGTGCGACACGTCAAGATCGAATCGCGCGCCGAGGTAGACGCCGGCAACCACGGTGATCAGCGGATAGCAAAGGAAGTAGAGGCCGACGTTCAACAACGGCAGGAGCCAAAACGGATGCCGCTTCTTCTTCACCAATGCGGTCAGTATCCCACCACCGAGGAGCGATCCCACGAGGAGAACTGCCGTCGCTATGGCCAGCGTTATCGTAGCGGCTACGACGGGGCCGACGACGTAGAAGAACACGTAGAGGAGCAGGATCGCGAGTAGTTCGCCTGTGGAGGGGTGAGCGAAGAGCGGCTGCACGGCGCTGCCTCTCTCTTGAGATCCTTGGTGGACGACCAACTCCTGCGTTCCCAAGCTCCAGCTAGGTCCAGCTTGGGAACCCACGTCTGCGTGTCACTCGCTGGATTCGTTCGGTTCCCAAACCGGAGTTTGGGAACCAGGATGCGAGAGTAGACAAATCCGGCGCGTACCTACGTCAATCGACCGCACCCGCGTCACGCGGCCAGCTTCTTCATCAACCACGCCATGTTGGCGGCCAACGTCTTGACGGTCTCGATCCCTTCTGTGTCGCCTGTAACTTCACCCTTCTCGCGGCCGAAGGCGATGTTCCAGTAGGTCGAGCCGGGCACGATCATCTCGCTGATCAGAAAGAAGTAGTTGAGCTGGGCAAACGTGAAGTTCTGGCCCGCCCGCCGGGCGACTACGATCGCCGCGCCGACCTTCCGACGCAGCATCGTGTTGTCGTTGCACCGAGAAACGTAGCCCACGCGGTCCAGCAGTGCCATCGTCTCCGGCGTGGCCGAACCGAAATAGACCGGCGAGCCGACCAGGATCCCGTCGGCCGCGATGAACCGCTCGATGATGCCCTCAAACGCAGGGTCTTCCTGAACGCAGCGGATTCCCTCGGCCTTGGCACATCCGCTGCAAGCCTTGCACGGCTTTACCGGATGGTCGGCCAGCGAGAGGAAATCGGTCTCCATGCCCTCGCCGGCCAAGACGTCCAGGGCCCACTTGATCAACGTATCGGTATTGCCCCCGCGCCGGGGACTGCCGGAAATGCCGAGGACCTTCATCGGGCGGCTCCGTGGTGGCGTGCGTGTCAGACGAACGCGTTATACCACGGTGGCGGTCGAGTGGGTAGAGCCGGGTGGTTGGTGGCTGGGAGTTGGGAGTTGGGAGTTGGGAGTTGGGAGTTGGGAGTTGGGAGTTGGGAACCAGTGGGCAAAAGACCCGCCCGCAAGACATCCCGTTCCCGGCCCACTGCGTACCGCTTACTGCCTACCGCCTACTGCCAACTGCTTACAACGCCTGCAACACCACAAACCGATTCCCCTCGCGGCTGCGGATCAGCAGCAGGATGCCGTCTTCGAGCGCTTCGCCGTCGACGGCTGCCTTGAACTCGTCGACCGATTTGACCGGCTTCTTGCCGACTCGCAGGATCAAGTCGCCGGTGCGGATGCCGGCGTCGGCGGCGATGCCTGCTTCGTCGGCTGCGATGACCAGCACGCCGGAGAAGCCGGTGTAGCCAAGGCGCTTGGCGACGTCCTCGCTCAACTCGTCCACTTCCAACCCGAGGTCACCGCTCTTGAAGGCCGGCGAATCTTCGTCGGGGCCGCGACGCGGTCTCACCGTTCCGGAGGCCAAACCGAAGTCTTTCGGCAGGGGACGAACCACGACCTGCAAGGCCTGACGCTTGCCGTCGCGGATCACGTCGACCTGCTGCTTCGACCCGGCCGCAGAGCGTTCGACGATCTCCTGCAGCTCGCGAGGGCTGTTGACCGGGTGGCCGGCGAAATTGAGGATTACGTCGCCCGCGGCGAATCCGGCCTTGGCCGCCGGCGTGTCGGCAAAAACCTCGGAAACCAGCACGCCGCGATTGGCCTCGACGCCCAACTGCCGGGCGAGTTCGCCGTCGATCTTGCCGATCGACACGCCGAGATAGGCCCGTTGCACGCTGCCGCGCTGGATCAGTTGATCGGTGACCCATTTGGCCAGGTTGCTGGGAATGGCGAAGCCGACACCCTGATAGGCGCCGTTGCTCGACGCGATCGCCGTGTTGATGCCGACCACCTGCCCGTCGAGGTTGACCAGCGGCCCACCGGAATTGCCCGGGTTGATGGCGGCATCGGTTTGCAGGTAGTTGGTCCGCTTGTTGGGGCCCAGCGCACGCCCTTTGCTGCTGATGATGCCCGCGCTGACGGTGCCTTCAAGTTCGAACGGGTTGCCCACGGCGATCACCCAGTCACCGATCTCCAGGACGTCGGAGTCGCCCAACTCGGCGGCCACCAGCGGCTCATCGACCTCGATCCGAAGCACGGCCAGGTCGGTCCGTTCGTCGGTCTTCACGTCGGTGGCCCGATATTGCCGGCCGTCGATTTCGACGATGATCTCGTCGGAGCCGGCCACCACGTGATTGTTGGTCAAGATAATGCCCTTGGCGTCGATCACCACGCCCGAGCCGACACCCTGTCGGCGCGGCATGCCTTCCGGCATTCGGAAGCCGTGTGGGGCATCGAAGCCGTGGTCCTCGAAGAAGTCCTCAAACGGCGTGCCGCGGAAGGGATTCTCGCCGGGGGCTGGGGACTCGGACGGCGCAACGCGTCTTGGTTTCGTCTTGGCGGTGATCTTCACCACGGTGGGCATCACGCGTTCGGCAGCCGAGCGAAACGCCCGGGAGAGGTTCTTGGCCTGGGCGATTGCCGCGGCCTGGTCGGCGTTGGATTGGTTCTGGCCGACTGCCCCCTGCCAAATCAAGCCGCCGACGGCTATCGCCGCAATCAAGCTCACAGCCAACAGCCAACGCACGCTCGTGGTGCTTGCATTTCGCATCGAACGATTCTCCTCGAATTCTCAGTTTGTTGGTACAACAAGTGATGGTTCTACGTAGAGTCCACAAAAATAGTTGCCGCCGGAGGAATTTTCCTTCGCACCGACCCATAAGGCAAGAGGAGT
>CAYYNP010000134.1:0-25214 GCA_964472545.1 uncultured Planctomycetaceae bacterium | reverse complement strand
GGAAAGCTGCCTCGTGGTGGAGTTATCGTGCCTCAAGCAGATACTCGTGAACTCGGAACGCCCGTTACGCTACCATGGCCGCGGACCGTGGTCAACGAAATCCCGGGGGCCCGGGACGGATTCTCGAAGAACGGCCCTGGCGGGGGGTGGCATGCGGCCGGATCAGGAGCCGGACAGATTCTCGCCAGACCCGCACCAGAAGGCCAGCGGCCGAGAGGGCGCAGCGGTGATGCAAACGCCTTCGATAGCTCGGGAGGTGCCGGGAGCCGCATCTGGGCATCAAGAGACGTCGCTGGCCGAGCGGCGATTCTGAGGCCTCTCGTGGCGGCTAAGAGCCGGGCTTGGGCCTGGCGTAATCGACGGCCGTAGAGACGCTGTTTTCTCACCAGCAAGCCCGAGAGGTACTGAGGCACCTATTCGGCGTCGGCGCGAATCTGAACTACGTAGACAATGCCAAATCGCGCCAGAATGGACGTTTCGAGGGCGGGCTCCGGGCAGGGCGTGGCGGGCGCCTTGGCGGGCGCACGACTGGAACGGGCTCGGCCGGCTGTACCACAAAGGCGCAAAGTGTCCAGGCTGCTCTACCCGAGTTCGACCGGGTGTAGCTACACCCGTTGCCCCGGCTTTTCGACGGTTTTCAGAGGTTTCCCCGTGAGTTGGAAGAATCGCAGAACTCCATGGAAAACAAGCACTTACTGCAAGACGGAGGTGAGCATTCGCCCAACCCGTTCGTAGTGCCCCGATTCATCGGGGCCGTGCAGCGGAATCCCGCGAAAGACCGCATGAATGCGGTCACTACGAACGGCTCTTGACGGGTTGGGCGATTGCTTACAGACGGAGCGTCACCGAAAACGCCCCGGACCAATTAGCAAACCCGCGCTTTCGACCACTCAGCCACCTCTCCAGCCCTTATTCAAGGGCTGTTGACGATTCTTGGCCGTGCCCATGGGATTCTTCCAGACCTGCCCCCACGCCTTCTTGCAGCACATAGGAGAAGAGACGGTTGATCATCGGTACACCCTAGCCGAGACTGATCGACTGACGAATCCGTCTCACCAGCAGCGTGAGGATACTCTCCCTGCCGGTGACAATCTCCACCTGGCCGGTCATGCCGAGCTTGATCCGTCCGTGATGTGCGCCGCGCTCGAGGTGGTTTTCGGTCAGCGCGATTTCAAGGCGGTAGAGCGCGACCCGGGTCCCATCAGGCCCTTCCGCCACGTGCGAATCGGGGGCGACCGTCGTCAGCGTCCCGTCGAGTGTTCCGTAGCTCTGGTAGTCGTAGGCATCGAGCTTGATGCGCGACGGGAGCCCCGCACGCAGGTGGGCGATTTCGGAATTGGAGACGGCGACCTCGAACTGGAATCCGCTCTGCCTGGCCATCGAGATACCCAGTTTACCCGGCTCGACGATATCCCCGACCTTGGTCGTCACGGCCGTGACGACGGCGTCGTTCGGCGCGCGAACCACGGCCTGATCGCGATCCAGTTGGAGGTTCGCCAGTTGAAGCCTGGCGGCCTCGACCTCGCCGTGCTTCGTTTGCCGCTTGATCCGTACCTCCTCGTGCCTTACCTCGTATTCTCGCTGCACAAGCTCCACGGCGCTTTGGAGCACGTTCAGCCTGCCTTGATCCGCCGGGAGCCGGGCCTGACGCAGCTTCTCTTGGGCTTGGTGTGCCAGTGTGACGGCTTCGATCAGCCGTGCCTGCGTGGCCACGTGTTGGGCCGCCAGATTGCGAGTTCGCGTCTCGTGGTCCTGTGCCTTGGCCAACTCCAGTTCGGCCAGCCGAATCTCGGTCGCCTGGCGTTGCCGGGCCGAGTTGAGTTGCTCTTCCGCCTCGGCCAGTTCCGCCTCGGCCTTCTGCTCGGCAGACTCGAATTGCCGGGCCAATAGCTGCTCGATGTGTTTCAACTTCTCCAGTTCCTCCTCTGAAGTCCGGATCGTCCGCTTGAGCTTGGCGATCTCGTTTTCCACGCGCGTGGCATCCAACCGCAGCAAGACGTCTCCTTGGGATACGGACTTGCCTTCATCCACGCAAAGCTCGACGACACGCCCGCCCACCTCACAACTGATCTCTTCGCTGAAATCGCCAGAGGAGTCTCCGTGATTGCTCATCGGGCGGATGCGGCCGGCGGCCCGAACGACCAAATCGGCCTCGGTCAGTGCCGCCCAGGTCAGTGCGGCGGCCAACAACAGGACCAAGAGCAGCGCGGTCCCGTGGACGATTCTGGGGGCCCGAGTTCGCAGCGCCCCGCGGAACTCCGTACATTCGGCCAGATCGAGAATCACGTCGTTACGCATCGTCTTGTCCTCCGATTGCCGTTGGCGGTGGTGATTTCTTTCCCGTTGGCGTTTGCGGTCCGGCGGAACGAAAGCGGTCCGAGGTCTTCGGTTTGGGCCGTCCAAAGGGCGGCGTACTTTCCCTCCCGGGCAACCAACTCCCGATGGGTGCCTTGCTCGACGATCCGCCCTTCGTGCATCACGTAGATCACGTCGGCGTCCTTGATCGTGCTCAGCCGGTGCGCCACCAGCACCACGGTCTTCTCGGCCAGGGCCATCCGCAGGCTCTGCTGGATGGCCCGTTCGGTAGCCGTGTCGAGATGGCTGGTGGCCTCGTCGAAGATCAGGATCTCGGGCTTTCGCAACAGCGCCCGGGCGATGGCCAGCCGCTGGCGCTGTCCGCCGGAGAGGTTGGCCCCGCGCTCGCCGATTACCGTTTCGTAGCGTTCCGGCATCCGATTGACGAACTCGTCCAACCCCGCGGCCCGTGTGGCCTCGACGACCTCGTCCATGCTCGCCTCGCCGCGGCCCAGGGCGATGTTTTCGCGGACCGTGCCGTTGAAGATGAACGGCTCTTGCGCGACCAGCCCGATCTGTGCGCGGCATGAGGCTAACCGAAAGTCGCGATAATCGACGCCGTCGAGTAGGATGCGGCCTTCGGTCGGGTCGTAGAATCGCATCAGCAGCTTCAGCAGCGTCGACTTGCCCGAGCCGCTCTCGCCCACGATCGCCACGGTCGCCCCGGCGGGGATTCGCAGATTGACCTTCTCCAACACGTTGGCCCGGCAGCCGTAGCGGAAGCCGACGTCCTCCAGTTCGATCGCTTCGCCGACCCGCTCGAATTTCGCCTTGCGGCGGTCGTCGAGTTGCTCGACCTCAATGTCCATGATTTCGTAGAGCCGGTTGATGGCTACCAGGGCGTCTTGGATTTGCAGGTTGACGGTGCTCAGCCGCTGCAAAGGTTCGAGCATATATCCCAGCAGCGTGTAGAAGAACAGCAACTGCCCGACGGTCAGCGCCCCGTCGATCACGCGATGGCCGCCGTACCAGAGGATCACGATCCCGGCAATTCCCGTGACGAACAGCCCGGCGCTGCCCATGCTGATGCTCAGCTTCTCCAGCGAGAATAGCGACTGCACGATCCTCAGCAGACGCGACTCCCCTTCTTCGGCCCGCACGCGCTGCAGCCCAAAGGCCTTCAGCGTATCCACGCCGGAGATGTCTTCTACCAGATGGGCCGACAGTCCGGCGGCGTGTTCCATCGCCTGGCGCGATTGCCGCTTGATGGCCGGATGGTGCAGTGCCACGCCGATCAACAGCAGCGGCACGAACGCCGTGGCCACCAGGGCCAGTTGGGCGTCGTAGAGCCAGAGTACGGCCACGCAGAAGATCACCATCACGCCGTCGACCAATAGCGTCAGGGCCGTTCCGCTGATCGCCTGCCGCACCTTGGCCGCGTCGTTGACCCGCGAGAGGATCTCGCCGACTTGCCGCATCTCGAAGAAGTTTGCCGGCAGGTTCAAGACGTGCCGGGCGTAGGCCGAGATCAGCGACAGATCGACCTTGCGTCCCACGTGGGCCAACAGATACTGCCGCAGCACGCCGAAGAGCGTGCGGAAGACCACGACCGCCACCATCCCGATCCCCAGGGCGTTCAGCAGCCGGCTCTCGCCGCGGACCAACACCGAGTCGACCAGGTGTTGCACGAAGTACGAGGTGCTGATTCCCAGCAGGGTCATCAGCACCGCACAGAAGAACCCTTCGATCAGGACCGACTTGTGGCAGCTCAGCAATGCCAAGAACCGGCGCCAGGGGGCAACCGGCGCGTCGGCCGTGGCCTTCAGCGCCCCGGTCTCGTCGGGCGTGACGATCAACAGATATCCGGTCCACTGCCGGCAGAACTCCTCGCGCGACAGCTTCCGAACACCTTGGGCCGGATCGGCCACCACGACCGAGTGCTTCTTCACCCGTTGCAGTACCACGAAATGCCCCAGGCCCTCGTCGGTCTTGGTGTGTACGATCGCAGGCAGGGGAACGTCGGCCAAGGCTTCGTACGGCCCTTTGACGGCCTTGGCCGAGAACCCCAGGCCCTCGGCGGCCGCAACCAAGCCTTGCAGATTGGTGCCGATCCGGTCGGTGCCGGCCAGGTCCCGCATCTGCTGCAACCCGATCGGCAGCCGATGGTGCAGCGCGATCGTGGCCAGCGCCGCGGCCCCGCAGTCGCTCTGATCGTTCTGTCGCACAAACGCCGTTCGCCGGAACATGTCTCACCTCCGTTTCGGCCGCCGCGGCCGGTTGGTCTCGTCTGAAGGTGAATCGCTGCACGCGGGCCCGTGTTGCGCGAACTCCGAGGAAAAGCGCGGGTGGCCCGGCCGATTGCTCCGCAGTAGACTCCGCCACTTGTATCGGCCGGTTCGGAGAATCGTCCGGGTGCGGCACGCACAAGAGGATCCCGGTCTGCCCGAGAGCCCCTCTTGTGACTGCGTCACCCCGACGTCTTTCCGAAAACGCGCCATCCGATGGCAACGCCCGCTCCGGAAAAACGGCGGGGCCACCCGCGAATACTCATCCCGCAGCTTTCAACCGAGGGGCCCAACCTCGTAGGTACTTGTCGGAGGAATCGGATTCCAGCGGGGCAATCTCGTTTGATCTCCGTACCACTGGATCCCGCCTTCGACTTCAGCCAACTCGTCCTCGTCGACCGGCCGCAACGCCGGCTCCTCGCCGTCTGCCGGCTGGCCGAGGAACGTCTCGCAGCGGTTTGCCGAAAGCCGGCCGGGTGGCTCGAACGTCGGGGTATCGACGGGCTCGTCGACGTACGAAAACCGTCCGCCGAACGACCGGCCTCCGCCTGCGACCTCGGCCAGCTCTTGCGGCTCGACCGGTTCTAGCCGCTGCTGGTTGGCCGTGGTTTCATGAATGTCTTTCATCGTACAATCTCCTCGTAGATGAGAATTGGGGTTGGGCCCCCGCCTTCCTCTAGGGAACGCCGTCGAGGGCCTCGGTTTCTACGGGTGAAACGCAGCCGGCCGGGGCTTGTTGCGCGGAATGCGGCGGGAATTCGCCCGATTGGCGTGGCAGCGACTTGTAGTTCTCCCGCAAGCCGAGCACCTTGGGATGTTTCGGGCCGAACGCCCGCTGGAGGATCGTCAGCGCCCGCCGATAGAGCGGCTTGGCCTCGGTGGCTCGGCCTTGCGAGCCGTAGAAGACGGCCAGATTGTTCAGGCTGGTGGCTACGTCGGCGTGGTCCGGCCCCAGGACCTTTTGTTTGATCTCGATTGCCCGGCGATAGAGCGCTTCGGCCTGTGCGAACTTGCCTTGGGCCTGGCTGACCGTGGCCAACTCGTTGGTGTTCATCGCCACGTCGCGATGCTCCGGGCCGAAGGCCTTTTCGAGGATCGCGATCGAGCGGCGGTAGAGCGGCTCTGCCTCGTCGACCCGCCGCTGGCCTTGCAGGATGGCCGCCAACGTGCTGAGTGTAATCGCTACGTCCGGATGCTTTGGCCCTTGCGATTCCTCTCGCAGGCGCAGCGCCTTTCGGGCCAACGGCTCGGCCCGCGTGTATTGGGCCCGGGCGTGGGCCACGCCGGCCAGGTTGTAGAAGATGCCGGCCAACGCCGGAGTGTCTTCGCCCAAAGCCTTCTCCAGGATGCCGCGTGCCCGGCGGTAGAGCCGCTCGGCCGCCGCATATTGGCCCCGGTACTTGTGCAGCACGCCCCGGTTGTTCAGCGCTGCGGCAAAGCCCGGATGCTGCGGCCCGAGCAGTTCCTCGGAGAGCCTCACCGCACAATCCAACGGGGTCTCCGCCTTGGCGTACCTGCCTTGCATGCGATACAGTTCGCCAAGGCCGCCGATCGCGTCGAGATAGAGTTGCTTGATTGCGGGGGGGATGTTCTCGCGGGGGTGATCGGGTGACGCAGCCGCGGGAGATTCTGTCCCAGGTCTTGTGCCGAGGTTGGAACCTCTTGTTGCTGCGCAACCCCGACACTTTTCCGACGGAGAGCAAGAGGTGGCGGTGCCAATTGCGGAAAAGTGTCGGGGCCACCCGTGTCGGGGCCACCCGAGGATGGTTTGCAGCGTGGCCAGCGCCCGGCCAAAACGGCTTTCGGCTCGGGCGTAGTCCCCGCGGGCGCAATGCACTTCGGCGAGCCGGACCAGCACGCAGGCCGCGTCCGGGCCGTTAGGGCCGATCGTCTGCTCGACGATCGTCAGGCAGCGGCCGTAGAGCGTTTCGGCCTCGGCATAGTCGCCTTGGGCCTGGCGGCGGGCCGCTTGTCGGTAGACCGACGCGGCATCAGCGACGGATTCTGCATTCTCGCACATCGTCCACCTCATCCATTGCACCACGGCAGGTCTTGCCGGGTTCCCGGGTGGCCCGGCCGATTGCTCCGCAGAAGACTTCGCCACTTGTATCGGCTGGTTCGGAGAATCGTCCGGGTGCGGCACGCACAAGAGGATCACGGGCTGCCCGAGGGCCCCTCTTGTGACTGCGTCACCCCGACGTTTTTCCGAACACACGCTATCCGATGGCAACGCCCACCCCGGAAAAACGGCGGGGCCACCCGCGGATTCTGTGTTCTTGCACATCGTCCACCTCGCGCATTGCACCAGGGCAGGCTTCACAAGGCTCCCGTTTCGCCTCGGATCAGCCCAGACCGGCCGAAGAGGGCCAACTGATTGGGATGGGGAGGATGTCGATACCCACGAAGCTCCCGTCACCCCGCCTTCCTCCTTCCACGTCGGCCTGTTCGTCCACGTCGATCGATTGCAGCTTCGGCCGGCCGTCCGCTGGCTCGGTGAGGAACGTCTCGCAGCGGTTGATGTTGATGCCCTTGGGCGGCTCGTAGATCGGGATCTCGACGGGCCCGGCGGTGATCCGCAGGCCGCCCTCGACGTGGCTCATTTCTTCCGGCTCGACCGGCCGGATTCGTTTGTCGTCGTCGGTGGTTTCGGGAATGGTCTTCATCGTACGGTCTCCTATTGAAAGGGATTTGGGGTTTGGCCCCCGCGTTCCGCTACGGAACGTCGTCCGGGGGACATCGGTTTCTAGAGGTGAAACGCAGCACGGCGGGGCTTGTTGCGCGGAATCCGGGAGAATCTGCGGGGCACGTCTCCAGCCGCACGTGGCCGTCGGTGTTGGTGTTGAGCGGCCCGTTGCCGTTCCCATCGTCCTGCACAAAGGTGCGATGCGGCAGCAGAAGAAACACCGGAGACGGTCCCACACTCGCCGCTCGGCCCCCGACAGGTATTTCGAGCCGTCTTCGACCGCGGAACGCCTTCCGGCACCTAGTACCGCCTTGCAGCTTATCTTGTGGGTGGCTGGGGCAAAGCGCAGCGGTGCCCCAGTGATTCACGGGCTGCGAAAGGGCTGCCAACCTGGGGCACCGCTGCGCTTTGCCCCAGCCACCCCAACTGCCAAGATTGGCCGCACTGATGTACTAGGGATGCGTCGTGGCTAATCGGGTGCAGAGTTCTCGACGACCCTCCGCATCAGCCCTCGAAACAGTCGCTGCAGCACGTCGCCGAAGGGGTTGTCGTTGATCAGGTAGGTCCAGGTGGACGAAGGACCGCGGAGGCCCTCTTTGTCGAGGTCGATACCGGCGGAGGTGATCTCGGCCGAGCGGAACGTACGGACGATCTGTACGTCGATCCGCTCGAGCATGTCGGCATATTCCCGTCCAGCCCGCTTGTGGAACTCGTCCAGCGGCGACTGGTTGGCCAGCACCACCAAGTGGATGTTCTCGCGGATATCGGCAACCCGGGTGAGATAGTCGGCCCAGCAGGCGTCGATCTGCAACAGTGTGATCTGCTTCTCCACCCGGCGGAGGACCTCGCGGCCGACGCCCGCGGCACGCAGTTCGTCGTAGCGGTCTCCTGCCCGTGTGGTCAGCAGGTCCAACGGTACTTCGTCTTTGAGGATCGCCTGGCGCCGCCGTTGAACCGCCTGGCGCTGGTGCTCGATCAGCGAGGCGTATCGCCAGAGCGTGCGGCGGATCTCGAAGGTCTGCTCCTCGATCGTTCGTTGGGCCCGGTCGATGACCCGGGTGACCGCCGGGTCGTCGATCGGCTCGTCCCGGCGAAGCGTTCGGTACTCTGGCGGGACGAGGTCGCGGATGCCGAACCGCTTGACGAGATCGTCTTGGAGGCTGACGTAGAACCGCGACGAGCCGGGGTCGCCTTGTCGTCCGGCCCGGCCCCGAAGCTGGTCGTCGATTCGCCGGCTTTCGTGGCGGTTGGTGCCGATGACGTAGAGTCCGCCCAGGTCGACGATTCGATTGCGCTGGCTTGGCGGGTCGCCGCCCAGCCGGATGTCGGTGCCACGCCCGGCCATGTTGGTCGAGATAGTCACCGTGCCGGGCGTCGCCGCCTGGGACACGATCCGAGCTTCCCGCTCGTCGTTCTTCGCGTTGAGGATTTCGCACGCGACGCCCGCCTCGGTCAGACCGGCGGCAAGCTCCTCCGACTCCGCCACGCTGGCCGTGCCAACCAGCACGGGCCGCCCTGAACTCGGAAGCTCGACGATCTCGGCGACGATCGCCCGATGTTTCGCTTCGCGGTGCGTGAAGACGACGTCGTCCTCGTCCGTGCGAAGACACTGCCGATTCGGCGGGATCACGACGACGCTCATGTCGTAGAACTCGAGGAACTCGTCCGCTGCGGGCCGAGCGGTGGCGGTCATGCCGGCGGTTTTCGGATAGAGTCGCAGGAAGTGCTGCAAGGTGATCGAGCCGCGTATCTCGCCTTGCGGCTGCAGCGGCACGCCCTCCTTGGCCTCGACGGCCGCCTGCAATCCGTCCGGCCAACGCCGGTCCCGAACCACGCGGCCGGTGAATTCGTCGACCAATTCCACGCGGCGATCGCGGACGATGTAGTCGACGTTCCGCGTCAGGAGCACTCGGGCGTGAAGGGCCATGCTCAGTTCGGTCAACAGCGACAGGTTGGCCGCGTCGTGCAGGTTGCCGCAGGCCAACTCCGCTTCCATCCGGTCCAGCCCGGTTTCCGTAAAATGGACGTTCCGCAAGGCCCGATCCTTCTTGAAGTCGCGATCCGGCACAAGTTCACCGACCAGCCGGGCCGCCCGAGCCGGATTGGCCTGGACGGCCTCCGTGCTGCCGGCGATCACCAACGGCACCCGGGCTTCGTCGATCAGGATCGAATCGGCTTCGTCGACGATCGCGTAGTTCAACGGCCGATGCACCAGGTCGCTGGGGTCCGTGCAGAGATGGTCGCGAAGGTGGTCGAAGCCGGCCTGTTTGGCCGTCAGGTAGGTGACGTCGCACGCGTAGGCGTCTTTCCGCCCGGCGATATCCGTCTCTTGCTGCACGCATCCGACCGACAGCCCCAGGAACCGATAGACGGGCCCCATCCACTGGGCGTCGCGTCGTGCCAGGTAGTCGTTGAAGGTCAGCACGTGAACGCCCCGGCCGGTAATCGCGCTGAGATAGGCCGGCGCCACGGCCGCCAGGGTCTTGCCTTCGCCGGTGTGCATCTCGGCCAGCTTGCCCCGGTGCATGGCGATGCCGGCGATCATCTGGACGTCGAAGGGCCGCATCGCCAGCACCCGATGCGACGCCTCGCGGACCAGCGCAAACGCCTCCGGCAAGAGCCTGTCCGGAGCGACGCCGTCTCTTGCCCGGGCGGCAAGTCCCTCCGACTTGCGTTTCAACTCCTCGTTGCCGGCACCTTCGAGATCGTGCTTATCGATTCTCGCCAGCACCTTTCGATAGGGCCTCAACTCGAATTCGACCGCCTCACCCCGGGCAAGATGGAAGTACTCTCGGAGTTTCGTGATCAGCGGCATAGGACATGGGTTGCTGAGATTCGATCGGGGCCCGGGAAGTTCTTCGTGCTCTTCGGAGATTTCTTGGCCCATTGTGGAGTGCCCATTGTGGAGCGCCCGTACGGATCTTTGCTAATACCGAACGTTTGTGCAAGTTCTTGTCGACACCGGGCGTTCTTGTCGACACCGGGCAGGGCACGCCGAAGAGGCACAGGAACCAGGAACCGCCGCACGTCGACACCTTCCGATGTGCTGGTCGCCATCGGCTCAGAACTGCTGCCACGCCGCCGACAGATCTCTGTGCTTTCGCCGGAGTGTCCAGCGATGGGCTGCGGCAAGAACTTCGCAGCAAGTGACGTGGGAAACGGGATCGAGAGCCTTGCATGCCTTTACTCGGCGTCAGTTTCTCGAAAGAATTGGCCACTCGCAAGAGATCCCGTGCTGTCTCCAATTGAGGTGGGAGCTTTCGCCGGAGACCGCTTCGAAGATCGAGAAACGCCCGTTTTGCGTATCGCGAGACGGTCGTGGCAAGTCAGTGACCAGGCTTTTGCGTGAGGACCGACGGCGTTCGACAAAGGCCAACGTTGCGATAGGGCGTATCATGCCTGAGTGGAAATGCGACGAAGCGTTGTTCGCTCTGATGCGCGACGAGTTGTATACGCCCGTGGTAGGCGACGTGCTCGACCGGCACGGCCGGCGGCACCAGTTCCTGCCGCAGGCGATCCGCCCTCTGCGCGAGGCGATGAAACTGGCGGGCCGCGCCATGCCGGTGCTCCAGATGGAAGTCTTCGGCCCTCGCGAGAAGCCGTTTGGTAAGATGACCCGGGCGCTCGATGCGCTCTTGCCCGGGGAGATCTACATTGCCGCCGGAGGCGCGTTGAACTGCGCCAACTGGGGCGAAATCATGACCGCGGCAGCCAAAGCGCGCCGGGCCGTCGGTGCCGTCGTCGATGGCTTTCATCGGGATACGCCCCGCGTGCTAAAGCAGGAGTTTCCCGTCTTCAGCCGGGGCCATTACGCTCAGGACGCCGGGGTCCGGATGGAGGTCGTCGACTTCCGCGGCCAAATCGAGATCGCCGGGGTCAACGTCGAGCCGGGCGACCTCGTGTTTGGCGACGTCGACGGCGTGCTGGTCGTGCCGCAGGACCTGGTGGAGCCGGTGGTCGAAGAGTCGCTTAAGAAAGCCCGAACCGAGAAGCTCGTGCGGCGCGAGATCGAACGCGGCATGAGTTGCACCGAGGCGTTCGAGAAGTACGGCGTGTTGTAGCCGACGCCGGTCGTCGATGGATCCCAGGGGCTTGCATTGTAACTTCTGCACGCAGTGGGCGCATGTTGATAGACTCCTTCCTGGCTGCGGGCTTGGCAGCCCGTTGAAGAAGTAGGAGTTTGAGAATTCGGGTGCCACTGCTGGCTTGCCCAGCAGTGTTTCTGCGTTAGCCTATGACATCGCACTGCTGGGCAAGCCAGCAGTGGCACCCAGTTTCGCCTTTCTTTCAACTTGCTGTTAGCCTGCGTCGGGAGGTCAACCTTGAAACTTGGCATCGGTCTCTACCGCCACATGCTCACCGCGGAGAACCTCCGCTTTGCTCGCCAGTGTGGCTGCACTCACGTCGTGGCCCATCTGGTCGACTACTTCAAGGGCGGGCAGGTACACGGCACCGACGAGACGGCCCACTGGGGCACGACCCGGCGACGCGGTAAGCTCTGGACGGAAGAAGAACTGCGCGAGGTGAAACAGACGGTCAACGCAGAGGGCCTGGAGTTGGAGGCCATCGAGAATTTCGACCCCGCACACTGGTTCGACGTCCTCCTGGACGGCCCCAGCAAACATAGCCAACTCGAGGGCCTCAAGGAGATCGTCCGCCGCGCGGGCCGGGTGGGCATCCCGGCGATCGGATACAACTTCTCGATAGCCGGCGTCTGGGGACACGTCGTCGGGCCGTGGGCACGTGGCGGCGCCAGTTCCGTCGCGTTTCGCGGAAAAGACGGGCCTCGGGAAGCACCGATACCGCGCGGACAAGTTTGGAACATGAAGTACGACGACGCGCCGACCGGGCACGTTCCACCGGTAACCCAAGAGCAACTCTGGTCGCGGCTGCGGGAGTTCCTCGAGGCGCTGGTGCCCGTGGCCGAGGAGGCCGGGGTTCGCCTGGCAGCCCATCCCGACGACCCTCCGATGCCCACCTTGCGGAGCCACGCGCGATTGGTTTATCAGCCGCACATGTACCAGCAGCTCTTGGATCTGGTCCCCCATCGGTGCAATGCCCTGGAGTTCTGCCTGGGCTCGATCGCCGAGATGACCGAGGGCGACGTCTATCGGGCGACCGAGCAGTACGCCCGCCAAGGAGCCATCGCCTACGTCCATTTCCGAAACGTCCGCGGCAAGGTGCCCAACTACCGGGAGGTCTTTGTCGACGAGGGCGACGTGGACATGTTGGAGATCCTCAGAATCCTCCGCGACCAAGGGTATCGGGGCGTGCTGGTCCCCGATCACACGCCCTCGATGAGCTGCAACGCTCCCTGGCACGCCGGCATGGCCTTCGCGTTGGGATACATGCGGGCAGCTTTGCGGACCGTCGGCGTGGAGTAATGTGCCCTGCGAGCAGATGAGGAGATGCTGCCACAGGCGGGGCCATGTAGTCGACCCAATCGCTGTGGCTACCCATCGGGGGCAATTCCGGGGGCGCCATACCCAATCATCTTACCGGACTTTCTTCGGACCGGGTAGGCGTGGCGGAGCTTCGTCCCTGCTGTCGACGATTACCCCGTATGGGCTAGGGATTGATGTAACGGCAAGCTTAATCTTGACGCCGTCTCTTCTCGGGGGGTATGATCGATCCTGTCGTGGAGTAGCGACGGATCGAGGATCGTCCCCACACCGTCGCCTCGCGCGAGATCCGGCCCCATGCCCCAAAACCCCATCCCCCGAAGGACGAGTTGTCTCATGTCGAATCCTCGAAAGCGTCCGGTAGCGTTTTGTGTGCTGGTTCTGTTGACTCTGGCGGCTGCTTGCTGCACGCCGGCGGTGGCGGACCCCGACGTTCGCCCAACGCCCGCCGCCGGGCCGGGGCCGATCGTGGCGCCGTTTTCGCCGGATCAATTGCCGTTCGACGAGATCGTGTTCGTCAAACGCAAGCCGTATTCGTCGGACCACTACTACACCGACATCAACAACGGCACCAGCGGCGACCGATTCCTGCCGGAAAACGGCGTCTACATCCTCAACGTCCGCACGGGCAAAGAGCGGCCGGTGGTAACCGCGGCTCAGATGCCCGGCGGCAAGGGGTTCATCGGCAAGATGACGCTCTCGTTCGACGCGAAGAAGGTGTTGTTCGACTTCCGCGAGACGGCCGGCTCGGGCTTCAGAATCTGGGAAGTGGGCATCGACGGCAGCGGGCTGCGGCAGGTCTTGTTGCCGCCGGACGACGAGGCCGAAAAGGTCGCCCGCTGGAGGCCGGGATATCACACCGACGACGTTCACCCCTGTTATCTGCCCGATGGCCGGATCATGTTTTCGTCGACCCGCAGCGAACACACGGTGCTCTGTGGCGGCCCGGCCGCCTTGGCGGCACCCACGATGCACCTCGCGTCGGCCGACGGATCGCAGGTCGAGCCGATCTCGAACAGCCCGGTAAGCGAGTTCTGCCCGGTGGTGCTCGACGACGGTCGCGTGATGTATCACCGCTGGGAGTACATCGACAAGGGCGCCCGGGTGGGCAAGACGATCTGGTCGATGAACCCCGACGGCAGCATGCTGCAGGAACTCTACGGCGTGGCCGACGACACCACGACCGTCTACATGTATCCCCAGCCGCTGCCCGGCAGCGACAGCCGCTTCGTCTGCGTGGGCACGTGCCACTTCCCGCAGGGCGGGTGCTTAGGGGCGATCTTCATCGTCGACGCGAAGCACAACAGCCGCGCCCGCGGACCCGATCCGGACGAGGAGGGCTACCAGAAGTTCGACGACCGCTACGCCGTGACCAACATCACGCCGCACACTTTCGTCGAGCGCCGCACCGAGCCGGGCTGGCATTTCCTCAAGGCCGACGGCGGCTACGCACACGACCGTAACGGCACAAGCGGTCACCTGTATACGCACCCGTTCCCCGTCAGCGACACCGAGTTCCTGGTCTCCTTCAAGGTGAAGCCGGCCGACCACTATAAGAACGTGGCCAACTCGTACTCGATCTACCTGATCGACACCGACGGCAACCATCGCCTGGTACACCAAGCCCCGACGCTCTCCTGCTGGCATCCCACGCCGCTGGTGCCGCGGAACATGCCGCCGGAAGTCCGCACGGTCCGCGACGAGCGCAACGCCAAGCGCGGCAAGGCGCTGTGCGTGGTCAGCAACGTGCAGCAGGGCATGCAGGGCGTCGAGCCGGGTGAGGTCAAGTGGCTGCGGGTCAACGAGGCGTTGCCGCGCTATTGGTCGACCCATCCGCGCTGGGGCTCTTCGGACAGCAGTTCGAGTTGGAAGGCCGCCCTGTGGCCGCGGGTGCAATGGGGGATCGTACCGGTCGAGAAAGACGGCTCGGCCTACTTCGAGGTGCCGGCAGGCCGAAGTGTCTTCTTCCAGGCACTGGACGAGAACTTCCGCGAGATCCAGCGCGAGCGGACTTACGTGACCTATCAGCCCGGCGAAGTACGCTCCTGCACGGGCTGCCACGGCGAGTCGGGCCAGTCGGTTCCGCCGTTGACTTCCGAGGCACCCATTGCCCTGACGCGCGCCCCGAGCGTTCCCCAGGCACAGCCGTGCGACCTGGTCGAAAACGGCGGCGACGGCAACCCCGGCCAGGTGATCCACTACCCGACCGACGTGCAGCCGATCTTCGACGCCAAGTGTATTTCCTGCCACGGCAAAGAGAACCCCGACGGCGGGCTGACGCTCGTCGGCGACGTGACGTCCCAATACAGCGTTTCCTATCAGGAGCTGGCCACGAAGCAACTCGCGGGGCCGATCATCCCCGAGTTTACGTCCTTCCGGCAGGGCGATCGCGGCAACTACAACGGCGCCTATCTGCCGCCGAAGAACCTTGGCACGTTCAAGAGCACGCTGATCGACGTGCTCATCGACCCGAAGCACCCGAAGAACGCCGACGACGACCACAGCAAGATGCTCAGCCAACACGAGTTGGCGATTCTCTATCGCTGGGTCGATTCGAACTACCAGTTCTTCGGTACGTATTTCGGGCGGAAGCGTGGTAACTGGGTCAACGCGGATCCGGGCAAGCCGGAATACGTGCCGGCCGATTTCCGGCGCGAGGCGACGTTCGAGGAAGCGATCGGCTTCTTCGCTCCAGAGTGGCATCGGTAAGAGCGACGAGTTGCGAGACGCCCATGCCGTGCAAAGGAGTTGTCGCCGCCGGCCACGAGTTGACCGTCGAGGCCGCCGAGATCGTGTTGCGAGAGGGCGGGAACGCCTTCGACGCGATCCTGGCTGCGCATTTTGCCGCCTGCGTTACCGAGCCAGTGTTGGCGTCGCTCGGCGGCGGCGGGTATATGATCGCACGTCCGGCCGGCGGCGAAGCGGTCCTCTACGACTTCTTCGTGCAGACGCCGCGCCGCAAACTCCCGGCCGACCCGGAGGGCTTTCGCCCTATTGTGGCCGACTTCGGCACCGACCAGCAAGAGTTCCACATCGGACAAGGCACGATCGCCACGCCCGGCTCGGTCAAGGGGGCGTTTGCAATCCATCGCGAGTTGGGCTCGATGCCGATGGCGCGGATCGCCGAGCCGGCGGTCCGCTACGCCCGCGAAGGGGTGACGCTCAATCGCCTGCAAGCGTACATCTTCAGCATCGTCAGCCCGATCTATCTGGCCACGCCCGAGTCGCGTGCAATCTTCTGCAGCCGAACGGCCGAAGACAGCATGCCGGTGGAAGGGGAAACGCTGCGTCAGCCGGACCTGGCCGACACGCTCGAACAGATTGCGGCCGACGGCGAACGCGTATTCTACCGTGGCGAACTCGGCCGAGCAATCGTCGAACATTGCCGCCAGGCCGGTGGGCAACTCACCCACGACGACCTCGAACAATACGAGATCATCCGCCGCAAGCCGCTGGAAGTGCAATTCGGCGGTGCCGTTGTAACCACCAATCCGCCGCCGTCGTCCGGGGGAATCTTGATCGCGTTTGCGTTGGAGTTACTCCGCGACTTGGGCTTGGCCAAAGTCGAATTCGGCGACTACGCGTACTTACGGCTGCTGGCCGAAGTCATGGAGCTGACAAACCAGGCCCGCGTCGATTCGCTGGCTGGCGGCGACGGGCAAGCGGACTCCGGCGGCCGAATACTGAACCCGGAATACCTCGAACGTTATCGGCAACAGATCGCCCATCGGGCTCGGGCCATTCGCGGCACGACCCACATCAGCGTGATCGACGCGGCGGGCAACGTGGCCGCGATGACCGTTTCCAACGGCGAAGGCTGCGGCTCGATCGTGCCCGGCACCGGCATCATGCTCAACAACATGCTCGGCGAGCAAGACCTAAACATCGACGGCTTTCATCTATGGGAAGAGAATCGCCGCATGACGTCGATGATGGCCCCTACGTTGATTCGCACCCGCCACGGCGCGCTGGCCGCCACCGGCTCCGGCGGATCGAATCGCATCCGCACGGCCCTGTTGCAGGTAATGCTCAACCTGATCCACTTCAAGATGGACGTAAGCCGGGCGGTGCTCAGCCCGCGGATCCACCTGGAGGAGGGCAAGTTGAGCGTTGAAGGAGGTTTCTCGCCGAAGGAGATCGGCCGCCTGGTCAAGGACTATCCGGACCATCAGGTATGGCCTGAGATCAACTTGTTCTTCGGCGGTGCCAATACGGTGATGGCGGATCACGGCCAGTACGCCGGAGCCGGCGATCCGCGGCGCGGCGGAGTGTGTCGGGCGGTGGAGTAGGCACAGGGCATTGACCTTCGGCCAACATCGGCGGTCGTCAGTTGCGGCGGATGAATCACAAGAACGCCAAAGACGAAAGAAACACCATGAAACAATCGACACTCAGGTCGCTTGCGCTTGTTCTTTGGGCAACCGCCACGTGCATGGCGGCACAGCAGCGCGAATCCGTTTCCGATTCGCGCAGCGTCCCTCAACTGATCGAATCGCTCCGTGGCGACCTGCCGATGCGCCGTTTCCGGGCGGCCGAGGCGCTCGGCAAGCGGGGTGCGGAGGCGCTGCCGGCGATTCGTGAGGCCATCGGAGACGACGATTGGCGCGTCCGCCGCGGCGGCACCGACGCGTTGGCAGCGATGCAGGAGCCGGACCCGAAGGTGATCCCGCGTTTGATTGAATTGCTCGCAGACGACAGCCCTTGGGTCCGCGACGGCGCCGCGGCCGTGCTCGGTAAGTTCGGCGCAGAGGCCGAATCGGCCGCCGCGGGGCTGGCAGCGCTCTGTACGGATCGCGAATCCTGGATACGCAACACGGCGATCAACGCGTTGAAGTCGGTAACGCAAGACAAGGACGTCCTCTTGCCCGCCGCGGTGGCCTTGATTCGCGTGCCCGATACCTGCTGGCGTGCCCGGGGTGCCGCTGTGGGGCTGCTCGGCAAACACGGCCAAGACTCTGCACCAGCCACGGCCGCCCTGTTTCACCTGATCGACCAGCCCTCGGAAGGCATGTGGTGCTGTATCCCGTCGGCCGTCGACGTGCTGTTGAAGCTGGGCACGGAACCGGCGAAGGTCGAACAGGCCGTGTTGAAGCTGGGCCGAAGCGACCAATGGAGCTACCGGCGGCTGGCAGCCTCGCTGGCCGTGAAACACTTTGCCGAGTCGGACGCGACGCTGCCGTTCGTGAAGAACCTGGCCGAAAACGACCCGCACCGGAAGGTCCGTGCCGGCGCGGCGCAGACGTTGAAGCAACTCCAACAGCAACGGACCGAAGAGTAACGCCGTCACCGGCATCCCCGATCGCACACACCATAAGGCGATAACATGAAACGATACGCCTCGATCCCGAGATTGCTCCTGCTGTTTGCCGCCTACATACTCCTCGCGGTTTCTGTGGTTTGTGGCCAGGCGGTCCGCTGGTCACCACACGCCGACTGGGAAGGCCGCCAGGTCCATCTCGGCCCGACCGGTGCCCGGGGTTGGGTGCAAGACCACCGCATCCACGTGGTGCGCATCGCCCACGGTGCGCCGGCCGACGGCGTCTTGAAGCCGCACGACACGCTAACAGGCGCCAACGGACGCCGCTTTGCCGAAGGCTCCGATCCGCGCAAGCTCCTTGGCCAGGCGATCACCGAGAGCGAGACGCCGCGTTCGCGGGGGCGTTTGAATCTACTGGTTGAACGCGACGGAACGGAAATGCAGGTTGCCGTTCAGCTCCGTGTGATGGGCCAGTACGCCGCGACCTGGCCGGCCAAGTGTCAGAAATCGGCCAAGATCCTGCGAGAAGCCTGTGGCTTCCTGGCGTCGAAACAATATCCCGACGGACACATCCCCAGCGAAGTCGGCAGCCCCGCGTCGCCGTTCCCACGATCAGCCCTACCACAAACACGCCCCAAAAAAGCAGCGGCGTGCGGCCCTCCATGCCGTGGACCAAGTTCATGCCGAAGATCGTGGCCAGCGCCATCAGCGGAAAGGTGACCGCCGCCAACACGTTGAGCTTGTGTTGGGCGGCCGCCATCTCTTCGCCGCGGGCGGCCTGGGCTTCGGCGTTGCGGGCGATGCGGCAGTCGAGCGCCGTCTTGGCGTCGGCCAGCAGCAGCTCGAGGTTCCGCGCCACCTCGTAGGCTTCGTCGCGCATGGCGATCAGGAACTTGTCCTCGCGCACCAATTCCCGAGCCGACTGCAGCGCCTCGCGCAGGTGGATCGCCGCCCGCGCGGCGGGGACCAGCCCCTCGAGGATTGGGAACAACTCGTCGGCGGTTTGAGCCTTGTCGTGCGCCGTCTCGTACTTGTCGAACACCTGCTGATACGCGTCGAGGAGTTGCCGCAGCCTCGGCTCGCCGTTTTCTCGGCCGTTGCAGAGGAGCTTGCCGTCGGGCGCGCGCAGGAAGACCCTGATTTCGCGGCGATAGTCTTCGGTCAACGGCGGCGTGTGCAGAATCAGCAGGAGGTGCTTGGCCTCGTAGATCGCCCGCTGCCGGCCGTAGGTCGAGTCGCCCAGCCGGCGTTCGATCTCCGGCGGAAGCTGCCAGGGGTACTGCTCGCGTCTCATGGACTCTTCTCCTATCCGACGGCGCTCCTATCCGACGGGGCCGGTTCGATGGTCGCTTGTCGTGTGGTGGCGAATGAAGTAGGCGTCTCGTCCCGCCAGACGAGATTCAGCGTGCGCAGCAAGTGCCTACGATAGTCTACCTCAGCGGCGTGAATGAGGGAGGAGAAATGCTTGCCGGGCGTCCGAAAACGTGGTAGGATTCTCTCCAGGTGGGCAGCAATTGCAGGGGCGACGTCGGGCCGGCCAACGGGTGGCGAGGGAGGTGGCAGTTTGGAAAACGCCTCATCGGTCGCGGGTACATCCCGCTACATCCAAGGCACGAGAGTACGGCGTCTCGTGGCCGTGGCGATCGGGACTTCGGCCGCATTGGCGGCTCTTGCTGCGGATAGCGCACTGCACAAGTCGGCCAGTGCACGGCAACGATCGCCGCAGGCGGCCGGAGCGGAGGCGACAGGAGCGGAGGTGGCGACCCTGAAACGGGAGGCGCTGGAGGTCGTCGGCCACGTCGTCGAGGAGTTCCCCCGCAGCCCGACTCCGCATCTGATAATGGGCGTGATGCACGCCCGATTCGACAACGACGACCAGGCAATGAAGTGCTACCAGAAGTGCCTGGAGATAGACCCTCGTTTTCCCAACGCCCACACGGCCATCGCCCTGCTCGAACAGGAGGCCGGACGGTACGACGAGGCCGTCTGGCGATGGCGAAAGGCGATGGAGATCGATCCGGCGATCCGGGGCGGACGCCTCGGGCTGGCCCGCGCGCTGATGGACCAGGGCAACGTGAAAGAGGCCGTCGCGGCACTGGAAGAAGAGATCAGGGTTCTGCCGGCCCAGGTTGAAGCCCAGACGCTTCTGGGTAACGCCTACCTGGAGTTGGGCGAATTTGCCAAGGCGAAGACGCACTACGCTGCATCCGTTTCGATCCGGCCCGGCCACACACGAGGATACTACGGCCTTTACATGGCGTGTGCAGGCCTCGGCCAGAAGGAAGAGGCAGGAGCCTACTTGGAGACGTTCCGCGCGCTGAGAGACCGGGAACGCGATAGCCTGATAGACGGCAGGCGCCGGTACGACGACGTTTCCGCGGTCCGTCAGGAGATCGCCTTGACGTACACGGAAATCGGCCGCTTCTACAGCAGCGGCGCCGAGCCGGCAAAGGCCGAGCGTCACTGGCTCAAAGCGGCACAACTCGCCCCGGCCGACGAGAAATGCCGATCGATGTTGCTCTCCTTCTACGCACGCAGCCGCAGGTACGAAGAAGCCGTGCGAACGTGCGAACAACTTGTGGGAATATCACCCCGGAATGCCCGCTATCGGATGACCCTCGGGATCATGCTTGCGGAGTTGAAACGTTTTGACGCGGCGCTCTTGGCCCTGCGGAGTGCCATGGAACTGGATCCCGACAACCCACAGTACCGAACGGTCTACCAGAGCATCCAGCGCATGAAGGGCCAGCCGTCCGGGGAGGGAGACAGAAGATGACGCAAGATGCCCGACCAGGCAGATTTCTTTTCCTTCTGCGATTTCTCGCTCTGGGCTTGGCGCCGGTGTGTGGCCTCGCGCCGGCCCAGCAGCCGAAGCCGTTGCGTTTCGTCGACGTAACCGCGGAAACCGGAATCGCGTTCCGTCACAACGACGGAAGCTCCGGGCGGCGGTATATTGTCGAATACGTGAGCGCCGGGCTGGCCCTGTTCGACTACGACGGCGACGGCGACGAGGACGTCTACTTTCTCAACGGGGCGCTGCTGCCCGGGGCCAAGGCGACCGCGCCGCCAACCAATGCGCTCTATCGTAACGACGGTGGCCTCCGGTTTACGGACGTTACGCACCAGGCCGGCGTGGGCGACACCGGCCACGGGCTGGGAGTCACCGTCGGCGATTACGACAACGACGGGGACCTCGACCTCTACCTCAACAACTACGGGCCGAACGTCTTATACCGAAACAACGGCGACGGGACCTTCACCGACGTGACGCGAGCGGCAGGCGTGAGCAACGGCCACCGAGTCGGTGCGGGAGCGAATTTTCTCGACGCCGACAAGGACGGCGACCTGGACCTCTTCGTCTCCAACTACGTCAAGTTTTCGCCCGATACTCACGTCGTCCATGTCTGGAAAGGTCACGCGACCTATCCCAGCCCCATGGACTACGCCGCAGACGCCGACACGTTCTACCGCAATAACGGTAACGGCACGTTTACGGACGTCAGTTGGGAATCGGGGATCTCCGACGATGCCGGCGGCGGAATGGGCACCGTCTGCGGCGACTTCGACGACGACGGCGATACCGACATCTTCGTCTGTAACGACGTGGCCGCCAACTTCCTGTACCAGAACGACGGCTCCGGGAGGTTTAAGGAAACGGGACTCTTTTCCGGGCTGGCGTACGACGTCAACGCCGCGGCACAGGGAAGCATGGCGGCCGTATGCGGAGATTACGACAACGACGGCCGGTTGGACGTCTACACGACCTCCTACCAGAACGAGTTGGCCACGCTATATCGGAACATGGGCAACGGCTTCTTCGCGGATCGGACGCGCATCACCGGCGCGGGCGCGGGTACCTTTTCGAAGGTGACCTGGGGAGCCGGCCTGCTCGACGTCGACAACGATGGAGACCGCGATTTCTTCGTCGCCTGCGGCCACCTGAACGACAACGTCGAGCAATTCGACGATACGACGAGCTACCTCGCCCCAAACGTCCTATTGGAAAACGTGGGGGGAGGGAAGTTCGTCGACGCCTCGGACCGGGCCGGCGACGGTCTGTCCGTGAAACTCTCCAGCCGCGGCGCCGCGTTTGGCGATCTGGACAACGACGGCGACTTGGACGCCGTGATCCTCAATTCTCGAACCCGGCCGACCGTTCTGAGAAACGACTCGGCGACCGGAAATCACTGGCTTCAGATTCGACTGCGCGGCGCGAAGACCAACCGCGACGGCGTGGGAGCGCGCGTGAAGGTTGTGGCCGGCGACCTGACTCAGATCGACGAGGTCCACAGCGGCCACGGCTACCAGGGCCACTTCGGAATGCGTCTCCACTTCGGCCTCGGCAATCGCGACCGTGTCGACCGCATCGAGGTTCGATGGATCGGCGGTGAGACGAACGTGCGACACAATGTACGCGCCGACCAGATCGTCCTCGTGGAGGAAAGCCGCGAGTAGCATTTGCCGGGCCAACGCTCGGATGCACGCCGTAACCGAGGCGGCGTGAATCCGCCTGAGGCTGTTTCAACGGTGTAATACACCCGCGGGGCCAACTGAGACACAGCCCCCCGAGACGGCCCTCCCGGGCGTCCACGGTCTTGCCTGCGGGCTCTGGACGGACGGACGCTGCGGCGGTATCTTAAAGGCTGGTTTCCCGTTCCGTGCCGCCGAGGAACTTCGCCCGTGTCGACGCCGCCAATTACGACGCCGCCAAGCTCGACGACGCCAAGCTCGACGACGCCAAGCTCGACGACGCCGGTCATCTCGTTTCGCCGGGTCACCAAACGCTTTCCGGGCGTGGTGGCGCTGAAAGACGTCTCGATCGACGTCTCCCCCGGCGAATTGCACGCGGTGGTCGGCGAGAACGGGGCCGGTAAGAGCACGTTGATGAACTGCCTCTGCGGAGTGATTACCGACTATCAGGGCACGCTCGTGCTCCGCGGCCAACCGGTCCGCTTCCGCGGCACCACCGACGCCGAACGGGCCGGCGTGGGCATCATCCACCAGGAACTCAACCTGGTCGAAGAACTCTCGGCGGCGGCCAACATCTTCCTCGGCCGCGAAATGCTCAATAAGCTGCGCCTGCTCGACGATCGGGCCATGGAACGGGCAGCCGGCGAATTGCTTCAGCAACTCGAATGCGAGATCCGCCCGCGGCAACTCGTCCGCGACCTGCGGGTGGGCGATCAGCAACTCGTCGAAATCGCCAAGGCGCTGTCGCTGAACACCGACGTGCTGATCATGGACGAGCCGACCAGCGCGCTGACCGAAACTGAGGTCGCCCGGCTGTTCCGCGTGATCGAGCGGCTGCGGGAGCGCGGCGTGACGATCCTCTACATCACCCACAAGATGGACGAGGTCTTCCAGCTCGCCGACCGCATCACCGTGCTTCGCGACGGCGAACTGGTCAAGACGCTCGACCGGGCCAAGAGCAACGCCCGGGAGATCACCCACCTGATGGTCGGGCGCGAGATCGAGGAGACCGACCTGGGCCAGCCGCGTACGCCGGACGATGTGGTGCTGGAAGTCAAAAAGCTCTCGCTGCCCTGGCCCGGCCACGCGCGAAAGTGGCGATTGCAGGACGTCAGTTTCTCGTTGCGCCGTGGCGAGATCCTCGGCCTGGCGGGGTTGATGGGCGCCGGACGCACCGAGACGCTCGAATGCCTGTTCGGTTCGAGTCCCAACGCGCCGCAGGGGGAGATCTTGCTCGAAGGCCGCCGCGTGTTGTTTCGCCATCCGGCCCAGGCGATGCGGGCCGGCGTGGCGTTGGTCACCGAAGACCGCAAGCGGCTGGGGATCTTCGCCAACTTGAACGTGGGCCAGAACATCAGCGTCTGCACGCTCGACGAGATCACCAAAGCCGGGCTGATCAGCTTCCAGCGCGAGCGCGCCATGGCCCAAGCGTCGGTCGAAGAACTCAACGTGCGTTCTGCCGGGCTCAGCGTGCCGATCACCAGCCTCAGCGGCGGCAACCAGCAGAAGTCGATCGTGGGCCGTTGGCTGTTGACGCGGCCGAAGGTGCTGTTACTCGACGACCCCACCCGCGGTGTCGACGTCGGCGCCAAGGCCGAACTCTATCGGCTGATGGACCGTCTCTGCCGCGAGGGACTGGGGATTATCGTTACGTCCAGCGAGTTGCCCGAACTGTTGACGCTTTGCGATCGAATCCTCGTGCTCTGCGAAGGCCACGTGACCGGCGAACTCACTCGCGAGCAAGCCACGGAACAACGGATCATGGAACTTGCCACGCAGCGCCCGGGCGTGCAAGAAAGTGTGCAAGAAGCTGCCGTGTAACGACCCGACGTCGAGGTTTAGCCATGCCCCACGAAGCCGTCTGTCCCAAAGGCCATCGAGTCCAAATCACCGAGATTCACTTCGGCAAGCAGGTCCGCTGTCCGACTTGCGACGAGCCGTTCATGGCGCCGGACTTGGGCGAGAAGGCGAGCCCCGGCCCGCCGCTGCCGGGCTTCTCGGGCTACGAGCCGGGCGACACCGCACCCGCCGCCGCGGCAGGCTCCGGACGGCTGATTCGCTTCTCGCTCTTGGCCGGGCGCCCGATGCTCGCCGTGGGGTTGGTCCTGGTGCTGGTTTCCCGCGGTTGCGACACGATCGGCTCGCGGGCCGTCTCTCGGGCGGAGGCCAAACGCGACCTGGTAAGGACCGGTTTCGAGACCAAACAGGAAACGGCCCGGCTGAAGATCCAACAGAAGATCGACACCCTGGACGACAAGGCCCGGCAGGCTCGCCGCGAAGAGAGCCAACTCAACGACCAAATTGCGGCCGAGTCGGACGCCGATCGCCGGGCAGCGTTGCGCGGCCAGCTTGCCGACCTGCAAGAGGCACGCAAGCAGGACGCCGAGGTCGAGCAGGAAGATCGCGCACGATACACCAAAGACCTGGCCCAATTGACCGACGACCAACAGGCCGATAAACGCGACTTCGATTCCGGCGAGTATCGCGACTACCGCATCGCCGCCGATGAAGCCGCCGCCAACAACAATATCAACGGCTATTGGCGGCAGATCTTCTTCGTCTTCTCGTCGGTCGTGCTGGCGGTGGGTCTGTTGACCGTTAGCTGGACTTCCCGCGGGGCCGAGCGCTGGGTCTGCCTGGTGATGCTGGCTATCCTCACGTTCAGTATCTACATCGCCGGCATGGCTTGGACGGCGAGCCTGCGGCTGTAGAACGTTGTCTTCCGGCTCAGTACTCCGTAGCAAGTCAACTGACGGGCGGGGTGGCTGGGGTGGGGGGGGGGGGGGCCCCCCCCCCGCGGGGGGAGGGGGGGGGGGGGGGGG
>CAYYNP010000133.1:0-25367 GCA_964472545.1 uncultured Planctomycetaceae bacterium | reverse complement strand
TCACGCTGGCTCGCAGGTTTCCAGGAGTTTGCACCTAGAAACGGAAGAGCCATGTTGTTCAAGCAGGCGCCTCGGTTGCTTGGGCCGTGGCAAGTGTGCTGTACCGCCGGGAGCAGAAGTCCGACCAGCACGCCCAACACGACGAGCACTACGATCAGTTCCGCCCAAGTGAAGCCGGCTCTGCGGCGCGTTCGACCCATCGGACCACTCCTTCTGCAAGCCGGATTTGCCCTATGGCCCGGACGCGGCCCTACGTCAGAGTGTATTGTACCCGGGATCACCGCAGCGAGTCGCCGGCCGTCAACCCGCGAAAACCACCCCTTTGGCGGGCATTTCACGAAACCCAATGCATCGCGGACGTGTTATAATCGGTGTTGGTGCATTTCGTACCCGGCAATCCGGCTCCTTGGAAGGGGATCCCGAATGAGACGCTCCGCCCGATCGCTCGTCTTGGCCGCCGTGGGCCTGACCGCTCTCGTGTTGGCATCGCCGGCCGTGGCGGTGGTGGTGCCGCTGAATCTCACACCGCCAAGCAACGACGCCAACCGGCTCGACCTGACGCTCACGGTTGGTGCCTACGGCAGCAAGACCGACACCACGGATCTCTCCGGTACCATGCAGGCCGATCTGCTGGTCGACTTCGACCCGGGCACGCTCGAGCCGACGGTGACGGCAATCGCGTTCGTGGAGGAAACGCCTGGGAAGATCTTGGCCACCGACGTCCACTTCTCGTACGCCTTCGGGCTGATCGAGGTCGACTCCAAGGGCATGAAGGTCTCGCCCAATACGCCGGTTCCGTATGGCCCCGTGCAAGACGGGCGTTTCAGCACGCTGCCACACGAGGTGGTGATCAACGGTGGGTCGTTCGACGCGAGGATCCCCGGCAGTACCTTGTCGATCAATATGGCCGATGAGCAACTGCGGGCCACGACCGATGCGACGGCCGAAGTCGACGTCGCGCTCACGGCCATCGGCGCCGAACAGGCGGTCTACGACGTGAGGCTCTTGCTGCCGATGGCCTTCGACGAGATCGCCGCGCAAGATCCGGAGACGATCCGCATCGCCGGAACCGGCGTTATCGAGGCCGTCGGGCAGTTGACACACGCAATAACCGGGCCGGTCACGTTCACGTGGGATGGGCTCGGCGACGGGCTCTGGGGCGAGATCGATGCCGGCACCGGCAATTCCCGCTGGCTCAACGCGGCCGACGAGCCCTTCAAGACGCTGCCTGGAGCGGCGGCCAACGCGGTGGTGCGGATCGATACGGTTACCGTGGCAGAGGACCGTGCCGCGAAGAAGCTGACGGTCGGCAGTGGCACGGTGGCGGTGGCCGACGGTGCAACGCTTTCACTGGCGGGCGACCTGATCCTGCGGCCAAACGCGGAATACGTCTGTGAATTGGGCGGCGCGACCAACGGCCTGATCGCCGTCGACGGCGACGCCTATCTGCCCGGTAAGCTCGGCTTGCAGGTGATCGACGTCGCTGCGGCGGCCGTCGGCACCACCTCTACCTATACGATCCTCACCGCTGCGGGCCCGGAAGGCGTCGGCGCCGTCTTCGACGAGGTGCCGGCCATGCACGTTCCCGGAGCCGGGACGGCCGGTCATTTGGGCCTGGGGGTGTTCCACGGTGGCGTACGTTACGTCGATGAGGTCGAGCCGGGGGGGCCGGCCGGCGCGGTCGTCGACGTGTACAACGCCACCGGTGGCGACGGCAACGGTGACGGTGCCGTCGACGGTCAGGACATTACCCGTCTGATCACCCATTTCAGCCGCCCCGGCGACCCCGCCGATCGCACGTGGACCGAAAACGACACGGCCGGCGGAACGACTGGACGCGGCGACGGGAACGTGGATGGGCAGGACATCACCGATCTGATTTCTTCCTTCACCGGCGACCCGGGGCCAGGCCCTCCTGACGGTGGCACATCCGGATCGGCCCGTGCCGAGTACGATCCGGCGACCGGCGAGTTCACCGTGTGGGCGGATGGGGTGATGAACTGGACGCTCAATAGCGACGGGCTCTTTGGCGGGCCGGGGCTCGATGTGGCCGGCGGTCTGCTCGCCGACGGCGGCCCGGCGCACTTCGTGTCGGCCAACGGCAACACGGTTGGTGAAGGCACCTTCGATGGGTGGCTCTTCTACGCCGCCGTGTCGCTGGGCTCGCTGACCAAGCCGGGGACCGACGCCGACCGCTTCACGCTCGAGTACGTCGACCGATTCGGCGGCGGAGTGAGGCACGGCGAAATCCACGTGGTTCCCGAGCCGGCTGTCTCGATGTTGCTGGCCGGGGCACTGATCCTGCTCTGGATCGGGCGGCAGGCACCTCGACGCAACATGCTTGGCGAAAAAGAGTTGCGCTGACCTCCCGGTAGGCATTCGTCTAACCCGTTCGTAGTGCCCCGATTCATCGGGGCCGAGCACCAGAATCCCGCGAAAGACCGCATGAATGCGGTCGCTACGAACGGCTCTTGACGGGTTGGGCGATTGCTTACACCTCCCGCGATTCGCACCGGCCGCGTCGTTCTCGTTGGTACACGCTCGGCCGCACCATCCATACGCCCGGCGGGTCTCCCTCGACTCTCCCGCAACCTCGGGCTAGAATACCCCGTCTTCGCAACCGTCCGGCAGGGCATTCCACATTGCAGAACTACTGGTGAGTGCATGAGTTCCACGCAGCGCCGCGTCGTGATTACGGGCATGGGGGTCGTTTCTCCGTTGGGCAACTCGCCGGAGTCCGTCTGGGAGGCCCTTTCCTCGGGCCGCAGCGGTGTGGCCCCGTTGACGAGCTTGCCGCCGGACGCCGCGCCGGTCCCGTTTGCGGCCGAGGCCGACGAGTTTCAGGGCAAGATCGACGATTTCGGCCCATTGGATAAGGCCCGCAAGAAGGCGATCCGCAAGGGGCTTAAGGTGATGTGCCGGGAGACCCTGATGGGCGTCGCGGCGGCCCAATTGGCCCTGGCCGATGCGGGCATCGATCTCGAACAGGTCGATCCGGAACGGTTCGGCATCAGCTTCGGCGCCGACTACATGCTCTCCGTGCCGGAGGAGTTTACCGAAGGGATCCTCAGATGTTTGGACGACGCAGGCCAATTTGAGTTCTCGCGCTGGGCCGGCGAAGGGATGCCCGAGCTTTCGCCGCTATGGCTGCTGAAATACCTACCCAACATGCCGGCCAGCCACTTGGCCATTTACAACGACCTGCGCGGCCCGAACAACTCGATCACCTTGCGCGAAGCGGCGGCCAACCTGGCCGCCGCCGAGGCCTACCAGATCATCGTCCGCGGCAATGCCGACCGGATGCTGGCCGGCGCCACCGGTACGCGGCTGCATCCTGTCAAGATGATCCACGCGGTGCAGCAGGAAGAGGTGGCGTTGGGCCAGATCGAGCCGGAGCGGGCCAGCCGGCCGTTCGATCGCGATCGCACCGGCATGGTCTTGGGTGAAGGGGCCGGCACGATCTTGCTGGAGGAGCTTTCGGCCGCTGAAGCCCGAGGCGCCACGATCTACGGAGAGGTCCTCGCCGGGGCGTCCAGTTCGGCGGTGGGGCCGAAGTTGGCGGCGCGGCGCGACAAGGCGATAGCCAACGTGTTGCGTTCCACTCTGAATGGTGCCGACGTGGCCCCCGATCAGATCGGCCACGTTCACGCACACGGTCTGAGCACTCGCAGCGGCGATATTGAGGAAGCCAGGGCGATCCAAGAGGTGTTTGGCAGCCGAACCGAGCCGGTGCCGGTAGTGGCCGCAAAGAGCTACTGCGGAAATCTCGGGGCCGGCAGCGGACTCGTGGAGCTGATCGGGAGTCTCCTGGCCCTACGCCACGGGGGCCTGTTTGCAGTACTCAACTACGAGACACCGGATCCGGAATGCCCCATTCGGGTCGTGGCCGAAGGGAGCGTGCCCGCCGGCGACAGCTTCATCAACGTGAGCGTGACCCCGCAAGGTCAGGCCAGCTCGCTGCTGGTGCGGCGTGTCTAGTATGATTGGCCTGAGCGTCTACTGCAACTCAAGGGGCATTCCGCGTTTGGCACGTCACGTTTGTTTCTATCGACTCAAACGTGCGTCAGTAGTCCAATCAAGCTAGATTGACCATATCTCTTATGCGGGCGTTTCGAGTAGCGTTCGGCCCGGCATTTTCTATCTGCGCGCAGGCCGGAAGGCGATTCGGGCGCGCTGTCTGATGTGTCGTAAAACTCTGATAGCCAAGAGGTTGAATCGTCTAGCGGGACAACGGAAGTGGCCGCTGAATCGATGCAGTGTGGTGCCCCGCCCGGAGGTGGACGTGGCACGCCATCTGGGCACTTGTGCCCCTAGAGTTCCCATATCTCCGATCAACATCGATCGCTACAGGCTGAGGAACCGTTGCGAACGGTACGTCTGGCACACGGTGTACCCGTGGGGTAGTCGTGGCCGGCTTGACACCTCGAAACGCGGCCGGTATGCTTACCAGATTACCAAACCCGCTAAGTTGTGAACTCACAAGCTTTTGCAGGCTTGTTTGGTCTCTCGGCAGCTCGTGGCCGCCGAGAGGGGCGGGGGAAGTATTGGTGTAGCCGCAGCCGGCTGCCGGCGATGGTGGTGTGCAGCGGGCGTGGCCGAATTGGCACCGAGTATCCCACGGACGGCAACCGTCCCCGGCAAGGGGAAAGTGAACCTCGATGGATCCTACCGAACTACTTCGGGTCGTCGACGCGATCCACCGCGACAAGAACATCGACAAAGAGATCGTCTTCGCCGGCATCGAAGCGGCCCTGGTTTCGGCCGCCAAGAAGCACTTCGGCGAAGAGGAGGAGATTGTCGTTGAGATTGACCGCAGTAACGGGACCATCTCGGGTACCCATAACGGGGTGCCGCTCTCACCGGAGGAAATGGCCGAGCGCATCGGGGCCCAAACGGCCAAGCAGGTGATGATCCAGAAGATCCGCGAGGCCGAGCGGGACTCGCTCTACGATAAGTACGAGGAACTCAAGGGCCAGTTGATGACCGGGCAGATCCAACGCTACGAAGGCGGAGCCGCTACGGTCAGCCTGCCCGACGTCGAGGCGATCCTGCCCCGCGGTGAGCAGATTCCCGGCGAGACCCACCACGCCAACGAGCGCGTTCGGGCCACCGTTTACGAGGTGAACAAACGGGGCAGCCGCGTGAAGGTCATCCTCAGCCGCACCAAGCCCCAACTGGTCCAGCGGCTCTTCGAGCAGGAGATTCCCGAGATTGCCGAAGGAGTGATCGAAATCAGGGCCGTTGCCCGAGAGCCCGGCTATCGCACCAAGGTCGCCGTGGCCAGTACCGACCAGCGGGTGGATTGCGTGGGGGCGTGCGTCGGTGTGCGAGGAAATCGTATCAAGAACATCGTCGACGAGTTGGCCGGCGAGCGGATCGATATCGTCCGCTACAACGACGATATGCAGATCCTGATTCCCAACTCGCTGCAACCGGCCGACGTGGACGAAGTGATCCTTTGCCAGATGCTCGGCCGCGCGATCGTGCTTGTTCGCGAGGACCAACTCTCGTTGGCCATCGGGCGCCGCGGGCAGAACGTTCGCTTGGGGAGCAAGCTCTGCGGCTGGGACATCGAGATTATGACCCGGGATGAGCTCGACGACCAGATCGAGCAGGCGGTCGTCGGTTATTCGGAACTTGAGGGTGTGGCCGACGAGTTGGCCGAGAGACTAGTGGGAGAGGGCTTCCTCACCTACGACGATCTGTCGGTGATCGAGCCGGATATCCTCATGGAGATGGGCGGACTGACCACCGAGCAGGCCGACGCGATCGTCGAGCAGGCCGAGATCAAGGCAGAAGAAGCGGAGCGGGCCGCGCTGGAACAGCGACGCGCACAGCGAGAACAAGACCGCCGCGAGGCGGCAGAGGCCGAAGCGGCTGCCGCGGCCGCGAAGGCACAAGAGGCTGCGAAGGCCGAGGAAGAGGAAGCCTCCGCGGAAGCCTCGCCAGCCGCCGAAGCACCGCCAGCCGCCGAAGCACTGCCAGCCGGCGATGAGCAAGCTGAGGACACCGAATCGGAGGCATCGGCCCAACAGCCGGCTTCCGGCGAGGCCGACGCGATTGATCCGCCCGCCGCGGAAGCCACGGCGGAAGCCGTTACAGAGGCGACGGTCCAGCAGAGCGAAAGCGGTGGTGACGAGCCGGACGGGGACGTTGTGCCCGCCGTCGAGCCCCCGGCGGACGTGCCGGATGTGGCGTCGGACGCTGTGGCGTCGGACGCCGTGGAGGCGGAAGCTGTGGAGGCGGAAACGTCGCAGCCGTCTGCACAGGAAGACGATTCCGACGAGGTATCCGCCGACGAGAAGACGGAGGGTTGAGGCCAGACGTGTTGTACCCAAACACGGTTTCATAAGGAGAACCTTATGTCGTAGGCGTTTTTTTACACGAGGCGACGGCCGCTGCAGGCCGGCCGAGACAATTTGAAAGGGAGAGGCCACGTGGCCATCCGTATCTACGCGTTAGCGAAAGAACTCAAGATCGACAGCAAGATTCTGGTAGATGTCTGCAACAAGGCAGGCATCACGGGGAAGGGGTCTGCGCTGGCCAGCCTGTCGGACGACGAAGTCGCCAAGATCAAAGACCATATGGGAAGGGGGAAGGCCCCGGCCGGTGGCGCGGCGGCTCCCCGTAGTACGGCGGTTTCTCCGGCGGCTCCCCGAGAGTTCCGTCGCGAAGATTACATCGCGCCGGCCGGCGGCACCGCCATGGGCAAGATTCCCGTATTGCCCACCCCGCCGAAGAGGGTAGACGAACCGGAACCGGCCGCGCCGGAAGGCGAGAGCCCGGGCGACGCCGTGCCAACGCCGCCGGCGCCGCAAGAGCCGCCTGCGCCAATGCCGCCGGAGCCTCCCGCGCCGTCTGCCGCTCCCGTTTCTCCTCTGGCCACGTCGACACCAGCGAGTCCGTCGCCGCCGGCGACAACTCCGCCTGTCGCTCCGTCCACGCCGCCGTCGGCGCCTCCGCTGTCTTCGTCCGTTCCGCCGTTGGCCGCATCGATACGGTCGTCCAGATCGGCCAAGTCTCCCGTTGCCCGGCCTGAGGTGTCGGAGAAGGCGCCGGAGAAGGTGCCGGAGAAGCCGCAGCCGCAGCAGGACACGCCGCCGAAACCACCGCTGGGTATGCCGACGAAACCACCGCTGGGCATGCCGACGAAGCCACCGCTGGGTATGCCGACGAAGCCACCGCTGGGTATGCCGACGAAGCCACCGCTGGGTATGCCGGCGAAGCCACCGCTGGGCATGCCGGCGAAGCCACCTGAGATGCCGCTGAGACCCGCCCCGGCACTTTCGTCGAGGCCGCCGGAACTTTCGCAGAAGCAGGCCAAGCCGACCGGGGGAAAGCCGGACAAACCGCCGAAACCTCCGGAGAAGACGGGGCCCACGTTCCACTTGGCGCCGATGCCCGCGGCGTCTACTCCGCCTCCGTCGAAAAAGTCGAAGGAACCCACTCCGCAGAAGCCGGACATCAAACTCCCTTTGGATGCGATTCGGGCCAGCAAGGCCGGCACGAAACCGTTGGAAGAGCACCTCCGCAAGCACGAGAAGAAGAAGAAGGCCGCCGATAAGGCCGCCGTGCGTTCCCGCGCGTCCGATGCGACGACGCCTGCCACGGGAACGCCGCTGCCGGGTCGCGAAGGGCGACGCCGAGGTCGCGCGGGAGCAGCGGGCAAGGAGGGTGGCGCGGCCGCCTTAGGGGGACGCGAGCACCGGCAACTGAAGCGGAAGCGCGAGGCCAGTGCCCGCCGCCGACGCGGCGAAGACGACGGCGGCGGTCCGCGGCGGCGCCTGCGGATTCGACGTACGGGCGCCAACACCGCGGCCCCGCGCAAGGGAGCGGTGGTCGTCGAACTGCCGTGTATCGTCCGCAGTTTTTCCGAAGCCGTCAGCAAACCGGCGGCCGAAGTGTTGCGCGCCCTGATGGACCTCGGTGCGACGGGCGCCATCAACATCAACGCCACCTTGGACCGCGAATTGGCCGAACTCTTGGCCACCGAGTTGGACGTCGAGGTCGAGTTCCGGCAGGAAGAGGCGCTGGAAGACAAGTTGGAGGCGGTATGGGAAGAGGAAGAGGATCCCACTTCGCTGGAGCCCCGGCCGCCGATCGTGACCTTCCTTGGCCACGTCGACCACGGCAAGACGTCGCTGCTGGATCGGATCATCGGGATCGACGTCGTCTCCGGCGAAAAGGGTGGAATCACGCAACACATTCGGGCCTATCGCGTGCAGAAGGAAGGCCGGGCGGTGGCGTTCGTCGACACACCCGGCCACGAAGCGTTCACCGAGATGCGCGCCCGGGGGGCCAACGTGACCGACATTGCGGTGTTGGTCGTGGCGGCCGACGACGGTGTGATGCCGCAGACCGAAGAGGCGATCAGCCACGCCAAAGCGGCCGAAGTCCCGATCGTGGTGGCCATGAACAAGATGGACCTGCCCGGCGTCGATCCGCAACGCATCTACGAGCAATTGGCCGCCAACGAACTGTTGCCTACCGAATGGGGCGGCGATACCGAAGTGATCAAGACCAGCGCCACCACCGGCGAGGGGATCGACGACCTGTTGGAAACGTTGCTGACCGTCGCCGAGTTGCACGAATACGCGACCAACCGGGATCGGGCGGGAATCGGCACCTGCCTGGAGGCCGAATCGCACAAGGGCCGCGGCGTGGTGGCCAAGCTGCTCGTACAGCGCGGCACCATGAAGGTGGGCGACGTGATCGTCTGCGGCCCGGCCCACGGCAAGGTCAAGGCGATGTACGACACGCTCGAGTCGCGTAAGCGGCACAAGCAGGCGGGACCCTCCACGCCGGTCAACGTCACCGGTCTGGACGTAGCCCCCGGCGCGGGCGACCGTTTTCACGTCTTGGACGATATCTCCGAAGCCCGTACGCTGGCCGAGCGGCGCGCCGATGCGATGCGCCAGCGCGAACTCAGCGGCACTCGCGAGCACGTGACGCTGGAAAACCTCTTCGAGAAGCTCGAAGAGCAAGAGGTGCAGACGCTGAATATCATTCTGCGTGCGGACGTACGGGGTTCGATCGAGGCCATCCGCAAGGAACTGACCAAGCTGGAGCACCCGGAGGTCCAAGTCAAGATCCTCCAGGCCAGCGTGGGTGGGGTCACCGAGGCCGACGTCCACCTGGCCGACGCCTCCGACGCCGTGATCATCGGTTTCAACGTCGTTCCCGACGAGCGGGCTCGGCTGCTGGCCGATCAGCGCGGCGTTCAGGTCCGCCGCTACGAGATTATCTATCAAGTCAGCGAGGATCTCAGGGCGGCCCTGGAGGGTATGCTCAAACCGGAGAAGAGCGAAGTCGTGGCGGGCCGGGCGCTGGTCAAGCAGGTCTTCCAGATCAGCCGGCTGGGGGCCATCGCCGGATGTCAGGTGCTTCCCGGAGGCGTCATCCAACGCGACTGCCGTTGCCGCGTGATTCGCGAGAGCCGCATCATCGGCGACTATGCGGTCGATTCGCTGAAGCGTGTGAAGGAAGACGTTCGCGAGGTCCGCGCCGGGTTCGAATGCGGCATCAAACTCAAGGGATACAACGACCTCAAGGAAGGGGACGTGCTCGAAGCCTACAAGATCGAGGAGACTCCCCGGTCCCTGTAGCCCGGCCGCACGGATGGCGCCCGCGGCCGACCGGTTGCGCCGGTGACCCTCAGCGGCCGGCGAACCGCCGGGAATCGACGCCCACCCGACCACACCGAGTTCAACCGAGAGCCCCATGCCGTCGCGACGCGCTCAGAAAGCTGCCGAGGCCATCCGCGAGGTCGTCAGTATGGCGATCTTGACCGACCTGCAGGATCCCCGCATCCGCGACGTTACGGTGACTTACGTCGAGGTCTCGTCCGATCTGCGCACCGCCAAGGTACACGTTTCGGTGATGGGCGACGACGCACACCAAAACCTGAGTCTGCGCGGGCTGCAAAGCGCGGCCGGGTTCTTGCAGTCGAAGATCGCCAAACGGGTCGATCTCCGCTACACGCCGAAGTTGACCTTCCTGTTGGATCAGGGAGTGAAGAAGTCGATCGAGATCTCGCAGATCCTCGATCGGATATTGCCCGACAAACACGACGGCTCGTCGGACGACTCGGCCGAGTCGCTGCCTGAACCGCCATTGGGGCCGCCGGACGAGTCGGTAGGCGAGGCCGCCGGCGAGATCCCCGACGAGTAGACCACACGGCGCCGTCCCACCACGGTCCCCGATCGGGAGCGCGGCGCTCGACATTCCACTGCGACCACCAAGAGCCATTGAGATGGGATCGACCAGCCGTACCACACAATTCGCCCACGTCGCCAAGGTGCTCAAGAAGCACTACCGCCCGGCGGCTCCCCAACCGCAGCGGCCGGTGTTGGAACACTTGCTGTTTGCTTGCTGCCTGGAAGACGCGCATCACGATGCGGCCGAAGAGGCCTTCGCGGCGGTGGTCGACACGTTCTTCGACTGGAACGAGGTGCGCGTGAGTTCGGTCACCGAACTCGCCGAGGTGATGGGCGGCCTGCCCATGCCACGGGCCGCCGGCAGCCGGCTGAAGCGAGTTTTGCAGAGCGTCTTCGAGGAAACCTACGCCTTCGACCTGGAAGAATATCGCAAGAAGAACCTCGGCCCAACGGTCAAATGGCTTCACGGACTGGACGGGTCCACCAATTTCACGGTCTCCAGCGTGGTGCAATCGGCGCTCGGTGGGCACGCGATTCCGATCGACTCGGGCGTCGTCAAGGCGCTGCACGTGGTCGAACTGGTCTCTGAAAAGGACGTCAAAGCGTGTGTCGTGCCCGGCTTGGAGCGGGCCATCGCCAAGGCCAAGGGGATCGAATTCGGTTCGATATTGCATCAATTTGGAGCCGACTTCACCGCCAACCCGTACTCGCCCGACGTGCGGAAAGTCCTGCTGGAAATCGACCCCGACGCCAAGGGCCGCCTGCCGCGTCGCCGCGTGCGGAAGAAGTCTGCCGAAACCCGGGCCAAAAAGTCGGAGGCCGCGTCGGATACGGGCACTGCCGGCGAAGCGAAACGCCCGGCGAAATCGAAACGCGGTTCGTCGAAGCGTGAGAATGCCTCGGCCGGTGCGAGCAAGAAGCCCTCTTCCAGCAAGAAGAAGTCTGCCGCGAAGAACGCCGCACAGACGGCCGGGCGCAAGGCAGCCCGCGAGGGCGACGGAAAAGAGAAGCCGGCCGCACAGGGAATCTCCAAACGAAAGCCTCGCTAGATCCCAGTGCGCTAGATCCCAGTGCGCTAGATCCCAGTGCGCCAGATCCCAGTACAGAGGAGACTCGCCGTGCACGTTCGCCAGGTTTGGCCGCACGTTGGTTTGGGCCGGCTGACGCTTGTCGCTTGGGCCGTCTTTGCGGCTTCGTCGGCCGCAGCCGTACAGGGCGGCCCGGCCGCAACGCCCAATGACCCCCGCCCGCGGCCGTTAGTTCTCGACGACGTGCCCGAAGTCCTGGTGCCCCGGCGGACGCGTACCGAGGCCGAGGAGGATCGGCTGAAGGCGACCGCGCTCTTCTCCGCCGGGCGATCGCTCGAACGTAAGCAGAAATACGCCGAGGCCCTGCAATGCTACCAGCGGGCGGTGCGCTACGATGGCGAAGCTGCGACCGTCGCCCGTAACGTGCTCACGTTGGCCTTCGGCCTGCGGCGCCGCGAGGAGGCCGCACGCTATGCCCAACGCATGGAGCCGGCCGACCTGAGACAGGTCGACCATCGGCTGTTGCGGTTCTTGGGTATCCATCTTACGGGCAAGGCCGAATGGCCGCAGGCGGTGAAACTCTACGAAGCGGCCGTGGCCGCCCGGGCCGAGGAGCCAGCGGCCGGCGACAGCGTGGTGCTGCGGATGGAACTCAGCCGGCTGTACCACCTTTGCGAACGATACGAAGAGGCGGCCGACGGATTTGCGGACGTCGTCGAGGCGCTCGAGCATCCCAAAGAACACAAGCTCACCGACGAACACCGCCGCCAGATCCTACTGGGCAAGCCGGCCCTGACGCAGACGCTCTTCGGCGAGTGCTTCCTCCAGGCCCGGCGGCCGGACGACGCGCTGGCCGCCTTCCGCGCGGCCCATCAGGCCGAGCCGGACGAGGGTCTTTGGCAATTCAACCAGGCCCAGGTCCACGCCAAACGCGGTAAACCGGCCAAGGCGCTGGCGGCGCTGCGGAAGTGTTCCGAGGAGCATCTGGCCAGCGAAGGCATCGGACCCTGTGAGCTTCTGTCCGAGGTGCTCGAAGACCTCGGCCGTGGCGACGAACTGCTGGCTCAACTGGAGAAACTCCGCCAGGACGATCCCGACAACGTGCCGCTGGCGTATTACCTGGCGGGCAAGTATTTCGAGGCAGAGGCGTTCGACAAGGCCGAACCGCTGTATCGCAGATTGGCCGAAAAGTCGCCCACGCCCGTCGGCCAGCGAAACCTGGCCCAGATCTACCGCCAAACCAATCGCCCCGCCGAGTTGCTCGCGACCCTCGGCAGCGCGGTGGGCGTGGCCGGAACGTTGGAGATCCTCGGCGACCAGGGCAAGGCGATGGTCGAAGACCGCAAGTTGGTGGAAACCCTGGTCAAGGCCGGCAAAGACCAGGTCGCTGCCGATCCGGATGCGTTCGATTTCGGCTCGCGATACGCCGTGGCATTGTTGGCATTGGAGACCGAGCAGTTCGACGTGGCCGCCGAGTTTTTCGAATTGGCGCTGAAGGCCAAGCCCGACGACGCGGCCGAGTTGTTCTTGACCTGGGGGCTTGGGCTGCTGATTCAAGATCGAGCGGCCGACGCCGTGGGGGTTTTTCAGCGGGCGATCGACGAGAAAGTCCTCCCGGACGGCAATCCGGCCTTCCACCATTACCTCGCACGAGCCGCGTCGCTGGCCGAGCGGACGGACGAAGCGGTCGCTGCCATCCGCAAGGCGATCGAACTCGACGAAGACTCCCCCCGCTACCAAGGACTGCTCGGCTGGATCCTGTTCCGGGCCGATCGCAACGACGAGGCGGCGGCTGCATTCGGCGAGTTGGTCGAGAAGTTCGACTCCCAACACGATTCGCCCGAAACGCGCGAGTTGCTCCGCGAAGCCCGGCTGACGTTGTCGCATCTGGCCGTGCTTTGCGACGAGTTGCCGGCGGCCGAAGAGTGGCTCGAACAGGTGCTCGACGAGTTTCCCGGCGACGTTGGGGCCAGCAACGACCTGGGCTACCTCTGGGCCGACGAAGGCAAACACCTCAACCGCTCGCTGGCCATGATCACCCTGGCCGTCGACGCCGAGCCGGAAAACGTCGCCTATCGCGACAGCCTTGGCTGGATCTACTACCGGCTGGGGCGCTTCGACGAGGCGGTGGCCGAACTCGAAAAGGCCGTCCGGCTGCAAGCGGAAACCGACGACGAGCCCGACGCCACGATCCTCGACCACCTCGGCGACGCCTACCTCGGGGCCAATCAACCCGACAAGGCCAGAGATTCCTGGCAAAGGGCCGTCGCGGCGTTCGACGCACGCGAGGAGCCCGAGGAAGCGAAGCGGGTACGAGAGAAGCTCAAACAGAAGTGAACGGCCGCGCGTCGATTCTTTCCGTGCGGCGGTAGGTTATTCGGAGTCTCGAAGAAGGTAAATCCCATGGCAGGACATTCCCACTGGGCGGGCATCAAGCATAAGAAAGCTCTCGTCGACGCCAAGCGCGGCAAGATGTGGAGCAAGCTCTCCAAGGCGATCATCGTGGCCGCCAAGATGGGCGGCGGCGATCCCGACGCCAACCTCCGGCTGCGTTACGCCATCGACGACGCCAAAGCCGTGAGCATGCCCAAGGACAATATCAAACGGGCGATCAAGAAAGGCACCGGCGAAATCGACGGCGGCAACCTCGAAGAGATTGTCTACGAGGGCTACGGTTCCGGCGGCGTGGCCGTGCTCTGCGAAGTGCTCACCGACAACCGCAACCGCACCGCCCCGGAAATCCGCAAGATCTTCGAGATGGCCCACGGCAAGCTCGGCAGCACCAACTGCGTGGCCTGGATGTTCGACAGCAAGGGGCTGTTTATGATCCCCGCCGAGAGGACCGACGAAGACACCCTGATGGAGATTGCCCTGGAGGCCGGCGCCGACGACGTGCGCCAAGAGTCCGGCAATTTCGAGATCACCTGCGACCCGAGCGTCTATCAAGACGTCATCAAGGCCCTGGCCGACGCCGAGATCGAGACCGAAGTCAGCCAACTCGCCCGCATCCCGCAAAACACGGTCGATCTGGGCGCATCGGACGCCCGCAAGGTGTTTAAGTTGATGGAGCGCCTCGACGATCACGACGACGTGCAGGCCGTGTCGGCCAACTTCAACATCCCGGAAGAGGTGCTGGCGGAACTTGGGGAGGGGTGAGGAGGTGAGGGGGTGAGGGGGTGACAGTGGCGCGGACGGTTCTCGCAAGTGTTGTGTTTCCCCTAGCCGCAGGCGGAAGCCTGCGGAGGGTTTGAAGCATCTACAGCGACGCCACCGGCCCCTCGACGAGCGGCGTCGCTCCGAAACCCCCGTAGTATCACGAACACGCCCTTCTCGACCCTCCGCGGGCTTCCGCCCGCGGCTATTGTGATCTCAAAGCAGTCGCTCCCCCGCCGCAGCCGGCCAGAGGTTACGCAAGTCCCGCGTCTATGCCGCTTGCTTCTTGGCCGGCGAGTCGAAACGCAGCACGGCCGTGAAGATCTGTCCGTCGCGCTCGACCAGCAACGCCAGCGCGGCGCTGGGGCGGTTGACCATCTCGACGAAGGCGTCGGCGGTAAAATCTCGGCCGTCGATTCGATAAACGCGGTCGCCCGATCGCAAGCCGCCGGCGAAGGCGGGAGAACCGGAGACCACGTGCGTCAGCACCACCGTTCCCGGCTCGGCCTCGTCGGCCCGCCAGGTAATCCCCAGCCTGATCGGGCTGCCGTCGAGCTCGACGGTCAGATCGAGCAGATCTCTTTGACGCGGCCGCCGTACGGTAACGGGAACTTCGTGCGACGCGAACAATACGGCCGTGGCCAACTCGTCGTCGGCTTCGATCTCGTGGCCGGCAAACCGCACCACCCGATCGCCGCGGCGGATCCCGGCCTTCGCGGCGGGCGATCCGGCGGCCACGTGCGACACCCACACCCCGCCGCGCGACGCGGCCTGTTGCGGCCACTTTGCGCCCAACCGATCGGGCAACTTGGGCTCATATTCGGCCAGTTTCTGGCGGAGATCTTCCGTCTCGCTGCCGGCCGCCTGGCGGAATTCGGAAGTCGTATCGCGCTGGGCCAGTTCACACACGACTGCGAACGCCAGCCGCGTCACGCGGCCCATCCCTTGGCTGTCGATCAGATGGGCGTCGTCCTTTGGAGAATGGAATTCGTCGTGCAATCCGGTGTGGAAGAAGAGCACGGGCACGTCGCCGCGGAAGAACGTGTAATGGTCGGCGTCGTCTTCCAGTTCCCAGGAGAAATCGATCGACAAGGCCGTCTCTTCGTTTTGTCGGCTCACCAGCCGCCGCAGCCCGTAGCCGGTGCGCGATCCGTAAACGGTCAGCCGGTTGTCGCGGAGCCGCCCGACCATATCGAGATTCACCGCCGCCACGACCCGCTCCAGGGGGACCGTCGGCTGGGCGACCCAGTGTCGCGAGCCGTGCATGCCCGCCTCTTCGCCATCGAAAAAGGCCATCAGAATCGACCGTTTCGGCGGCGGTGAAAGCCGGGCAAAAGCGCCGGCCAATTCCAACAGCGCCGAGGTGCCGCTGGCGTTGTCGTCGGCGCCGTTGTGGACTTGTCCGATCGGGCCAGCGCTGTTCTCTTCGGTGCCGTAGCCCACGTGGTCGTAGTGGGCACAGACCACGACGACCTCGTGTTTGAGTTGCGGGTCGGAGCCCTCGACCATTGCCAGCACGTTGCGCCGCCCCGCCTCGAACGGCTGGAAGAAGCCGCCGTCGGGACCGGCTGCGGACAGGCCCAAGGCCTCGAGTTGGTCGCGAAGATAGTCGCCGGCCAGCAGGCCGCCGCGCGTGCCCGGCTCGCGGCCTTCCAGGGAGTCGTCGGCCAGGTAGTCGACGTGCATTTGCAGTTCCTCGGAAGTGATCGACCGCACGGCGGCACGATACGAGGAGGTCCTTTCGTTGGCTTGGCAGGGAACGTACAGACAAGAACATACGGCGATGACGGCCGCCAATAGGCGGACCGCCAGATCCCAGGTGCGCATCACAGGTGCCTTTCAAGTTGTCCAGCGAATGCTGAGTCGAAACGAGCGTCTTAGAAGAGACTTCTCAATGCAACGACGAGGTCGGAGAATTCCACCTCACTGAACCATAGCTCGCGTTTGCGGCGCGCGGGAGAATCCGGCGGGAATTCCCGCCCACCGGGCCAGTAGTACGTAACACGCTAACTGATGGGTGGGGTGGCTGGGGTCGAGTGCAGCGAGCCCCCAGTTATTACATGCTGGGGGCTCGCCGCGCTCGACCCCAGGTACCCACCAATCTCAGTGTTATTGACTAGGTGCCCCGTATAGCCGGACGACCGGAAATACCCCAACGACTGCCAAATCGCGCAGTGCTTCCGCAACGCGTGGGAACTGTACCGGGAGATTAGGATTCGGACGGACGAAGCCGAAGCGCCGATAGGATCAATGCTGTGGAAAACCACGCCTGCACCCATTGAAGCGGATGCCGGCGTCCACGGCTGTGAAGATCCATGAACACGGAGGAAGCAGGTTATGTCCCGTCGTAAGTGCGTTTGGGGCGTGGTGTTGGCGGCGCTGGTCGGATTGATGCTGCCGGGGCTGGCCGAAGCGAAGCGCTTCAAGCGCTATCCCGACGATAAGAAGGCGCAGCCGGCCGCAGAGCCAACTCCCCGCGCGTCGCAGGGCGACGAAGGGGCCACGACCGGTGGCGGATACGTGGCCGAAGAGCCGCCCGGACTGTTGGGCCATGCGATGCACGGCACCGGTGGGCTGACGGTGGAGTACATCTACACCGGGGAGTTCTTCAACAATGCTCGGGGTGGACTCTCCACCAACGACGCCACGAAGTACCTCGGGCTGTTCGACTTGGCGATCACCGCAGATCTGAACGCGATGGGGTACAGGCCGGGCGGCACGGTGTTCGTGCTGGCCGAAGACTCCCACGGCCGCGGAATCACCGACGACTACGTTGGCGACTACCAAGCCGTCAGCAACCTCGACGGCGGGAAGCGGTTCTCGCAGGTGTCGGAGTTCTGGTGGCAGCGCGACGTGGTCGAAGGGCTGATCAGCATACGGCTGGGCAAGCAAGACGCCAACGCCGAGTTCGGCGTGGTCGACGTGGCCGGTGACTTCGTCAACAGTTCCTTCGGCATGCAGCCGAGCATTCCCATGCCGGCCTGGCCCGATCAGGCGATGGGCGTGTTGACCTTCTTCCAGATCACCGACTGGTTGAACTTCAACGTGGGCGTGTTCGACGGTGCCGCCGACGGCCGCACGTGGGGCTTCTCCGGCACGGGGGAAGTCTTCACCGTAGGAGAGTTCAAAGCGGTTTGGAGCCTGTTAGACGGCCGCTTGCCCGGCGATTGCCACGTCGGAATGTGGTACCACAACGGCAACCCCGAAGACCCCGGCGACCCCGGCACGACCTTCGAGGGTAACCACGGCTTCCACACCGGGCTGGAGCAGATGGTCTGGAAGGAATCGCAGTCCGCCGATGACGATCAGGGCCTGGCGGGGTTTGTGCAGTACGCTTGGGCTCCGGAAGAGCGCAACGAAGTGCCGAACTACATCGGCGGCGGCATGGTTTACAAGGGACTGATTCCCTGCCGCGACGACGACGTCACCGGCGTGGGCCTGGCCCACGTGATCTTCAGCAACCGGATGGCGCCTCAAGACGACGAGACGGCCATCGAAGTGTTTCACAAGATTCCGATGTCGTCGTACTTCGTGATCCAGCCCGACATTCAATACATCGTCTCGCCCAGCGGGCAAGAGCGCGACGCGCTGGTCGCCGGCGTGCGATTCGAGATCGTTCTCTAGACCCACGACCGTTACCGTCAACCTACGAAGCCGCGGCCGGTGATTGCCGGTCGCGGCTTTCGTTGATTGTGGCTATGCGGTCGAGCGGCCGAAGAATCGAGCACTGCGCGTTCTCAGGTGGTACCGGCCGGCGACTTGAGTTCCCTTCGCTCGGTCAAAGAACTGCTGGCTGCGAGTCCGCAGATGATACCGGGCGGCAACTTGAGTTCCCTTCCCTCGGTCGAAGAACTGCTGGCTGCGAGTCCGCAGATGATACCGGGCGGCAACCTGAGTTCCCTTCGCTCGGTCGAAGAATTGCTGGCTGCGGCTGCGGAGATGATACCGGGCAGCGACCCGCCGGCCTTTCGCCCGATTGAAGAAGCGCTTTGTCCGCTTCCGCAAGTGATACCGTGCGGCCAACTCCGTTGGCTCGGCTTCACCCGCCGTCACGTCCGTCGGTGCGTCGGGCGACGCCACGACGTCGGGGTGCGTGGGCTGCGACACCGTTGCCGTCGCTAATCCTGAAATCATCCACACAAGACCGCCGGTCACGGCCAGGGCAACGCTCACTCGGCGTAGACTCAACATCTGGTTACCTCTTCTTCTAACGGACCCGGGTTGCCGGAAAAACCCCTCGCCGGCCGGATAGCAGAGCCGATTGCACGATCCGGCACGAGTTTCAACGGGTGTTTTTGCAACCCGCGTGCCAAACACCGGCCCTGGGCTCGTCAGACAGGCTAACCTCCCATGGCCACACAGTTTATCTTACCAACGACCAGCACATCGGTGCAATTCCAGTGTCGCCTTTCCACCACGGCGCGCCGGCGGCAAGAGGCCCTTAGGCAACCGCCGCGGCGCAGTACACAGCAGCCCGGCTTTCATCTAGAATGTTGGGAGAGAATGACTTAGGGTGTCTGCCGGCAGCGCATCTCGTCGGTTTTTTACCCCTTTCCAGGGGGCCGTCTCCCGCAGACAGGACCGGAGCTGAACCGTGGATGGATTCCTGGCGGTTGCCAAAGTTGGGGAAATCCCCGAATGCCAAAGCAAAACGGTCGTCGTCGGCGACCGGCGCGTGAGCGTGTTCTGCTGGGAGGGTGACTACTATGCGCTGAACGATGTCTGTCCTCACATGGGCGCCCCGCTGGGGACCGGCGACGTTGCTGACGGCACGGTCATCTGCGATCGCCACCTCTGGGCCTTCCGGTTGGACGACGGAACCTGTCCGGATTCTAGTCGGCTGAGGGCCGAGACGTTCGAGGTTCGAATCGCGGGAGGCGAGGTGTGGGTGAGAGTGCCGGAGCGGCGTGAGGAAGACGCGGGTTGAGCGGGGAGTGCGGAGTGGGGAGTGCGGAGTGGGGAGTGATTAGAGGTGGATGAGGTTGAGGTAGAGGAAGGCGGCGTGCAGGGGTAGGCCCAGCAGCGAAGTGAGGATGGCGGGGGGCCATTGGCGGTCGAAGCTCGCGCCGGCGGCCGCGATCCAGAACAGCCCTCCCACGACGGCCGACGCGCCGCTGAGAATCAGCCACAGGCGCGGGAAGTCCTCCCAAGGAAAGACGCCCCCGGCGGTTCCGGCCGCCCCAACTCCCGCCAGAAGCTCGACCATCCCCGCACAAGTCGCGCACGTCCCCCAAACCGCCAGCACGGCAAACGCCACCACGCGCCAGGAGAAGCCGGTGTCCGACTCGTCTTGCAGACGCCGGGTCTCGGGCGAGACGTAAGGATTGACGGCGGTAGGGTCCTCGCTCATGCGTCAGTGCATCTCCGCGTCGACCGAACCGATACCCGGCCGATAGTAGTTGAACTGTACGTTCGGATGCTCGGCCAACAGCGACATCGGCACGGAGGCGTCGGGCAGGCCCTTGGCGATCATCCACGCCGTCAGCCGCATGCCGAAGGCGTTGTCGTGGCAGCCGGCCTGCCAGATCGAGACCCGCTCGGCCTTCCAGGTCTCCACCGGGCCGACGGTTGCCGCCCGGGTGGGCACCAGCGCCACCTGCCCGCCGCCGGAGGTGCGGGCATTCTGGATGATCGTCATCGGATGCAGGTCGGTCACGCGCGTGGCCAGTTCGCGATACTCTGCGGGCAAGGGCGGTGCATCCGCACACGGCCCTTCGCGCCGCGGCGGGTCGTTAAACGCCCAGTGCTTCACCTCGCCCTGGCCACCTTGCATCACCACGCAGCGGACCTCGTCGAAGCTGCGGCTGTAGGTGTCCAAATCGCCGGTGGGAAAGTGCAAGTGCGACTCGGGCATTCGCAACTCCGGCCGAATCCGGTTGAAGCAGAGCTGCATGTCGGCCTTGGCGAACGAGAGCGGGTGCGACGTGGGAACCGGCTGGCCCTGTTCGTCGACCCATTCGTCCATGCCCCAGAAATGGGCCCCGCGGACGTCCAAATCCAACGCGTTGACCAGCCGGGCGACCAGCGGCAACTGTTCGGTCGGGCCGATCGGGCCGCAGATCCCCGCCGGGTTGTCGTCGGTCGATTGCCGCCAGGCCTCGATATACTCCAACGCCTCGGCCAAATAGAAGTCCTCCAGCGTGTCGTACATCACCACGCGGAAGCCTGGGCGGGTGAGTTGTTCGAGGTCGTCGACGCTCAGGCCGGCCGCATCGCGGAGGATCTCGTCGTCCAACGTCGTATAGTCCCACCACGTCGGTGCGACTTTGCTAATCGCTCGAGGCATCGTCGTTCTCCCAAAAAGCCGCGACCGGTGGTCGCGCCGGCACGACTGCTTCAACTGATTGCTACGGCCCCTCGTGATCTGCTTCTCCGGGCGCGACCACCGGTCGCGGCTTTGTGACGAGTTCGCTTAGCGAGTCGTTCCGCGGATAGGCGTGTCCACGATGTTGCACGAACCCCTCGGCGGCGGCCACGCCGGCTTGTTCGCCGCGGGTGGCGGCCAGCCGTTGCATCGAGTCGATGTATTCGTCGGTGCCGTGATGCGCCCGCAGCCACTCTCGCTGGCTGGCGTGGCAGGCGAGCATCTCGGTCTTCTTCTCCAACTGGCCGCTGATGTCGACCATGCTCGTCGGCACGACCGGACGGCCCAACGTGTCGACGCCCTCGACCGGATCGCAGTAGTATAGATACGGCACCCGCGAACCTCCCCGCAGCGGAACGGCCGAGGCGTTCGGGGCTCCGTAGATGAAGCTGGCAGCCCGGGCCAACGCCGAGGTGATTTCATGGTCCATCATGTAGTCGTTCGGTGCGTGCGTGAACACCAACGCCGGGGCCACGCGCCGCACGAGATCGATCGTCTTCCGCAACGTCGGCTTGTCGTAAACCACCAGCCCGTCGCGTTCGTCGAGACAGTGATATTCCGCACGGATCAGCGCCGCCGCCTTGCGCGCCTCGCCGGTCCGCCGGGCGGAGATCGCCTCGGGCGTTTCGCTGGTCGTGCCACAATCCCCCGGCGTAAGCGTGGCGATGTGCACGTCCCAGCCGGTCTCCGCCAGCCGCACCAACGTGCCCGCACAAAGAAACTCCGCGTCGTCGGGATGGGCCATCAGGGCCAGCACGCGTCGGTTGTTTTCGGTTTGGCTCATCCGTGTCAACGCAGTCGCAGGATTCGCGTGAATTCCGTGGCGCATGCGAACAGCAACAGACGCCCACCGTCTCATAGTGCCCGGTTATATAGCCTCCGTGCGACATCGTCCAGAGGCATCAAGATCTCCACTACGGACTCTTCTTCTTTTCCCCCGGCGCGTTCTGCCGGCTGCCGTATCGACGGGCCATGGCCTCCAGGTCGAGCGGCTTGTTGGTCCGCCGGCCCCACCACTCCTGCGCACGGGCCGCGTCGTACTTGGGGTTGGGCTTGGGCATGCGGGCGCCGACGTCGTGACGCCAACCGGCAAGCCGACCGTGAAGCTGCTCGGCCAACTCCGGCAACTCGGCGGCCCGGTTGGTGGTCTCGCCGACGTCGTCTTCGAGGTTGTAGAGTTCCGGCGGCGTACCGTCGAAGAACTCGATCAGCTTCCACTTGCCCGCGCGGATCGCCCCGGCCGGACGGCTGTGGTGGTAGTGGGGATAGTGGAAGTAGATCGCCTGGCGTCTCAGCGGCGTCTTCGGATCGCGCAGCAGCGGCACCAGGCTCGAGCCGTCGATCGGCTGGTCGGGCAGCTTGGCCGCGGCGGCCTGGCAGAACGTGGGCAAGAGGTCGGCCGTGGTCGTCGGTTCGCGGCAGACCGTGCCGGGCTCGACCACGCCCGGCCAGCGGACGATCAGCGGCACGCGGATGCCGCCCTCGTAGAGTGTGCCCTTTTCGTCGCGCAGCGGGGCGTTCGTCGAAACGACCTCGCCTATGCCGGTGTAGATCTTTCGCAAGCCGCCGTTGTCGGAGGTGACCACCAGCAGCGTCTTCTCCGCGAGTTTCAGTTCGTCGAGCATGGCCACGATCCGTCCCACGCTGCGGTCGAGATCATCGATCATCGCCGCGTAGACCGGGTGGTTCACGCCCTCGGCCGGCTTCGGTTTGCGGCGATATTTCTCCAGCGCGGCGGGGGTGGACTCCAGGGGGATGTGTACGGCGTGGTGCGAGAGCGTGACGAAGAACGGCTGCTGGCGATGCTGACGGATGAACCAGAGCGTCTGGTCGGTGAGTTGATCGATCGCCTTGGGGCCGCGCTGGTTCGACTTGCGCCACGCCCGATAGTCGGCCCCCAACGAGCGGGCCGTCACGTCGTAGCCGCGGACCTGCGGGCCGTTGGTATTCTCGGGGCCGAGGTGCCATTTGCCGAAATAGCCGGTGGCATAGCCGGCCGTCTTCAGCGCGTCGCCGGGGGTCTTGATCGACGCCGGCAGGCCCGACTCGATCGGCGGGGCGACGAGCTTCTCGAACGGCCGCCAATGTCCCGGGATGAAGTCGGTGATGCCCGTCCGGGCGGCGTACTGCCCGGATTGGATCGTCGAGCGGGTCGACGAGCAGACCGGCGTGGCGGCATAGAAGTCGGTGAACTTCATCCCCTGCCGGCAGAGCCGGTCGATGTGCGGCGTTTCGTGAAACGCGTGGCCGTAGCAGGCCAAATCGGGCCAGCCCATGTCGTCGATCAGAATGAACACCACGTTGGGCTTCTCGGATAACTCGGCTGCCGGGAGTGAGTCGGGCGGAAACACCGGGCCGGCCATGACACAAACGGTGAGTATCGACAATAAGCAGCCGAAAGAGACGGTTTTTGGGGGGGATGATCGCATCGGGCTCTCCTGCAATGTCGGCAAACCACAGAGAGCACACAGAGCAGACGACTAAGAACACGACTGTCGAGTCCGCTATGACGTGCTCTTGTTGGGGAAGAACGTCCGTTCTAGTAGTTCTCTGTGGTCTCTGTGTACCCTGTGGTGGCCTGTTCGTCGTCATCTCTGCCGGCCATTGTAGCATCCCACCTCGCGGTCCACACATGTGGCGGCTTCCCAGTGGCTAATCGCCACTCAGGATTGCTCGACTCCCCTCCAAAGGTATGTTTTCCCAGAATCCGCGACACATTTCACCCCTGCCGCGCAAAACCCTTATGACGGCACCCGACGGACGCGGAACGCCAACGCGGCCGCAAACGTCCATCAGGTGCCGCCCGGGCGGATCGCTGTCGATTGGGACGTTGCCCCTGTTGATTCGGTAGACTGCGATTCCCGCTCCGCCGCGGCGGAAACAACCACCTATGGACGACGCACAGCAGCGCGAGGTGGCCGCGGGCCTGCAACGTGGCAAGCCCGAGGCCTGGCGGATGCTCTACGACGAGTACTCTCGTGGAGTGTGGCGTTGGGTTGCGCGCCTGATGGGTCCGCAGTCGGCCGACGTGGCCGACGTGGTCCAGGAGACCTTCCTGGCGGCGGCCGGCAGTGCGCGACGGTTCGACCCCTCGCGGGGCTCGCTCTGGCTGTGGTTGTGCGGGATAGCACGGAACCAGGTGGCGTTGAGCTTTCGCAAGCGAAAGCGACGTGCGCCGTCGGCGGAAGTTGGCGACTGTGTGCCCGACGCCGGCGAACCGCCCCCGGATGAGGTCCTGGCGGCCGGCGAGTTGGCCTCGTCGGTCCGCGGCGTTCTGCGGGAATTGCCCGCCGACTACGGGACCCTGTTGACGGCCAAGTACTGTGACGGGGCCACGGCGAATCAGATCGCCGCCAAGCAGCAGTGCTCCGCGGCGGCGGTCCGATCGAAGTTGGCCCGGGCGCGTCGGGCGTTTCGCCGGGCGTTTGCCAAAACGGCCACCGGTTCCCACGACCCTCAGGCGAGGGCCCAACGATGAAACCTGAAGACCACAATCCGGACGAACGGCAGATGGCCACCTGGCTAGAGGCCGTCGACGCCGACGCCCCGCCGCCCGACGAGGAGTTCCTCGCGCGGCTGGCCGAGCGGTCGGCCGAGGTCTTTCAGGCGGAGTCTTCGCCGTCGCCTTCCCCACAACTTCCAGCAAGGAAACGTCGAATGTTTGTCATAGCCATGCGTACCCTGGCGGCGACGGCCGCAGCGGGGATTATTGCCGTTACGTTGTTCTTCACCGGAAAGGCAACCGACGATTCGGCCACGGCGTTGGGCAGCGTGCTGGACAAGTTTGCCGCGGTGAGTTCGTTGCGTTTGGAGATCACCGTCGACGATCGGACCGAGACGATTTGGGCTGCGCAGCCGGGAGTGCTCCGCTGGGACCATACCGACGGCACGTACCGCATTGCCCGTGGGGATCGGATGTGGCTGGTCGACGAGAAGGCCAATCGGGCCGCCTCCGCCAAGTCGCCGTACTTTGGCGGCGAGAAACACTCGGCGCTCAAACCGCTGGCGTTGCTGGGGACCAAATTGGCCGAATTGGCCGACGACGAGACGCTCGCCAAGAGCCAACCCGTCGAAAAGGTCGAACACGACGGGGAAACTTGCCATCTCTATCGTACGCAACTCGCCGCGGCGGAAGGCAAGATCTTGCTCGAAGCGCTGGTCAACACCGAGTCGTTGGCGCTCTGCCGGCTGGAGGCCAAGTGGGACCGGAACGGCCTGGTGAAGCCGATCGGCACCATCGACGTGGTCGCCCGGGACGAGCCGATCGACGAGAGCCTGTTCGTCGTCGGCGACACGCTGACCGAAGACGGCCGCGTGGGCAAAGTGACCGACGCCCAGGGGATCACGTCCGTCAAGCCCGTAATGAGCAGCCGCTTCACGCCGGCCTCGACGGGGATGCTGGTGAAGCCGGGCGATTGGCTGCGGACCGACGTCCGCGGGGCCAACGCCTTGGCCGTGCGATTGGCCGGCAACACAAAACTGACGCTGGGCCCCGGCACGCGCGTGGAAGTCGTGCGGCCCGATCAGATCCGCGTTTCGATGGGGCAATTAGAGATCGTTGCTGAGGGCAAGCGAGCGCTTCAGGTCGAGGGGCCGGGTGGGCAAGAGTTGGCCGTCAAAGGAACCCGCTTCTACCGTTTGGTCGACGAGAAGTTCGCGCTGATC
>CAYYNP010000132.1:6626-25448 GCA_964472545.1 uncultured Planctomycetaceae bacterium | reverse complement strand
TACGATCGCCCCCTCAAACGAAAGGGAGTTAAGACCTTTTCGGGATAATAGGATTAACGGGATTGCGTTGACGCGGCAGATGTCCATCCCGTCAATCCCGTGATCCTGTCTACGTGCCGCGGGGTCAATCGCCGCGATGGCTTGCCAGCGCACACGGCGAGCGGGCGGCCCGGCAGTCTTTGCAGGGCGGGCGTTGATATCGCGTTGGCCGTGTTCGGAACGACGTCGCCGCGAGGCAGCCGCACGAGGAACGAATCGCCGGGCGGAATCCTCTTGTGCGTGCCGCACCCGGACGAATTCTCCGAAGGAGTCGATCCCAGTGGCGAAGTCCACCGCGGAGCAATCGTCCGGGCCACCCGCGACGCAGCCGCACGAGGAACGAACCGCCGGCCGCATCCTCTTGTGCGTGCCGCACCCGGACGAATTCTCCGAAGGAGTCGATCCCAGTGGCAGAGCCTTCTGCGGAGTAATCGTCCGGGCCACCCGTGTCTTGCCGGTCAACGGAACTCCGCCGGCTTCCTGGGGACCACCTCGAGTTTCTCGTAATCGAACCCGCTGGCCAACGGGTTATATGGGCCGACGTAGTCGACGCAACCGGTCGGCACGATGCGGTCTTCCATTCGCAGACACCAATAGGCGGCGTTGACAGTCAGGCGCCTCAGCCCGGCGCTTTGGTAGTCTTTGCCGCTGCCCATGGTAACGTGGAACACCCGGGCCGTGCGGCCGGCGCTGCCGGTCCAGGTCTTGGTCCAGGCGATCGGCAGGGGCTCTTTTTCCGGGTTGACGGCGTCGTCGTGGCTGCGGCCCATCAGCGGCTGGCCGTAGAGCAAGGCCTGACAGCCCGGCGGCAGGCTCTCGCCCTTGGGATACGTGCGATAGACGTCGGACGGGCCCCAGACGTCGTCGACGCCGCGGAGGATCGGGTGATCCTTCATCGCCTCGACCGGGATGCCGCGGGTGGAGTCGGCGTGCCAGTTGCCGTGGTGGCCGCGAAAGGCCCCGCCGAGCACGTCGTCGCCGAAGCGGACCTTCTTGCCGTCGATCTCGTAGGGGAAGTTCTGCAGGAAGCCGTGATTGGCCGTGCGGATGCCGATGATCGGCTTGCCCGAGTCGAGGTAGTCGATCACGTGCTTGATTTGATCGTCCGGCAGCGTAATCATACGGCTGAAGAGGATCATCAGGTCGGCCTTTTGCAGATGCCGAAGGCCCGGCACGTTGTGCTTCCGGGTCTTGTCTTCCCAACGGACCGGGAGTGTGGGGTCGGCCTCGCCGCGCTCGTTGACCGAGAAGAGCACGGTGCAGTCGAAGCCGTGGTGCTTGGCGAGGATGGCGGCCAGCATGGGCATCGATTGCTCGCTGCGATATTCCTGATCGGCGGCGATCAACACGATGTGTTTTCCGCTGCCGGGGCCCGTGCCGCCGTCGTACGTCAACCAGAGCGGACTCTCGGGCACGGGGTGGGCGGCCGGCGACGGCGTATTCAACGATGCAGCCAGTACCCCGAAAAAGACGGCACCGAGGATGATGCAATGAGAACGACGATTCGTCTTACGGGCCATGTTCACGGCGGTGTGCTCCTTGTTGGATGGTGTCTTTGCAGAACAGCATCCATTATCGGCCATTTTGCGGCGCCGTTCAAGCACGTCCGGCACCCAACAATCCGGGCATTACCGAGTAGGCGGTTTGACGTGCTTCCGTTTGACAGTGGGATCTTGGGATCGAGCCGTGAATAGTGAAGAGAGCCGTCCACGCGGTGTGCTACCAACAGGCTGCGAGCCCCGCCTACTTCAACAACTCGATCGTCTTCTCAGCAAACCGCTTGCCGAGTTCCGCGTAGCCGGGTTTGTCGTAGTGGAGTCCGTCATTGGGGCCGTTCAGGTCGTCGGTATCGACCCAGCCGCCCAACGGATCGTCCTCGGCCACTTTGACTTGTGCCGCACGCACGCCGTCCCAGTGAGCGTTGTTCTTCAGGCAATCGCTCAGCCGGCCGATGACCACGGTAATGTCGTCGCGCTTGAGGTCCTTGCGAAGCTGCCCGATCAGGCCCTTGAGGCTGGCGGCGTAGACGGCCGAGTGGCCTTCCTTGGCGTCGCGTTCGCCTTGCATCCAGACGAACGAGATCGTGTCGATCTTCTTGCCCTCGATGGCCGCGTTGACTTTGGTCATCAGGCGGTCGTAGAGCTGGCCCTGATTCTCGGCAGCCGGGGCATCGGCCGCGGCATTGGCCGGTTTCCACTGCTTGTACCACTGCCGAATCGGCTGTCCGCCCCGGGCGTCCTTGACCACGATCACCTCGTCGTCGGCGTAGGCCTCTTTGACCGTCGGCGTAAACGAGACCTCCGGCGGCAGCCCGGCCATGTTCGACTGACCCGAGAGGATGAACAGCCGCACCTTGCCCTCGGCGACGGCCGAGGCGGCCAGCAGCAAGACGAGGCAGCAGGAGAGCAACGGCAGTAGGTGGTGCGAGTTTCGGCGCATGTTCGGGTTCCTCAATGGGAAGGGGAAAGGCACGTTTCCGGCGGTGTCGATGTACGTCGTGCGAGTATAGTTTACCCCCGCCGGGAGGTCAATTCTTGCCGCAGGCCGGCAGTTTGCCGGCGTTGACGGTGGGTAACACCTGCTGTTAGACGTTCGTGAACCGGTACCACGCGCGACGCCGATTCCGCGTCGGAATCTTCGTTTGATCTCGCAAAACCGCTCGATTCGTGTGCATAATTCAACCTGAGGGCTGCATCACGTTGGTGGACACGCGGGTGGCTGGAACCGACCGTGTGAATGAGCATCATGACCGACGCGCAAACACGGGTCTCGTGGATCGACGTTTACAGGGCCCATGGGGACCAACTGTTTGCCGTCGCGATGGCCGTCACCGGGCGGCGCGAACTGGCCGAGGACGCTATTCAGGACGCCTTCCTTGGTTTGTATTCGCGTTCGCGCTGCGCGCAGAACGCGAAGACCTACGTGTTCCAGGCGGTCCGCAATTCTGCGCGGATGATCGTGCGCGGCCGCCGACGAGCAGGTGAGCCCGACCGGGCGCTGCCGCTTACGGATCAGCCCGCCGACGTCGCGGACGAGGCGAGCCGGCGTCTGGAACACGCCGAACTGAAGGCGGTTCTCGAGAGTGCCTTACAGGAAGTGAATGAGACGGAGCGCGAAGTGATCGTGATGCACCTTCACGCGGACCTGACGTTCCAGGAGATTGCGGAGGTTGTCGGTCGCCCGATGGGGACCGTTGCTTCGCAATACCGGCGCGGTCTGGAGAAGATACGGCGAGCCCTTGCTCGCGCCGAGATTGGAGAGTTGCCATAATGACCGATCTTGAGCAGATGCTGCGAGAAATGGCCACCGAACGGCCGTCGCCCGAGTTAGGCGAACGGATTCGGCAAATTCACGCGATTGCCGAGCCCCCTCTTCGGCAAATTCACGGCCCCGGCCGGTCGCGGACAAAGCGTTTGGGAGCCGTGCTGGCCGGGTGTGCGGCCGTCTGTCTGTTTGCGGGATTCCTCCTCGGGCGAATGACGGCACCATTGCCGGCGGATCCGCTCGGCGACGCCGGTGCGGATTCTCCGTCTGCCGCGGCAACCGAAAGCACCGACGGACCGATGCGCGCTCCGCCGCAGCCCAACAACACGGCACCGGAGGTCGAGCGGGCGGATCCACGCGCGGAACCGGCCGAACCGCCGCGGCTGTCGCCTGAGATGACTCGCAAATTCGCGCAAGCGAAGCCGCTGGGGGCATCTCGACAGAGAGAGCCTCCCCCGTTTTTGTTGACCACGGACCACGAAATCACAATCCTGCCCAACGTCAAATACGATTGACGGCGTTCGGGCTTCTTCCCGCTCAACCACGATCCTATGGTGAAAGGGCCACGACCATGTCGCACCTCAGGTGTCCTATCCGTTTTCCGTTTTGCGTCTACGCCGCCGTCGTGATCCTGTTCGTTCTACCGGCCGCGGCCCGGGCACAGACCCCCGCGTACTGGCTGGGGATCGGCAGCCGAGGTCTGAGCGAGCCGCTACGGACCCACGCCGGGCTGGCTGAGGGCGAGGGGCTTCTGATCTGCTCGATCGCCGCCAAAGGGCCGGCGGACAAGGCCGGCGTCGAGTTGTACGACGTTCTGTTGGCAGTCAACGGGAAGAAGGTGGGAGAAGCCGTTGCAGTCGACAACGTATGGGCCGGTCAAAGCGACGATCCCGTCGAGCTTCAGTTGCAGCGACGAGCCGAAACGCTGACCATCTCGGTCGTGCCCGAGACGAAACCGACGGAAGCCCCGTTTCCAACCGGCCCGGAGCCCCCTCGGCATGGTGTGCAACATGAGGCTTTGCATCAGTTGGGGTTGGAACTGAAGCCGTTGTCGGACGAGGCGCGGAAGAAACTCCCCAGTCCTTACGAAGGCGGGGTCGAGGTGGCCGGCGTCAGGCGCGACATGCCGGCCGATCAGGCGGGATTCAGGGAAGGCGACGTCGTGGTGGCCCTGGAAATCTGGCAAACGCGGGACCTGGACGACGTAGAATTCGTTCTCGACAAGACGGGCGGTTTCAACCGGTTCTGCATCGTGCGGCCGAGCGAGTCCGGCAGTACCAGCTTGTACGGGCGAATGGAAGTTGCGGGGATTGCGCCCTATCAATGGGGTATGGAGGAGCAGTGGGAACGCACCGTGTCGGATTTGACGAGCGACCGAGACGGCCGGCTGTCGGACATCGGAGGAGTCGAACTCGCCTTGGTCGAGGCCCAACTCTCGATGATCAGCCATCCGGATAGCGAGGAAGCATGGAAACGGTCTGAAGAGGAAAGGCGGCGAGCGGTGGAGCAGTGCCGCCAGCTTCGAGAGCGGAAGATCGCGCTGGAATCGGAGGTGCTGGTTATCGAGGCACAGCTCGCGCTGGCCCGACGGCTGGCGGCCCAATTCCGAGGCGGCAAATAGGCGAGTAGCACCGGTTCTTCGTTGGCGGCCAGTTCGTAACGCCGACGGTCGTGTTGCCGGAACGGCCGAGGATCGTGTCGGCAGGAGTGCCCGGGTTTTGCGGGTGGCACCGGTTCTCGAACCGGTGGGACGAAGTCCCGGGAGGTGATGTCCAACGGGCCAGTCTCGTCAAGCAGGCAACGGTGCGGCTTTCCGCCGTCACCTCGCTGGCACGAGTGGCGGCGATCCACCGGACGCCGATTCAGTGTGCGGATTCACTCTGCGTTCGCCTCTTGTGGCAGAGCCACACCGGTTCGAGAACCGGTGCCACCGGCGTCCTCACGTCTGGGACCTCCCGTTGCTTCGCGACCCCGACGCTTCTCCGGCAACGCGAACGAGATCGCAGCACGTATTGCGGAGAAGCGTTGGGGGGCACCCGCGTCCCTTCGAACTCGGAAAACGGCAATACACTCGCGTTCTAGTTCCAACTGACTCCTCGTGATGCGACATGATCGCAGTCTTCGCAAAGATACAGACATCGAAATCCGTCACCGTACGGTCGTACATGGTCGGCAACAGAGCAAACGTGGAACATCAGCTTGCTGCATCCCGGGCAGGCCGGATTCGAGTATAGGCCAATGGGAGGACCGCCCACATCGCCGTGCACGCCCTCGGTCTGTTGGGTGTGTCCGTTGCAGTAGATCAATCTGTCGTCATACGGAAGAAGCTCCAGTTCTCCCCTGTTGTCGCTTGCACGGTCCCGGGCGTCCTGGCGGAGATGCTCAACGAACTCCGGCTCGTCGGCGTCCAGTGCATCGGGCGACTGGACCGTTGGTTCGCGATAATGCCCGCCATCGGACGGCGATGCGAAGACCGTCCAACCGACATTGAATGGTGGACCGACAAGGTGCGCTACGCGCAGTCGCGTTTCGGGGACCGCGTCGATTTCCGACAGGTCAAGGCCGAAGTAGTGCCAGGTGACCAGCCCCGGGTCAGCGCCGCCGAACACTTCGGCGAGAGGGAGCCCGACAGGGTGCCGATACGAGCGCAGTTCGTCTACTGTGCAGTCACGATGGTGGACGCGGACGGCCCTCCGCCACGGAGAGAATCTCGGTTCTGCCTGCCCCGTCTTGGGAATCCAGAAGCCCATGTCCGCGAAGTCGGAAACCCTATCACGCAGTCGGGCCCATTCCGCGAGGGCGCTCAAAGCGGCCGGGGAACATACTGATGCGAGCATCTGCTCCAGAGCCCAGAGAGTCAATCCTGCCTCCTGATGAAGTCGACGGACCAATCTGTCAACGGCGTTTTCTGGGAGGCCACGCAGCAGGTAGAGCCACACGTGCAAGCCGAAACTGAAGTTCGATAGCTTCTTCGACGGAAGGCGGAGGAGTTCGTCTTGGAAGGGCTTGAACAGGTGGGGGCGGACGGCGCCCAGATAGTAGAAGTGATCTTGCACGCCCCTGATCAGGTCCTCACGGGTCCAGCGCCCTTCCCGCTCCGAGAGCGAGGCCGCCTTCTCAAACAGCGCCTCAACGTCCGCCTCGTCTTCGACGGGCATCAGGAGCTTTCCGCTGACGGGGCGAAGTGGCCCGGGTGCCGTGTTCATCGTGACGTCCTCCTGGAGCCCCGTTTCTGCTCGAGCCTAGCCCGCGGCCGGCCCCGGTGATCTTGCGGAGAGGGCTTTGCTGCTTCGCTCGACTGAATCAAAAAATGTCCCCGTTGCGCAGCAACAGGATGATCGGATTTCCTCAAAACACCCAGCCCAGCGACACCCCGACGGGTCTGTCCTGCTCGTAGTATCGGGCCGAACTCCGTCGCCAGTCGCATGCCCGTTCGACCAGACCGGCGGCGATAACACGAGAACGTCACGAATTGGGCATGAGGCTCGTTGTCATAGATTCGTCTCTTGACCATATGGGCATTATGCCCTCTGGCCACCGGCGGCACAATCATCCCGTTGCTGCGCAACGGGGACGATTCTCCGAATGAGCCTGCTCGGGTGGCAGAGCTTCCCGCAGAAGATCAGCCGGGGCACCCGCGGTCGCAATTCACGCAAGCCAGCGTCACCGTCGGCTCGCTCTCATCGGCCAGCGCGGCCGAAGAAGCGCTGGATCGCCGCGCTTGCAGCGGCCGCGTTGCTCTTGGCGGTGCCGCTGATCTGGTGGAGTCTCCCAAAAGACGACGAGTCGACGACTCCCGCCGTTGCTCCCTCGGACGACGCACGGGAGTTCGACGACCAGTTGGCCTTTGAGATCCGCGTGCAGAAAGACGAGCAGGCCACCTTGCTGCGGCTGCGCGATGCGATTCCGCTACGGATCGACGACCAGGTGCAGATCTACGCCCGGCCGGCGCCCGACGCCCACGTGGTGCTCTACTCGCTAGGCACGACCGGCGATTTGAATCAGCTCGTCAAGTTCCAACGGGAAGAGAAACCGACGGCCGACGAGATCTACTTCCCCTCGGCGGAAACGACGATCGGTTTGAAGGGGGAGCCCGGCACGGAACTCGTGCTGCTGTGTGGGCGAGCGTCCAAGCCGATCGAAGCGGCGGAAGTCGAAGACTGTTTCGACGGCGAGCCTTGGCCGGCGATGCTCGACTGGGCGATGATCGAGATCACCCACGATCGCGTCAGGCAGGTCTACAACGACCGCGACCAAAGTAGTCATCTCGCTCCGCGAGATGTCGCTTCGTCTCGCGGAGCGAGACGGCTACTATACGGTGTGACGCCAGCCACCCTGCTTCTGCGGAACCTCGTGCAGCCGAGCCTGCTGTGCTACACCCAAGTCGGCCCCGCCGTGATGCCGCCCGACGGGCCATCGTTCCCCGACGGGCCATCGCTCCCCGGCGACCCCTTCATGCCCGGCGGCCCTCACGATCCCGCCTCCGTGCCCCCGATCCCCGACATCTCCGACCCCGACCGGCTCGATCCGCCGCCGATTCACGTCATTTCCGACGACGCCCTGCAACAGGCCGAGGCGCTGAGGGTGAAGCTGGCCGAACGCTTCGACGTCGTTTTGGGCGTCGCCTTCCCGCACGTGGCAAGGTAGACTCTCGATAGCCTGGTATTATTCATGGTAGGGTGCGTGGAGCACGGCGGCGCCTCGTGGTGCGTTGCGCAAGCCAATTGGCCCAAGCGTAGGCCACGCTGTCAAGTGCCAAGCGATTGCCGTGCGCAACGCACCATCGAGCAACGGCTTGCTCCGCGCACCCTACACGACGTGTGAAGGATCCGGGATAGGGGGCGGCGTTATCGGGGCCGTAGTTGCATTGGTTCCACGATCGACGAGTCCGCATGTCCGCTGCTTTCGACGCCTTGCACGAATGGTTGGGGATTGCCCCGAAAGACCAGCCGCCGCACCACTATCGGCTGCTGGCGATCGAGCCCTTTGAGGACAACGCCAACGTGATCGCCAACGCGGCCGACCGGCAGATGGCCCACGTCCGCACCTTCCAGGCGGGCCGGCGTGCCGACCAGTCGCAGCAGTTGCTGAACCATCTGGCCGCCGCCCGCGTGTGTCTGCTCGACGTGCAGAAGAAGGCCGCCTACGACGCCGAACTGAAGGCGGCCGGCGTGGGCAAACGGCCGCGGCACGAGGACGCCGCCGCCACGTTCGACGGCTCGGTCTTCGGCGAGTACCTGTTGTTGGACGTGCTCGGCCGCACCACCACCGGCCAGGTGTTCAAGGCCCGGCAACGGACGCTCGATCGCTCGGTGGCCCTGAAAATCCTCTCGGCGGAGGCGGAGAAGTCGGCCGAGCGTCTGGCCCGGTTTCGCCGCAAGGCACGCATCATGGCCCGCTTCGACCACCCGCACTTCGTCGCCGCCCACGACGCCGGCGTCCGCGACGGCGTGCACTACCTGGTGATGGCCTACGTCGACGGCCAGGATCTGGCCACGCTCACGCGGCGCTTCCATCCGCTGCCGGTGGCCTACGTGGTCAACTACATCACGCAGGCGGCCACCGGCCTGGCATACGCCCATTCGCACGGCGTCCTCCATCGCAACGTCAAGCCGGCGAACCTGCTGGTCGACCAGCACGGCATGGTCAAGGTGATCGGGCTGGGGTTGGCGATGCTCGACGACGGGGCCTGGAGCGACAACACGCCCGACACGTCGCGCTCGCCGACGCTGCTCGGCACACTCGACTACATGCCCCCGGAACAGATCGCCGACTGCAACCGGATCGACTCGCGTGCGGATATCTACAGTCTCGGCCTGACCCTCTACACGGCGCTGACCGGCCGCCTGCCGTATCCGCAGCGTTCGTCGCAAGACAAACTCCAGGCCCAATACAACACGCCCGCCCCTTCCTTGCCCGAGGCGCGTGCGGAGGTCTCGGAAAGCCTCGACGGCGTCTATCGCAAGATGACGGCCAAGCGCCCCGCCGAACGATTCCAATCGATGCGACAAGTCGTCGCCAAGTTAGGCGCCATCCAAAACGACCTCGTCCGCCGCGTCGGCGAGCCGCAAGAAGACGGGCATCCGGCCGAGTTGCAGGACTTTTTCGCGTGGATGGACGGACGGTAGGTGTTACCCACCCAAGATGTCACCGCAGCAGTGGTGGTCGCCGTACTGCCAAATCGGTCGGGAACAACGCAGGAACCTGGACGAGATGGAACGGTGGTATCAGAACCCCTTCGAGCCCGGCTAGAACGCGACGCGGTACGAAATGGCGACAGGTTTACAGGATCGACAGGATGAAGGGCGAATCCGGGAGCTATGACCCGATCCCGTCAATCCTGCAATTCTGTCTGAAACCAGCCTCTGCAATCCGGCCAGACTACTCCCCGTACGTCTCCCGGCAATGTTGCTTCCAATCGGCGGTGAGTTGCTGCCAGTCGGTTTTGAAGATCGTCGGCAAATGCGGGGCGAGGTCGGTCGCGCCGGATCGGCCGATGGCGGCCAGTAGCTTTGGCAAGTGCGGGGCGTGCTCTTCGCTTTGGATCAACAGCCCGATCAAACTCAGCGCCTGCCAGTACCGGTTGCCGGAAATGGGTTTGCCGTTGCACAACTCCGGCAGGGGCAGGTGACGCGTGGGCTGGGAGATGCCGGTCCGGACGATCTTGCCCAGCGACTCTTGCGGGTGGAAGCGGACCTGATAGTAGCTGGCCAGGCCTTCCTGGAACCACTCGCCGGAATTCGCCACGCCGATGGAGCGGGCGATCAGGCCGTGGACGTACTCGTGCGTGTAGACCGGCCGCAGCGTGCCCCACCGCGCGCTCCACGACGAAGTCGAAATGCCGTGCAGCGTGTAACCGGAGGACGTCGGGACGCCGGAAGCGGCGTTGAGTTGCTCGGCCAGCCGTGGCGGGAAGGCACGGTAGGCGTCGTCGGTGGCGAAGACCACCAGTACTGGCCGGATGCTCGGACGCTCGAGCGAGAGGTCCTTGCGAACCTGGTCGGCGACGTCTGAGAGATGAGCGGCCAGACGTTTCGCGTCTAAGTCGGGCGCGTCGGTCAACAGCCGCACGTCGGCGTTGGCGACCACCGTGACGTCGTCCGCCGGTGTGCTCGGGAAGGCAATCTTACGAATGTCGTCCACGGAGAGTTCCGCCGGCCGCGCGGCGCCGTTTTCGCCACCTTGACCGCCCGCGACGACGATCGTGTCGATCACGACTTCCGTGTCGTCGCGAAACCAGAGCCCCATCCGGTCGGCACGTTCCCAACGAGGCACGCGCCCGGAACTCCAGCGAAACCACTTCAGCGGCACGTCGACCTGCTTCCAGCCGGTGTGGTCGAGTTCGACCTTCCGCCAGAACCGCGCGCCGCCGTCCTTTTCGTAGATCTGTACTTCCATGGCCGACTTGGCACGGCGCTTCGCCTCGTTGGCCGAGCGATGCACCCAAAAGGAGACGCCGTCGCATTGGGTCCAATCTTCCGGCCCTTTGCCGGCGCGGAGAAACAGGCCGCCGCCGTCGGCGTTGACGGCCAGCCCCATGCCCGCCGGCCCGGCGTCAATCTCGGCGGGTACCTCCGGCACCGCAACGCGCGAAGCCGCGATGGTCTTGACCGCCGACCAGTCGACGGCCAGCCCGGGCCGTTCGAAGTCGATTTGCAGCGCCGGCTCGGCGGCATGCGTTGGATAGACCGCGACCGCGACGAGGTAGATACAACACCCGAGCACGACGGCAAGCCGTCTGCGAATGGCCATCTCTTGCATGCCGATGATCGAAAGCACTTTCAACATCCTCGCGACCGCGGATGCGTGTCAACACGGGGACTCCCCGCGTGACCGTAAGTGTACTCATCGCGGAGGCGGTTTGCATCAAGCGTCCGCACATCGCGGCGTGGGCGGCAGTGCGCGTACAATTGACGCAAGATCTCGCGACAGCCTCGGGCTGCCACGCGAGCGAAATAGGGGTGATCGAGAATGCCGCCGCGACTTCGATTGACTGAGGGCTACGCCTCAGAATCCTCGTAGCGCCGTTCGATCACCGCGCACGCTGCCCGATAGAGCAGCAGCAGCAGAAACGCGCCGGCCGTGGCGGCCAGAAAGCCGAGCGGGCTGATGGGGTTCAGATCGCGGCCGCCGGCCGCGAAGGAGAGCCCGCTGAGCCCCACCATGCTGCCGCAGACGCCCAGCAGCAGCGCCGCCACGGGACCGTTGGGCCGGCGGACCGGAAGCACGATCAGGGCCAACAGCCCGGCCAGCGTGCCGAAACCGATCCAGATCAGCACGGCGTTGAGCCAATGCTGTGCCTCGGGTGAGAGGTCGAATTCCATCATTGCGAGGTAGGCCCCCCTGATGCTCGCATCCCCCGAAATCCCCACGCCGGCGCGTGATGCGCCAACCTACAAGAAAAGGCCCTTCCGCTGCCGACGCCCAAGGGGCCAAAGGCTCCTCGGACGCCGGCAACGAAGGGTGCCGTTCCCCCCCAGCACGATCCACGCCGGTTTGCTCTGCCCGGCGCAAGGCCAGGCATCCCCATCCCGGACGGCGTGGATCGCCCTTCGGCTATATTCAAGCGGCCCGCGGCGATCAGCGTTGCAGGGCTTGTTCTGCGGCGTATTGCTGCTGTGCGGCTGCCTCGCCGGCCAACGCGAACTCGTTACCCGGCGGGAAGTACTGGACGTCGTCGCTAAGGTAGTAGGCGCTGGGATGGACCTGCCCACCAATGTCCACCTGACAACCCGTCAACCCCACGCCGACCGCCATCGCGATCCCTAGCAGTGCGGTCCGCAGTCTCCGCTTGCGGTGTGAGCCCTTCATGGGCTACCCTCCTATTTGTGGCTTTTGGCCCATTAAGCGTTTTGCCGAGCTTCGCGCGGAAGCACAATCGTCATTCTCGACATAACCGTCACGACCGTTATCGTCCTTCGTCGGGGTAGAACTTTAGTGCGGGCGCGTCGGTCGGGCGAAATAGGGTGGGGCGCCGCTGCACTTTGCTCCGACCACTCAACTGCTGAGGGGCGGCCGATGAATAACTTCCCCATTCGGGGTGGCTGGCGGCTGAGCGCAGCGAAGCCCCAGGACCCGGACAACTGGGGCACCGCTGCGCTATGCCCCAGCCACCCATCACTGACACCGGAAAGTTATTCATCGGCCGCCCGTAAGATCAGGCGGAATGGCGTCGTGGACGTCATGGACTCCCGCCGGTTGGGGGGGGTGCTGATTCTACACCGAGGACTAACTGGAAAATCTCGGCCGAAAGGCGTAAGATCATATAGGCATGGAACTTACTCGGCCCGTTCTGCGTCGGGTGATGGGGCCCTCGGGGTAAGGAGCTTGGGGCAAGAAGTTAGGGGGCACGGAGCTAAAGGAGCGGAGATCATGGTGCTGCGTGCTTCCCCCCCGTTGCCGCGACGCGACAGCTTACCGCGACGTGGCAGCCGATTCTGCCGGCCGCTGTTGCTTGTGGCACTAATTGCCGCGCTCTGCTGGTGCGCTCCCGCCGACTGGACCGCGCAGTCCGCTGCCCAGCCCCAGCAAAACATCCCCTCGCTGCACTATCAGGCGGCGTTCACCGACTTCTACGCGGGCGACTACGAAGAGGCGCTCAAAGAGTTCCGGTCCGAAGGCCGCGGCGCGATCAAGATCGGTACGATTCGATGGATCGACTCGATCTGCTACGAGACGATGGTCGGCGAGTGCTACTACCACATGGGCTATCTCGACGAGGCGCTGGGCCATTACACGGCGGCGCTGACCCTTTACTCCGCCTACTCGAACTGGCTCTTGCAGGTGCAGTTTCAGCCCATCCGCTGGGCCGGAGCGGCGTCGCGCGTCGTGGTTCCCTGGGGCGGCAGCACGCGCGGCGCCCGGCTGGGATACTATCCCAACTCGACGCCCGTGATGCGCGGCCGGATCAACAACAACGACGCGGTTCGCCACGGCGGCGTGGTGGTGATGGCCAATCTGCGGCCGGTCCACGTGCAGGAGATCGTACGTTGCACCACGCTGGCCATCCGCCGCCGGGCCCAGTTGATGGGGCCGGTCGCGCGGCACGACGCGCTATTCGCCGAACTGATCGACAAGCTCCGGCGGCGGCCCGGCCCGCCCAACCACTGGTCGTCGGCGTGGATCGACGCACAACTCGGCATGGCCTACATCGCCGGGGGACAAGAGGCCGAGGGACAGCGAGCGTTGCTGCGAGCCCAGGTGGCCAACGGCGAGTACGACCACCAGATGACCAGCATCGTGCTGTTCGAATTGGGCCGCTTGGCCATGGCCCGGGGCAATTACGAGCCGGCATTGAACTACTTTGCCGAGGCCAGCTACTCGGCCGTGCAATACACCGATCTGGGGATTCTGGAAGAATCGCTCCGCTACGGCGCGCTGGCGCATCTGCTGGCCAACAAGCCGGGGCTTTACCCGGCATTGGAGCCGGCCATCCAGTGGGCCAAGATCAAAGACTATCGACATCTCTACGTCTCGCTGCTGCTCTCGGCGACGGAGAATCTGGCCGCGTTGCGTCAAACGCCCCGGGCGGCCGCCACGGCGGAACAGGCGCGGCTGGGCATCGCGCGCCGCCAAATGGCCGCCGGACGGATCGGTGCGCGGCTGCAATTCCTCACCGCGTTGTGCCGCTTCCAACAGCAGCAGATCACCGCAGGCGACGCCGCGCTGACCACCGCCATGGCCTACATGAAGAAGGGGTCGTTCTGGACCTTCCAGATCGGCCTGGCCGACAATCTCTACACCACCGGCACGATCACGCCGCGCGTGGCCATGGACCTCTACGACACCGTGTTGCGCGATCCCCAGCCCGTCGATTGGGCCGCCGATCCGATGGAAGCGCTGTCGGTCTTGATCAACCCGCACCCGGTGCCGATCGAACATTGGTTCGAGGTGGCGCTGAATCGTAAGGAGCACGAAAAGGCGTTGGAGATCGCCGACCGGGCGAGGCGCCATCGTTTCTTCACGTCGCTGACACTCGGCGGCCGGCTGCAATCGTTGCGTTGGGTGCTGGAAGCTCCGGATGCGGTGCTCGATCCCCGGGCACAACTCACGCGCCGCGACCTGCTGGCCCGCTACCCGGCCTACGACGCCCTGGTCCGGCAAGCCCGCGCCCATCGAGCCAAACTCGACGCGTTGCCCCCGGTGGCCGAGGACCCGGACACGGTCAAGCTGCAGCAGATTCAACTCGAGGCATTGTCGAAGGTCAGTCTGCACAAGGAGTTGATCCTCCGCGAGATCGCCGTGCGGCGCGAGGCGGCCGACCTGGTCTTCCCGCCGATCCGCGGCACCCGCGACATCCAGAAGTCGCTGCCGCCGGGCCATGCGATGCTGGCGTTCTTTGCCACCCGGCGCCATCTCTACGGCTTCTTGATGAACAAGGACAAATACACGTACTGGGAGGCCGGTTCGCCGAACGCGCTAACGCCGAAGATCGCCGGCCTGTTGCGCGAGATGGGCCACTTCCAACAGAACGGCGAGATTGCCGTGGAGGAACTCACCAGCGAGAAGTGGAAGGCGTCGGCCGCCAAGCTGCTCGATTCGCTGTTGGCGGGTTCCGGCGCCGATTTCACCAAAAAGTTCGACGAACTGGTCGTCGTGCCCGACGGCGTGCTCTGGTACCTGCCGTTCGAGGCCTTGCAGGTCAACGTCGGGGGAAGGTACCAACCGCTGATTTCACGATTTCGCGTGCGCTACGCGCCGACGGCGTCGTTGGCGACTTGGACCGGCCGCGGACGCAAACCGGCGGGCGCCACCGGCGTGGTCGTCGGCAAGCTCTTCCCGCAAGACGACGAGACGGTGGCCCAAGCCGCCTTCGGCCAGTTGGCGAAAGTCTTGCCCGGCACGCTGGCGCTGAAATCGCCGCCGCCGGCGGAGTCGCGGCTCTACGCGCCGATCTTCGATCGGCTGGTGGTGCTCGACGACCTGAGACCGCCGACCAACGGGCCGTATGCCTGGACGCCCATGCCGTTGGATCAGGGCAGGCCGGGCAACTATCTGGCCGACTGGATGAACCTGCCATGGGGTGCCCCGGACGAAGTCATCCTGCCGGGCTATCACACGGCCGCCGAGGCCTCGCTAAAGGGCGTCGGTTGGGCCACCGGCGGCAACGAGGTGTTCTTGTCGGTCTGTGGGATGATGGCCAGCGGATCGCAGACGGTGTTGCTCAGTCGCTGGCGAACCGGCGGCCAGACGAGTTTCGACCTGGTGCGCGAGTTTGCTCAAGAGTTGCCCCACGCGTCGCCGTCGGAAGCCTGGCAGCGGAGCGTCTTCCTGGCCGCCAGTTCCAAGTTGAACCTGGAGGCCGAACCGCGCGTCAAGCGGGCCGTGGTGACGAATCCGCCCGCGGCCAATCATCCGTTCTTCTGGGCCGGCTACATGCTGGTCGACAGCGGCGTGGCCCCCAAGGTCGCCGACCCTGCACCGGTCGATCCGGTGTTGGTTCCCAAGCAGCCGCTGATTCCCAAGCCGCCCGGCGTACCGGGTATCTAACTCACGAGGCTGCCACCGGCCGTCGCGCCGTCCTTGGCGGGCCTGTGAGGGTCCTCCGATAAGTAGCCGTCGTCCGGGCGACGCCGGCCTCCGTGGCAAAAACCCTGCTTGGACTTCCCGTTGCAGGACGTCGCCTGGCAGAAGACGGGCGCCGACGTAACCCACTCGACCGAAAGGAGAAGGAACCGATGAGCAAAGCCCAGCCGGAAGCGCCTGCCGCGAAGCTCGCGCTGTACGAAAAACTAGTCGCCGCCACGCCCGGCGTCGAGCGGAAGGGCGCCGCCATGCCGTACACGTCGGCCGGCGGCCACATGTTCAGTTTCCTCACGAAATCCGGTACACTCGCGTTGCGGCTGCCGGACGAGCAACGTGAGGCGTTCTTGAAGAAGTATCGCACACGGCTCTGTGAGCAACACGGCCGCGTGATGAAGGAGTACGTCGAAGTGCCCGACGCGCTCTTGAAAAAGACGCGTGAGGTGACGAAGTACTTCGACGTGAGCTATGCCTACGTCAGCGCGCTAAAGCCGAAGCCGACGACACGCAAGAAGACAGTGAAGAAGAAGGCCGCGAAGAAAGCGGCCAAGACGAAGGTGGTTAAGAAGGTGGCCGCCAAGAAGAAGGTCGCTGGCAAGAGGGCGAAGAAGTCGAGCTAGAGACGACACCGCCGGTGGCGGGTAGCTGGGGTCGGGGGGTGGTGGGGCCCCCAACACCCCCCCGCCACCCATCGTCCTGCAAGGCCCCAGCCCCGAGCCCCCAGCCCCGAGTCCAGAACCCCGCAACCTCACCGCACGGAAGGAGCCCCGACCATGAATAGCCGACACATCATCGCCGCGCTGGCATGTTGCCTGCTGTTGAGCCATGCCACCCACCGCGCCACCGCCCACGCCGCCGAGCCGATCACGACCGGCACGCTACTGAACGAGATGGTCGACATGGCCGGCCTGGCCGAATTCCCCGACCCGGCCTACAAGACCGTGCAATTCTCTTCCTACGATCGCCGCAGCACGGTGCCGGGCGGGCCGGATTGGTTCGCCAACTCCGACGGCTTTGGCGGCGAGCCGCGGCCGAATTTCGAGGCCGTGTTGGTTGCACCCAACGAAGAGGGCGTCGGCAAGTACCTGATTTGCGACGTCAAAGGTCCTGGCGCCGTGGTCCGCACGTGGACCGCGTCGATCCGCGGCACAATCCGCATGTATCTCGACGACGCCGAGCAGCCGATCTACGACGGACCGGCCGACGAGTTCCTCCGCCAGCCGTACAAGCGATTCGCCGAAGCGGCCGGCGTCGACTTGCAGCGATTCGAGGGGACCTTCCGGCAGCGCGACGCCTGCTACTTCCCCATCCCGTTCGCCAAGCGCTGCCGCATCGTCTGGATCGGCAACACGCGGCAGATCCACTTCTACGAGATCCAAGTCCGCCGCTACGCCCCCGGCATGGAAGTCGCGATGTTCTCCGCGGAAGACCTCAAGACGTATCGCCAACAGCTCGATCGCGTGGCCGGCATCCTGGCCGACCCGCTGGGGGATTGGGAGTACGCCTCGTCGCGTGCGGAAGTGCCGATCCATGCTACCGTCGCCCCGAAGGCGACCGCCGAGATCCTCTCGCTGGAGGGCCCGGCCGCCATTGAACGCCTTTCGCTGAAGCTCTCGGCCGCCGATACGGATCGGGCCCTGCGGCAGACCGTGATGCACGTGATCTGCGACGACTACCCATGGGGACAAGTGCAATCGCCAGTGGGCGATTTTTTCGGGGCGGCGCCGGGGGTGAATCCGTTCGATTCGGCGCCGCTGGCCGTCGAGCCCGACGGCCGGATGACCTGCCGCTACGTGATGCCGTTTGGGCGTTCCTGTAAGATCCGGCTGACCAACCACGGCAGCCAACCGGTCACCGTGACCGGTTCGGCTTTGCCGATGGATTACGCCTGGGACGACGCCAAATCGCTGCACTTCCGCGCCCGATGGCGGGTCGATCACGATCTGGTGGCCGAGGGCGGTGCCGGGGCCCAGGACTTGCCGTTTCTGGTGGCCGACGGCCGCGGCGTTTACGTGGGTACGGCCGTGATGTTGATGAACCCGAATCCGATCCCCTGGCCGTACGGAAGCTGGTGGGGCGAGGGCGACGAAAAGGTCTTCGTCGACGACGACCGCCGGCCGTCCACGTTCGGCACCGGCTCGGAAGACTACTTCAACTACTCGTGGTCGGTGCCGGAAATCTTCGGCTTCCCCTACTGCGGCCAGCCCCGCGACGACGGCCCGGCCAATCGAGGGTTCGTGGTCAATCAGCGGTGGCACGTGCTCGACGCGCTGCCGTTCGCCCGGCGGATCGGCTTCTACATGGAGCTCTATAGCCACGAACGTACGCCCGGCTTCTCCTACGCACGCCTGGCGTATCACTACGGCCGCCCTGGCATGACCGACGACCACGTGGCGATTACCGACGAAGACGTTCGGCACCTGGAGTTGCCCGAGGCCTGGCAGCCGGCCGCGCGGATGGGGGCGCGCGGGGCCACGTTCCATCAGGCCGAAGACGTCGCTGCGAATGAGCCGTCGTTGGCGATGGTCGAGAACAACCTGTGGGCCGGTGGAAAACTAGTGGTTTGGCGGCCCGCGAAGAAGGGCCAAGAACTGACGTTCAAGCTGCCGGTGGCGGAAGCCGGGCGCTACCTGATCCGCATCACGGCGGCCCACACGCCCAAGTCGGGCCGCATCAGCGTCCGCCTCGACGGCAAGCCGATCGGCATCGGCGCCGAGAACGGTGTCGTCGACTTGAGCACGGAATTCCGCACGCTATCGCGGACCGTCACCTCCCAGCCGACGGAACTCACCGCAGGCGATCACGAGCTGACGCTGCGATGTGAGGACGAGACCACCGACGGCAAGACCGTAGGCGTCGATTTCATCTGGGTGCAGAAGCAGTAAGAAGCCGGTACTCGGCGCTGTAGAAGGGTGGCTGGGGCCGGGGGGGGTGGGCCAAACCCCACCGGGGCCCCCAAATTGCCGAAACCAGGGGGCCCCCGGGGCGTTTGCCCCC
>CAYYNP010000132.1:0-6616 GCA_964472545.1 uncultured Planctomycetaceae bacterium | reverse complement strand
GCTCCGGGGGGGGGGGCCATTTTTTTTCCAAAACGGGGGGGCCCGGGGGGGTTTTGGCCCCCAGCCACCCGTCGTCGGCGTGTGTGTCTGTGCTTCCGCTGGACCGCCGGACAGGCACGATGCTAGAATTGTGAACTCTCCAACAGTGGGGCATCCCTCCCTTGCCAGTGAAGGTCTTCAATGATCCACCCGAGTTCAACGTCGCCTCGTATCGCGATGGCGGCGATCCTGCTTGCCTGTACGTCCCCGACGTTTGCCCAGCAGCTTCGTGTCGAACTAAAACCCTCGATGCTCACTAACGAGGCCGAGGTGGGCGATCCCTCGGGACTGGTCGACGAGCAGCGCGAAATCATCGGGCCACCGGCCGGCAAGCCCAAGACGACCTGGGAACTGAACTCGAAGTATTGGAAGCAATTCCCCTTCAGCGCCCATCTCGACCTGGGCGAAGAGAAGAACCTCTCGGCGCTGTGGATCTACGACACCAACGGCAAGGGCGACGTGCTGATCAGCACCGGCAAGCCGGGCCAATGGAAAGAGGTGGCCACGTACGATTGTGGCTCCTATCTCGCCTGGGCCGAGGTCAAGCTCGATGTGACCACCCGCTACCTGCGAATCACCCGCAAGACGCCGGGGGCCAACTTCAGCGAGATCGCCGTTTACGAACACTCGAAAGAGGCGTTTGAGGCGCTGCAAGCGAGCAAGGCCGAAGAAGCCCGACGAGAGGCGGAACGAGCCGCGGCGCTGAAGAAGGCGCGCGAGGAAGCGCTCAAACGTCCGCTAGTCGAACTGGCGCCGTACGGCCGGCTGTCGCTGGTCGACGAGATCGATTGTGCCGCCGACAGTGCTACCGACGGTGCCAATCACGGCTTCTCCGAAGCGCCCGCCGGGGCCAGCCGGGTCGAAACGATCCTCGGCCGCAAGGCCCGGGTGTTGCGGAAGACCGAAGGCGAGGCGGCCTACTTTTCGTATCGCATCGGGAAGATGAAGTTGCTGCGTCCGCACGCCGAGTACGTGTTGGCCGTCGACTATCCCGAGGACGCGCCGCGGAGCATGGTGGTCGTCAACACGGGCAACGAGACGGCCCGCGGCTTCCACACCGGGGCCACGCTCGGCGACGCCTTTCACGCCAAGTACGTCAACAATCTGGCCGAGTCGATCGACGTACGGCTCTCGGGCAAATGGGAGACGTGGTCGCTGCTCTTGCGGCTGCACGACCGGTTTTCCGAAAAAGGCCTGCTTCGCGGTCCCAAACCGCGCGTGCTGAAGCCGGAAGACGGCTTCGAGGTCACCATCGCCCAGTTTTCGGCCAAGAACATCCCGCTTTCGCAAGGCGCCGCCGTGAGCCGCATTCGGCTGTTCGAGGTGGTCGATCCGGACCGTTTGGCCCAGCCGCTGCGCTTCCCGCCCGAGGGCTTGCCGCGCCGCCGGCTCTTTTGGCGCGAAGAGATGGCCGACGGCATCATCGACCGCAAGACCGACCAGCCGGGCATCGCCGACCCGATCGACTGGTATCGCCACAAGGCCGAGTTGATGCGGTTCTTGGGCATGAACACCTACACCAAGGACCTGCTCGAATTCGGGGCCTGCCAACACTGGGACACCACGCCCCACGGCGGCCACGATTGGGCCTTCCACGATCCCACCACGAAACACCTCTGGGCCCGGATCGTCGCGTTGATGGGCGAGTACGGCTTCGACCTGTTGCCGTACTACGAATACTCCGGCGGCAAAGGCTACAAGGGTCTCGGCAATCAGCGCCGCGCGAAGCCGCTCACGCGCGACGACGCCTACACCCACATCGAGTGGATCGAGTCGGCCAACGCCGATATCACCGACCCGGATACCTACGAGGACTTCAAAAAGGTGCTCGATCTGACCGTGGTGCGGATGCGGCGCTCGGCCCGATTTGCCGGCGTCTGGATCCGTCCCCGGGCGCAGTTGCCGGTTGGCTTCGGCGAGAAGACGCTGGGGCGATTCGCCGCGGAGGCCAACGGCGGCCGGGCCATCACGCGGAAGATGCCCAGAGACGATCCGCAACTTTACGCGAAGTATCTCGACTGGTGGAGCGTCAAACGCCGCGACTTCCTCGCCGCGATGCGCGATTACCTGCGCGAAAACGGTATCGACGATGCAACGGTCCTCTTCACGGGCTGCCCGGGCGAGCCCGGCGTGGCGTTTGCCACCTGGGACCCGCGGATGGTCACCGATCGGCCCGAACGCTGGAAGCCGATCCTAGAGCGGCCGGAACACGTGACCGAGAATCGCGGGCCGATCGTGCCGCTTTCGGTGCGCGACGTGGTCGATGGCGACTTGTATCTCAAAGCGCTCACCTCGCCGGGGCTGAACTGGGGCGACTGGGAAGTCCACCACTCGCGGCCGGCCGACGATCCGCAGCACTACGGCCGGATCGACGGCGTGATGCTCACCCATGCATTCAACCGCAACTACACGGTCGCCTCGCCGCGGACCTTTGGCGCCTATCGCACACCCAGCGGGCTGGCCGCCGTGCGGCATTACACGCTCAACGAGAACATGATGTTCGATAAGGACGACAAGCCGATCCTGGGCTATTTCGTGGCCGACGTCGAGCGTGCCGGGCCGTACTGCATGATGGCCGAGGCCCACGCCGTGGCCCACGGCGACCCGACCATGATCGGCTACCTGGTCGGCGGCAACTTCGGGCGTGGGTTTCCCGAGTACGTCCGCCGCTTCAACGCCGCCTATCTGGCGTTGCCGGCGCTGCCCAGCCGCGTCGTCGACGCCGCCGCCACCGACCGCGAGGTGGTCGTTCGGCGGATCGATACCGACGAGCACGGCACGTGGATCGCCGTGGTCAACACGTCGCTGCACGGCAAGCAGAAGGTCGGTGTGACCCTGCCGAAAGGCAAGGTCACCGATGCCGTGACCGGTCAGGATGTCGCGAGCGCCGCCGGCAAGATCGTACTCGACATGCACGCCTGCCAGTTGCGGACGTTTCGGGTGCAGTAGCCGCGTTGGGTGGCCCCGCGTTGGGTGGCCCCGCCGCTTTTCCGCAGAGGGCGTTGCCACTTCTCTCGCTCTGTCGGAAAAGCGTCGGGGTGGCGTAGCCACAAGAGGATTCGGTTTCAGTGTGAATCCTCTTGTGGCTGCGCCACCCGGACACTCTTGCGAACATGTCTTCCCGCGCTGCCAAGTCTTCTCCGCAAGAGTGACCGGGCCACCCGAAACGGATTGAAGAATGCAAGAGGCAGATTGCCGAATGCAAATTGCCGGTAGTTCGCTCGCGACACGGACTACTTCTCCAGCGTAACCCCCTCGTGCTTCAACGACTGCTTGACCAACAACCCGCAGTTCTTTTGCAGGAAGAGCAGCGGCATCAACTGGGTCTTCTCGTAGACCTCCGCACCAAGTTGCTCGGCAATGCTGCGAACCGTATTCCCCGGCTTCGCTTCGTCGATGATCCGCTGGTGGCAACGTACCGTGGCGTCGATGGCACGTTGGAAATAGAGCTGCACGTTTTCGGCACCTATGATCACCGCCAAGTGGCCCAGGCAGAGGATCTCGGCATCGAGCGCGGCCAGACGCTGCATCGATTCGAGGTAGGTAGCGAAGCTGGTGAAGTAGTTCGGCCACCAGCAGTCGAACTCGGGCATGTAATAGCCGCTGGCGTCGGAGATGAAGAGGATCCCCCGCTCGGGCTCGTGCAGGCTGTGGCTGCAATCGCTGTGGCCGGGCGTGTGCAGCACGTTGAGCTTGATGCCGCCGGCGTCGATCACGTCGCCCTCGGCTAAGTGGGCGTCGACGGGGATCTGCATCTCTTCAAGCGGTTTTGGGCAATGGCTCTCGGCGATCAGCCCGCCCTTGAGCATCGACTCGGTGAGTTGGCCGTCGACGTCGCAGAAGAAAGCCATCGCCCGCTCGGCACAGAGCGTGCCCGCGGCGATCTCGGAAGCCAGCACCGTAACGCCGGGAAACAACTCCCGCAGGATCGGCACGGCCATCACGTGGTCGGGATGCCCGTGGGGGATGACGACTTGCTTGACACCGCCTTTGTCGATGCCCAGCCGCTGCATCTGTTCGTCGAGCAAGGCGCCCATGGCGCCGGTGCCGCCTTCGATGATCGTATGGCCGCCGAGCAGGAACAACGGGTATTGGCTGGTGCCGAGCATCAACAGGTCGTCGGTGATCTCGGCGGGAGGGTCTGGAGTGAACATCTGGGTTCTCCTTATTCGGTCGTTTCCAGGGCGAACAACGCGGCGCCCACTGCCCCCGTGTATTGTGGCTCGGGCGGCAATCGGGCCGGCACGCCGAAGGCTTCCTCGATTAGCGTGACCAGATACGGGTTGTGGGCCACCACGCCGCCGGTCATCACCAGCATCCCGCCCACGGCGTCCATTTCTACGATTCGTTTGACCACCGAGCGAAAGGCCCCTTTGACGATGTCTTCCACCCGCTCACCGGCACGGATCTTCTCCAGGATCTCGGTGGCGGCAAAGACCGTGCAGAAACTGCCCAGCGAGACTTCCTTGGTCGAGCGTTCGGCCAGGCCGTTGAGTTTGGAGATCGGCATATCGAGCCGATGGGCGATTTCTTCGATGAACGCCCCGGTTCCGGCCGCGCACTTGCGGTTCATCTTGAAGCTCGCCCGGCGGCCGCGTGCGTCGAGATGGATCACCTTGCTGTCTTGGGCCCCGATGTCGATCACCGTCAGCTCGCGGCCGAAGTGGAAGAAGGCCCCCTTGCCGTGACAGGCGATCTCGGTCATCCGGCCGTCGGAGAAGGGCACGTTATCGCGGCCGTAGCCGGTCGACACACAGCGGGCGATCTGCTCACGGGCCAAACCGGCGGCGTCGAGTGCCCGGCCGAGACACTCCTCGGACGTGGCGGCATAATCCACGCCGGAACTGCGGATCGCCTTGGCGAGCGTAGCGCCCTCGCCGTCGACGAGCACGAGCTTGGCCGTCGAGGCCCCGATGTCGATGCCACAGTAATACGCCACGACCCGACCTACCCTTCCGCAAGCTGCTCGACGAAGGCCTCGATGTTGGTGCGGGTTTGCTCTTCCGAATAGAGCCGCAGGTCGTTCAAGTCACCGTTGATAACCAGGTAGGGCTTATCCAGCTTCTGCTGCAATCGCTGCGGCATCTCGTAGCGGCTGTTCGAGTTGTTCGGGCAGGTCTTGGCGTCGTGGTAGAGGATGCCGTCGACGCCGTACTTCGCCGCCATCGCTTCGATGTAGCGCTCCTTGCGGTCGTCGCTGCGGCAGATGAAGATGCTCGAGTAGGCCCGGGCCATGCTCGTAAACGGATCGGCCGGATCGAGGTCGTCGAAGATCCAACTGTTGCAGTAGGTCGAGGCGACCACGCAGGTTTGCAGTTGGGAGAACTGCTCGGAGAGGCTTTTGAGCTTCCCCCAAACCGGCATGCCTTCCCAGTAGATGCGGAACTTCTCTTCGCCCACGGCCGACGAGCCCTCGGCGATCCGCTCTTTCAATTCGGCCACGAGGATCTCGTAGTAGTCGATCGCCGATTGCTCGCCTCGCAATACGACGGCCGGGCCCATCTGGATCGTGCCGTCGAAGAAGGTCAGCGGCGCGGGCACACTGGCGGCGGCCTCGAGCACGGCCTTCCAGAGTTCGGTACACTGCCGCGAAAGATCGATCACCTCGCGGAGCCGGTCGACGTCGAGCTTCTGGCCGGCCACCTCTTGCAGCGGCTCGACCAGGGCTTCGGTCTGCCGGGCCACGTCCTCAATGATCGGCTCGCCCACTTCCCCGATCGCCCTCGGCGTATGCACGCCCATACAGGGCACGCCCCACTCCCGGGCGTAGAACTGGAACCAGTCTTGCACGTCGCGGCACTGATTGGTGTTGAAGACCAGCACGTCGGCCTTGGGCGGGCCGGGGAGCTTCATCTTCTGTATCGGGCTCTCGCCCTTGAGATACGAGCCGACGTCGGCCGTAAGATACGAGCAGATGTCCGGCGAAAAGCCCCGGGCGTTGGCCAGCGGGATCAGGTCGGTGGCCATGCGCGTGGCGCCGAGCATGGCGCCGTGGTTTTCGGGAAAGTAGACGTTGAAGCCCAACGCACGGAGCAACTCGGCCGGTCCGACGCTGGTACACCAAGCCGTCTTCTTGCCCTGTTCGGGCCCTTGGGTCAAGTCCGTGAAGTACTTGAACATCACCCCCTTCATCTTCTTGGTAGCCTCGAAGTCTTTACGTTCCACGGCCGACGACATCATCCGGCTCCTTTCGATTCGCGCAGCAAGTCGCTTTTAGCTTCCCCGAGGTGCGCAAGTCCCACCTGCGCCGCACCACGGCGATGGTCTTTCAGTAACGTCACTAAACAGTGGAGCATACCCCCCCCGGGCGTGCCTGTAAAGGCCCGGAGACCGGCATTGACGTAGGTCTGGCGCGCCGCACAAGCGTTCGTCGTTTCTGCGGCGATACGGGCTCAGGAGATAGGAGCGAGGGATTAGGGGCGAGGGACGAGGGGCTCTAGTCACGAGGGGCTAGCGACCATGGCAATGCCGACCATTTCGGTCGCCTAGCAACCTCTCCGTTATTGCGTTCAGCACTGGCGAAGCATGATGGCAGACGGTCTCGCATTGCCCGATTCCCGTTCACGAATCTCAAACC
>CAYYNP010000131.1:25372-25570 GCA_964472545.1 uncultured Planctomycetaceae bacterium | reverse complement strand
ATAGTAGTCATCTCGCTCCGCGAGATGTCACACGATCTTGCGGAGCAAGATCGCTACGTTGGGGTCCGTCTCGCAGAGCGAGACGACTACTTTGTGCGTCTCGCAGAGCGAGACGACTACTTTGTGCGTCTCGCAGAGCGAGACGACTTCTTGTGCGTCTCGCGGAGCGAGACGACTTCTTGTGCGTCTCGCGGAGCG
>CAYYNP010000131.1:0-25362 GCA_964472545.1 uncultured Planctomycetaceae bacterium | reverse complement strand
GGCGTCGTCCATTGTAGTCATCTCGCTCCGGGATTTGTCACACTATCTTGCGGAGCAAGATGGCTGGGTGGGGGCCCGTCTCGGGGAGGGTGACGACTACTTTGTCCGTCTTGCGGAGCAAGACGACTACTATTCTTGAACATCATCAGCCGAAAGTCCATCGCCTGCGACCCGGGGATCGCGAGCGCCCGCAGCGTCAACTCGCCGCGTCCCTTTTCCAGCCGCATCGTTCCCAGCTTCATCGGCTTGAAGTCCTTCACGTACGACTCCCCGCGCTCGACGCGGTCGTTCTCGCCGCCGCGCAAGGGCGGGTCGTGGGCTTCGGTGATTCGGCCGCGGAGCCGGCTGTCGCGAAAGCTCAACTCGATCGTCGATCCGACGTCGGCCGCCGGACACGTGTAGTATAGCTCGACCTCGTACGTCCCGCTGATGAGCACCTCGGCGTCCCAGGTGATCTTGTCTTCCAGGGCGGTCCAGTTGGTGAAGAACGAGCAGTTGGGAAAGCGGTTCGACCGCTTGATGTTGCCGTGGGCCGTGCCGTCGCGGGCGGGGATCTGGGTGAGCGTGTAGTCGGGATGGCCGATGAGAAACGGCCGGTCTTGATCTACGGAGCCCGGCAACACGTCGGCCTTCCACGCTTCGGCGGCCTTCCTCAAACGTGCCGCCACGGCCGGCTGTTGGGGGGCCACGTCGCGATACTGCCCCGGGTCGTCGACCATGTCGTAGAGCTTCCCCTGGTGATCCAGACGATACTGCTGCGTGCGCACGCTCACCCGGCCTCGCCAATGGGAGAAGATCATCCGCGGCGGCCAATCGTCCGGCTGGCCCAGCAACAGCGGTCGCAGGCTTCTGCCGTCCAGCGGCTTCTCGCTCGCCACGCGGATGCCGGACAGCTCGGCCAGCGTCGGCAGCAGGTCGATGGCGGCGGAGATTTGCGGGACGCGCTTGCCCGCGTCGATCTTGCCCGGCCAGCGGATCAACAACGGCGAGCGGACGCCACCCTCGTCGGTCGAGCCCTTGCGGCCCTTCATGCCGCCGTTGAAACGCCAGCCGTTGGGCCCGTTGTCGCAGAAATAGACCACGATCGTATCGTCGGCCAAGTCGAGTTCGTCGAGCTGCTTCAAAATGCGGCCGACGTTCCAGTCGATGTTCTCGCACATCGCCAAGGCCGCCCGCACGTGCAGCGGATTCTCGCGTTTCGGGTCGCGGTTGTGCATTTGCAGTTCTTTGCCGCGAAACTCCTTCCACCAGCGGTCCGGCACCTGCATCGGCGAGTGGGGCGTGTTCAGCGGCAGATAGGCAAAGAACGGCCGATCCTTGTTCCGCTCGATGAAGGCCATCGCCCGCTCGGTGAAGTCGTCGATCACGAACCCGCTGCCGCGGACGATCCGGCCGTTGTGTTCCAGCGGCGGGCTGAAGTAATCGCCCCAATGACCGGAGCAGAAACCGTAGTACTCGTCGAAGCCGCGGCCGTTGGGGTGATAGGGATACTGCATGCCGTTGTGCCATTTTCCGAACGCGCCCGTGGCGTAGCCGGCGGCGCGAAACGTCTCGGCGATCGTCCGCTCGTCGAGATCCATCCGCTCGCCGCCGGCCGACGTGCTGAACACGCCGCTACGGGGATGGTAGCGTCCGGAGAGAAACTCTGCCCGGGTGGGCGAGCAGACTGGGCAGACGTAGAAGCGGTCGAAGCTGGCCCCGTCGGCGGCCAGCGAATCGACGTTCGGCGTGCTCAAGTCGCGGTTGCCGTTGAGGCTCAGGTCGCCCCAGCCCTGGTCGTCGGTGAGGATCACCACGACGTTGGGCCGCGTTGCCGCGGAGAGCCGAACGGCCGGTAGCAGGGCGACAACGACGAGGAGGAGTTGTGTGGGTTTCGGCAAGGGTCGCATATCGAGTTCTCTCCGGTAGGCCTACTTCAGAAGGATAGAATAGGGGTCCGTCTCGCGGAGCGAGACGACTACTTTCGGCGAAACAGCGCCGCCCAGGCCAACGCGCGTTCTTCTTCACCAATCGCCGGGGCGTTGAAGCGGAACTCCCGCAGTTCGACCAGTTCCATCAACGGGTCCAACTCGCGGCAGATTTCCTCGGCGCTGACTCGTGGCGGCCCCTCTTCGCCCGGGCGGTGTTCGTTCGCGTTGCCGGCCAGCGTGATGTACGTTCCGCCGGGCGCGCAGATTCGCGACAGCGTCTCGATAAAGCCGTCGAGCCGCTCTCGCCGAATCGCATGGTAGACGCCCCGATCGAAGACCAGCGGAAAGGGCGGCCCCAAGTCGGGCAAGTCGAGCAGATCGGCGGCCAACAGTTCGATCTGCACGCCCGCGGCTTCCGCCCTGGCCCGGGCCTGGTCGATCGCCACCGACGAAATGTCGACCGCCGTCACGTCGAATCCCTCTTGGGCCAGAAATACGGCGTTGGTGCCGGTGCCGCAGCCCAATTCGAGCGCCCGGCCACGCGGGATCTCTCGCTCGCGCAAGATCCGCTCCAGTTCCTTCGACGGCTGGCCGCTGTCCCACGGCAAGTTCCCGCTGGCGTAACGTTCGTTCCAATCGGGCGGTCCTTTCGACATGCGGGGCTCCTTCGGCGACGGTGTGCTGGTGGTGCGTGTGCTGGGGCCTGTGAATTCTTGCGAATTCAGCTACGGCTTGTTGGCGCTAAGGCAGACGAGGCTGCCGTCTTCCAAGGCGGCGAACAGCCGGCCGCCGGCGGCGATTAGGCCGTCGAACACAGGCGGGGCGTCGAGGCCGCGCTTGGCGAGGATCGTGCCGTCGTCGGCCGATACGGCGGCCAATCGGGCACCTCGGCGGCCCTCGAACGCCGCGTAGGGATCGTCCGTCTCCAGCACGTCGGGCGGACCGGCCGCGAAAAGCACGTCGCCCGCCTTGACCATCGCGCGGACGCGGATCGGCACCCACGTGGTCCAAAGCGGCGGGTCGGCCCGCGTGTAGCCGATCATCTTGTCCATGCCGAAGGCCTTGCTGTCGAGTCCCCAATCGCCGGGCCGGTAGATCTCCGACTGCGGCAGCCACTCGACCGCCTTTCGCGCGCCCGGCTCACCGACGATCTGCGGCTCGGTCGTGTTGTGGTCGGCAAACAATAGATAGCCTTCTTTGCCGGGAAAGAACATCGGGCTATGCACGTTGCGGCGAGGAAAGGCCCTCACGGCGAAGGTCCGCTTCGGCCCCACGACGAGAATCTGGCCGGTCTTCGGGGCCTGGTTGGCCAATTGGAAGCCGGGCCAACGCTTCGAGTACATCCAGAACGTGCGGTTGTACCAGGAACCGTCGAGCAGCCCGGACGTCGAGAAGACGTGCAGCCCCACGTCTTGTGCCCCTTTGCTTGAAAGCACCGGCACGTCGACCTCGTTCAACTCTGGCGTGAGCTTCTTCTGCCGCATGTAGAGATGCTCGCCTTCGGCCACCAGCACGTCGGAGTTGGCGCCGGTCAGGTAGAAGGCGAAGTCGCGATCCGTCGTCACGTCGGGAATCGGCCCTTCGATCGTGGTGCGATGGATGATCTTCCCGGTCAGTGGATCCAGGCCCCAGACGCGCACGCCGCCGTCGAGATACGTGGAGCGGCCGGCCGTAACGTAGGCGATTCCCTCGCGGATCAGCACGCTGCCGTGGACCGGCCAGACCGACTCGATCTGGTCGAAGTAGCCGATGCGGCGATCGATCGGGGCGGCCAGGAAACGCCAGGCCAACGTTCCGTCGGACGCCCGCAGGCAGTAGACCCGGCCGTCGGCCGATCCGAACAGGATCAACCCACGATAGACGGTCGGCGGCGAGTCGATCCGTCCTCCGGCGACGTGGTGCCAGGTAGGCTTGCCGGTGGCAGCGTCGAGCGCGAAGACGGTGTGGGCATCGCACGAGGCCACGTAGACACGGCCGCCGGCTGCCACCGGAGCCGTCAATCGCCCGCCGAGCTTGGTGCGCCACGATGGCAACACGTCGGCAGCCACCGCCGAGGACGTGGCGCCGTGACGTGCCGCATCGTGCCGATACGTGGGCCAGTCGTCCGGAGTGGCATCGGGTGCGGAGCGATCGATCGACGCGTACGCTTCGCCCTTCACGAGTCGCCGGTCGTCGGCCACCGCCTTCTCGCGTGCCGGCCGCTGGGCCGCCACCGCCGCGAATCCGAGGATCTTGGACCCCGGCTGGCAGAAACACTGGTCCGACGGCACGTAGAGCAGCCCGTTGCAGGGCATAATACCGTGTCGGCAGGCCCCGCGGAGCCAGTTGTTTTGGCCGTGATCGTCGCCGGTAAGGTCCAGAAACTCGGCGCCTTCCATGCCGCTGATGATGTACCGCTCGGTGGCCTTGTTGCGATAGCAGCGGTGGTGATGCTCCGGGCTGCGCAGCCGGCGGACGACGATCTGCTTCTGCTGCTCGCCGGTCCGCAGATCGAAGCCCAGCATCATCGCGTCTTGGCTCTTGCCGACCGCGTTGAGCTCCTCATTGACCGGGACCATCCCGCGCCAGACCACGCCGCCGGTGACGAACAGGTCGGGAGTTTCCGATCCGCTGGACGGCGGGATCTTGTCGCGCTGCCAGAGTTGTTCGCCGGTCGTGCCGTCGTAGGCCGAGAGCGTGCTGCCGGCGTAGATCAACACCACGCCATCGTGGGCCAGCAACGTGCGGACCTGCGACTTCACGCCGTCGGCCTTCCAGAGCGGCTTGCCGTCGGCCAGGCTCAAGCAGTTGAGGTTCGCCCCGGCCAGATAGAACACGCGCCCGCCGTCGATCGCCAGCATCAGACTCTTGATCGGCTCGGTTGGCCGGCGCCAGAGGGTCTCGTCCGATTTGGCGTCGACCGCGATCAACGACGACGGACTTCCGGCGCTTTCATCACCGCGTCTGCTCGGCGTGGCATCACTGCTTTGCGAATGGACCAGCACGATGCCGTCGCTGAGTAGAATCTCCCGGGCCGGTTCTGTGCCCTCGACGGTCTTCAGCACTCCGCCGGTTGCCGCGTCGAGAATCGAAAGCGGGGCCTCAAAGCCGAGCGTCGCATAGAGCCGATCCTTGCCTGCCACCAACCGCTGTTGGTTTTCCGTAGGCACCACGGTGCGGCCGCCTCGCAGTCTCGTCCAGTCTTGGCCGGCAAACCGCTCCTCCGCCCATTCGGGCCAGCCCCAGGGGGCCACCTTGCGCTTCCAAAGCAGCCGGCCGTTGAAGGCATCGCGGCAGATCAGCGACCAGCGTTCCGGCAGCCGCTCGTCGGTGATTCCGATCAGGCCTTCGTCGAATAGATAGAACACCCGCCCGCCGGCCGAAACCAGCCCTTGGATGCCCGACGGAGTTTCATGGCTCCGCAAGAACAACGGCGGCGCCACCCATTGCAGAGAACGCGGCGGGCCGACCACCGTGTCACGGGCGACCGCGTTGTGGCCGGCGTCGTGCAGGAAGTGCGGCCAGTCGTCGATATTCTCCGGCCGCGGCTTGACGGTCTCCTGCCAGCCGCCGTCGGTCTTCACACACATCACGCCGCCGGGTGCCAACACGCGGTGGATCTCGTCGTCGGTTACGCCGTTGCGTTCTTCGACCACGACGAGATTCACCAGATTGTCCGCGTAGGGCAACTCCGCTCCGCTCAACTTCTCGACGGACACGCGCCCATAACACCCTGCTTTGGCGATCAGCCGTTGGGCCGTTGCGATCTTCGCCGGATCGGCCTCCAAGCCGTGCACCGTGATATTCTCTTCGGCCCCCAGCGCCGCGGTCAGCCGGCCCTCGCCAATGCCAAGATGGACGACGAATCCGCCTTCAACACCGGCAGCCGAGAGGATCTCCGCGGCAACCTGTTGTGGCGAGCTTCCGTCGGCACCGAGGACGCTGGGAGTCAAGACGCAGAGTGTCAGCCAAGAGGCACCCATGTTTCTCCAGGCTCGGTTTCGCCCTGTTGCCGTCATCGCCAGATCTCCTCGAGTGTGACTCTCAAATTGGGGCCAATCATAGTAGGCATCTTGCTCCGCAAGATGCCATGACGTCTCGCGGAGCGAGACGACTACTATTACTATCTACCGACGTCGACCAAGCCTAGTGTATGCCACACCCCCGCGTCCAGTGCCGCCGACGCATGACGGGCCGTTGCCTATGCTTGGGGCCAGCCCGAAACCCCCGCTCGCGAGCACAGAGTTACCACCCGCGCCGATTGGGATAGGTCGTCTCGGCCACAAGGGGTAGAATCCGGCTCCGTGGGGCTTCGGAACACTGCCAAAACAGGAGGACTGGCACATGGTGACTCGGATGTCGAAACCGAACGCGGGACTTTGCGTTGGATTGGCCGTGGCGATACTGCTTGGCTGGGCCGTCTCGGCCACGGAAGCCGCACCCCGGCGAAAACGGGCCAAACGAAACAAGCCGGCGGTAGCCAATCCGGTGGCCGATCGGCCCGACACGGGCTTGCAGTTCATGCCGGACGACTGTCGACTGTTGGCGACGCTCAACCCGGCCACGATTCTTCAAAGCGACGTGCTGAAGCAAGTCGCGGCGGCAAACCCGTCGGCCAGCGTCCTTTCCAGCGTCGAGGAGGAACTCGGCCTGGACGTCAGCCAGATTGAGCGTGTGATCTTCGGCAGCCCGTTGGGCGTAGATTCCCTGTTGGCCGAGGCAAGCTTCTTCACCGACGCAGACCAACTGACCGACTTCCTCTTCGTCGTGGAATTCAAGACGCCCGTTGATGCAAACGCGATGCTGGCGAAGATCGGAAACACGGCACCCTACGCATGGGAAGCCGATGTGACGGTCGGGCGGTTCACCTATCGCGTCTGGCAATCCGATCCGGCAATGGCGTTCTGCTTCGCCGACGATCGAACGTTGGTCGGCGGAACCAAGGAACTGCTGCAGGCGGTGCTCGAACGAGATGCGCCTCCAAAACTGCCCGAGGAACTGGCGGCCGCGTACGCCGAGTCGGACCAGACGCAGGCCGCGTTTGTGGGCATCTTCCTGAAGGACATCATGGCCGACCTGCTGGCCAAGACTTCCGTGTTGCCCGTCGACGTGCTCCGCGGCATGGACGTGCTGGTGATCGACCTCGATCTGGACTCCCGTCTGCGTTTCCGCACGGCGATCCGTTGCTCCGACGAAACGGTCGCCTATCAACTCGAGGGCATGTTCGCGGCGGCCTGGACGATCGTCCGCATGCAGCTTGGCGACGACGCTCAGCAGTCGGCGGCGGTGGCATCGATCGTCGATTCTCTGAAGTACGCGGTCAACGACCGTTCGTTCGTCTTCCAGCTCTCCATCCCGGCCGAACTGCTGGTCGACGCGCAAGTCGGAGACACACTCTCGGGAGTCGCCTCGCTGGCCGGGTCCGCCACGCCGTCGATGTTTCCGATCGGGCATGCTCAGTTTGTCCCTAGTACGCCCCAGCCGACTTCCTACCCGGGCCCGGTGAGCACCGGCTACGTGGCTGGAGCCCCGATGCCTTCCAGCAGCGCCACGCCCGGCCCGACGACTTGGACCGTTCCCCCGGGACCGTTGGCGACTCCAGCCAAATTGTCGCCGAGTTCGCCTCAACGGACGAGCAGTTACGGCGTGGCCTACCCGGCGCCGTCGGCTGGCAATACGGGGTGTACACTTCCGACGCCATGCACGGCCCCCCCTTCGACAACCGCATCACCAAGCGCCTACTACCAAGCGGACGGCTCCGCATATCCGGCGGCAACACCCTCGTACTCATCCAGGACCGGCGCGGGCTACACGAGCCCGGCGGCTACCGCACCAAGCCGATACGGTAGTTCTGCCGCGATTGCCGGCGTAGCCAGCGCCACGGGCGACACCGAAACCGCCACGAAATCGGAACTCGACGAGTTGCGGCAGCGGCGGGAGGAATTGAACTCCCAACTGGAAGAGAAGAACAAGGAAATCGCCCGTCTCCAGCGACGGTGTGCTCGCCTAAAGGGCCGCCTGTCGGGCTTGACCGAAACCGGCGCAGCGGGGATAAGCCCGGCACCTTGGGCAGATCAAGCACCAGTGTTCGCGCCGGAACCACCCCCACCTTCGTGGGCACCAAACGACTCAGGCGATGTGACTGACACGAACAAGCCATAGCTGAATCCGCCGATTCGACGAGCAAAGTCGATCTTGCCAGAAGCAACTGGCCGATTTCGCCGCGGTTCGGTAAACTCTCGGTGTTCCGCGCTCCGCACCGAGACCGCCAGCCATGCCTGCCAATCTCACTCAGCAGTACCTCAAGGCCGAGGAGGAGTATCGCCGGGCGACCACCCTGGAGGAGGAGCTCAAATGCCTCCAGGTGATGCACCAGGAGATCCCCAAGCATAAGGGGACCGACCACCTCCAGGCGCAGATCAAGTCGAAAATGGCCCGGCTCAAACGGGATATTGCCGGGGAACGTAGCGCTGGGAAGAAGAAGGCAAGGGGGCTTCGCATCCCCCGGCAGGGAGCAGGGACTGCGATCATCCTCGGCGGGCCCAACGCAGGCAAGAGTCAGCTCGTGGCCAGCCTCACCCGGGCGACTCCCGAAGTGGCGCCGTATCCGTTCACTACGACCACGCCCACCCCGGCGATGATGCCCTGGGAAGACGTGGCCGTGCAGCTTATCGACACGCCGCCGATCACCGCCGACTACATGGAGACCCATCTGCACGGGCTCACTCGGGCGGCCGATCTGGTGCTGCTGATGGTCGACCTGGGCGACGACGACGGGATCGAGCAATGCCAGGACGTACTCGACCGGCTGTCGACCACCAAGACCCGGCTGGCGGCCACGTCGTATCTGGACGAAAACGACGTGGGGCTTTCCTACACGCAGACGTTCCTCGTGCCGAACAAGATCGACCTGCCCGAGGCGGCCGGGCGGCTCGAACTGCTGCACGAGCTATGCCCGGTCGATTTCACCGAGTTTGTCGTCTCGGCCACCGAAGGCACGGAGTTGGAGCCGCTCCGCAACGCGATCTACGAGGTGATGGACGTGGTGCGCGTCTACACGAAACTGCCATCGGAAAAGGAGCCCGACATGGACCGCCCGTTTACCGTCCGCCGCGGCAGCACGCTGTTGGAGATGGCCGGGCAAGTCCACAAGGATTACGCCGAAGGGCTGCGCCACGCCCGGGTTTGGGGCTCGGCCGTACACGACGGGACCGTGGTCAAGGGCGACTACGTGCTGCACGACAAGGACGTCGTCGAGTTGCACATGTGATCGATGCAAGGAGGACCATGACCAATCCGGATATCGCCGCCGTCTTCGAGCAGGTTGCCGACCTGCTGGAGTTTCAGGGCACGAACCCGTTTCGGATTCGGGCCTATCGCAACGCCGCGCGGACGATCCACGACTTGACCGAACCGGTAGCGGAGATCGCGGCCGACGAGTCGCGGACGCTGACCGATATCGACGGGATCGGCAAAGACCTGGCCGCGAAGATCACCACGCTGGTCGAGACCGAGTCGCTGCCGATGCTCGACGAGTTGCTGGCCGAGATCCCTCGGAGCGTGCTGGCGATCCTGCGGGTGCCGGGGCTGGGGCCGAAACGGGCGGCCGTGCTCTATCGCGAGTTGAACGTCACCACGCTCGACGAATTGCGCGACGCCTGCGAGTCACAGCGGGTTCGCGAACAGAAGGGTTTTGGCGCGAAGACCGAAGCCAAGATCCTCGACGGCCTGCAGATCGCCGCCGAGGCCGACCGCCGGACGCTTTGGGTGGAAGCCGATTGGCACGTGCAACGAATCCTGGCCCATTTGGGGACGTGCCCGGCCGTCGAACGGCTCGAGCCGGCCGGCAGCTATCGCCGCGGCAAGGAGACCGTGGGCGATCTCGATTTCCTGGCAGTGGCCGACGATTCGGCGGCGGTGATGGACTGTTTCGGCGATTACGCCGACGTGGCTAGCGTGATCCTGCGCGGCGACACGAAGATGTCGGTCCGCCTGCGCGACGGTCTGCAAGTCGATCTCCGCGTGGTGCCGGCCGAGTCGTTCGGAGCGGCATTGCAGTATTTTACCGGTTCGCAGGCACACAACGTCGTCTTGCGCGGCCGCGCCAAAGACCGCGGGCTGAAGATCAACGAGTACGGCGTTTTTCGCGGCGAAGAATCGATCGCCGGCCGTACGGAAGAGGAGGTCTACGCCACGCTCGACCTGCCGTGTTTTCCACCCGAGCTGCGCGAGGCGCGGCGAGAGTTCGACTGGTCCGACGCGGGGGAGTTGCCCGAGTTGGTCGTAGCGGACGATATCCGCGGCGATTTGCACATGCACAGCACCTGGTCGGACGGTTCGGCCACGATCGAGGAGATGGCGGCCGCCGCCCGAGACCGCGGACTGAAGTACATCGCGATTACCGACCACTCGAAACGTGCGGCCATGACCGGTGGGCTCGACGCGGCCCGATTGCGGCGTCAGTGGGAGGAGATCGACGCGTTGAATGAACGCCTCGACGGCATCCTGGTTCTCAAAGGCATCGAGGTCGACATGCTCGAAGGCGGCGGGCTCGACCTGGACGACGACGTGCTGGCCGAGGCCGATTGGGTGGTCGCCAGCCTGCACTACGGCCAGAACCAATCGCGCGACCGGATCACCGGCCGAGTGGTCGAGGCTATAGAGAACGCCCACGTGTCGGTGATCGGTCATCCGACCGGCCGGCTCCTGATGCGCCGCAGGCCGTACGAGATCGACATGGAAGCCGTGTTTCGCGCGGCGGCCGAGCACGGCAAGATGTTGGAACTGAACGCCCATCCCCACCGGCTCGACCTGGACGACGTGGCCTGTGCGGCGGCGAAGCATCACGGCGTGCCGATCGTGGTCTGCTCCGACGCCCATCGGATCGAGCGCTTGGACGTGATGCGGTTGGGCGTAAAGCAGGCGCGGCGCGGCGGCCTGACCAAGCACGACGTGGCGAACACGCGAACCTGGGCCCAACTGAAGAAGATGATTGAGAAGCGTTAGGGGGCGGGCGTTGCGGTTGTGAGAACTCATTGTCGCAGATAGAATGGCACGAGGGTGAACGTGTGGCGAATCGTCCGACATGGCCTGGATTGAGGCGCAGTAATGAGAAGTCTTGAAGTATCTTCATTCGGCCCAATCACCCGGGGCGAGGTCCGGTTTGGCGACCTGACGATCCTGGTGGGTCCGCAGGCCAGCGGAAAGAGCCTGTTCGTTCAACTGTTCAAGGCGATCGAAGACTCCGGCGCCGTCCGCAAGAAATTCAAGCAGTATGGTTTCGACTGGTCGAAGGACAAGCAGCCCGTCGGCGCATTTCTATCTACGTACCTTGGTGGCGGGATGGCGAGTGTATGGCGGCAGGATACGTTGATCAACGTGGACGGCAATCTCCACGATTTCGAGGGCCGTGTGGTCAAATCGCCTCGTGGCCGAAGGGTTGACAGAGAATCGGTGTTTCTCATCCCGGCGCAACGCGTGCTGGTCCTACAGGACGGTTGGCCCAAGCCGTTCATGGGTTACTCGCCCGGCGACCCCTATTGCATGCGAGATTTCAGCGAATCGCTGCGCTGCTTGATGGAACAGGGGCTTGGCTCGGGGAGGGCCATCTTCCCACAAGCCGGACGCCTCAAGTCACAACTGCGGAGGCTCATCGACGAGGGCATCTACATCGGCGCGGAACTCCAATTGCACACGGAAGGGCCGCGCAAACAAATCGTCTTGTGTCCCCACGGGAGCAAGACGCCATTGCCGTACAGTGCATGGTCGGCCGGCCAACGGGAGTTCACTCCCCTGCTGATGGGAATGTACTGGATGATGCCCAGTACGAAAGTGAAGCAGAAAGGTGACTTTCGGACCGTTATCATTGAAGAGCCTGAAATGGGCCTGCATCCGCGGGCAATCGTCTCCTTCTGTCTCTTGATGCTCGAGCTCCTGTGGCGCGGGTACCGCGTTATCCTGTCGACACATTCGCCTGTTGTTGTCGACGTGATTTGGGCCCTGAAGGAGTTGGCCCAGCTTGACGAACCGCTGGCCATTCAACCCCTGAAGAAGATATTCGACGTCACGGTGCTCGGTCAGCCAATTAGAGAGGTATTCGCGTCGGCGTTGGAAAAGGACTACAGAGTCTACTTTTTCGATCGGACGGGCGATGAGGTTGAGGTTCGGGATATCTCGTCGCTTGATCCCGGAGACGATGACGATCGGGTTGCCGGCTGGGGCGGCTTGAGTGGCTTTTCGGGCCGGATCGCCGATATTGTGGGGAATGCACTGTATGCGGGGAGCGTGACGTAATGGCGAAGCAGAGACGCAAGTTATCTCCGCGCAAAGTCTTCAAGAAGGCGATTGACGAAGCGGATCATCTGCGATTCAAGAACGGACTCGCGGCAGTCAAACGGAGAGAAGGCAAGGGTCGGATTCTCGCCACGGATTCAAAGCGGATTCTCGGGAGCGCCGACATCGACGGCGACTGCCGCCCAGCCGCCCCCAACGCGAATCGCTGGGACTATGTTATCGGCTACAATCGGCCTGGCCGGGTCGTGGCGTACTTCGTAGAAGTCCATTCGGCCAATACCAGCGACGTTGCGAGAATCGAAAAGAAACTCGATTGGCTTGTTCGAGAATTCCTACGGGAAGCAAAGAGCATCAGGCTCGCCGTACTGCCCAAGGAGATTCACTGGGTCGCCAGCGGCAAGGTCAAGATCCTGAAGCACGCCCCTCAGTACAGGTATCTGACGACAACGCTCCGAAAGAAAGGACTGCACGGTCCATCGGAGAAACTGACGATGAAGTAGCCAAGACCGGAATCCCGGTGGCGGAGCCGCCGACAACGGCGTTTCCTACCGCAATAGTCTTCTTCCAAATCGAAGCAGGAATCCAAGAGGAGTGAGCCCATGCCCACAGTCGCCAGCGCCCTGCTAGCCTTCCTGCTAACCGCCGACGCCCCACACGCCGGCAAGTACTTCCAGATCCAGGTCGTCGACGAAGACACTGGCCGGGGCGTGCCGTTGGTTGAACTCAAGACGGTCAACGCCGTCCGCTACTACACCGACAGCAACGGTATCGTCGCCTTCTACGAACCGGGCTTGATGGACCGTGAGGTCTTCTTCGCGGTATCCAGCCACGGCTACGAGTTTGCGAAAGACGGCTTCGGCATGCACGGGCGGATCGTCCGCGTCACTGAAGGCGGCAGCACGACGCTGAAGATCAAACGGCTGAACGTCGCCCAACGGCTGTACCGGCTTACGGGCGCAGGCGTCTATCGCGACAGCCTGCTGACCGGCCACGCCGTGCCCATCCGGCAGCCGTTGCTCAACGGTTTGGTGGTCGGCCAAGACAGCGTGCTCACGACCGTCCACGGCGGCAAGGTCTACTGGTTCTGGGGCGATACGAGCCGGGCCCGCTATCCGCTGGGTAATTTCCACGCCTCCGGGGCCACGTCGCGGCTGCCGGACGACGGCGGGCTGGATCCAAACGTCGGCGTCGACCTCGAGTACTTCGTCGACGAGAAGGGCTTCTCCAAGGAGATGGCCAAGATGCCCGGCCAGGGGCCGACCTGGCTCGACGGCCTGGTGGTGCTCGAAGATCGCGACGGTCACAAACGGATGTTGGCCAAGTACGTCAAGGTGGCCAAGCCGATGCGCGTTTACGAGCGTGGGCTGGTCGAGTACGACGATCGCAAGGAGCAATTCGCCAAGCTCTTCGAGATCGACATGCAGGCTCCGCTGTTTCCCAGCGGCCATCCGGTCAAGCACGTTGCCGATGGCGTCCAGCGCATCTACTTCCCGCTGTTGACTCGGGTGCGTGCCACGGTTGAGGACTATCGAGACCTCTCGAAATATGAAACGTACACGTGCTTGAAGCAAGGCAGCACGTCGGCGAAGGGAGATTTGGACCGCGACGCCGAAGGCCGGCTGCGATACGCCTGGAAGGCCGGCACGGCCCCGCTGACGCACAACCTGGAATCGAAGCTGATCGCCGACGGTCGAATGACTACCGAAGAGGCGTGGCATCGGCTCGTGAACGTCGAAACCGGCAAGCCGGTGATCCTGCATCGTTGCTCGGTCTATTTCAACGCCTTTCGGCAGCGGTTTGTGATGGTCTTCTGCGAGACGTTCGGCACGTCGCTGCTCGGCGAGATCTGGTACGCCGAAGCCGACACGCCGATCGGCCCTTGGGCGTATGCCAGGAAGATCGTCACGCACCAGAAGTACAGCCTCTACAATCCCAAGCGGCATCCGATGTTCGACAAGAACGGCGGGCGGGAGATCTTCTTCGAGGGCACCTACACCCACACCTTCTCCGGCAACCCGGACCGCACACCGCGCTACGACTACAATCAGATCATGTACAAGCTCGACCTGGCCGACGCGCGGCTGGTGTTGCCGGTGCCCGTGTACGGTCCGGACGAAGGCGGTGAACCAAGCGTGTACGAAACGTCTCCCGCTGCGCACGAAATCCGCCCGGGACGCAAGATCGCCTTCTATGCACTCGACCGGCCCCGCGCCGGCGCCGTGCCCGTCTATTGTCGGAAAACCGTCGCGGGACCAGTTCTGAGCACGCAAGGCGACGTTGGCCCGGCCTTCTACGCTTTGACGGCGGAAGGTGACGACGCCGCGGAATTGGCGGCGCCGCTGTACGAGTTTGTGCACAAGAACGACCGCGGCCGAACGTACTCGCTCGACGCCGAGTTGAACGTGCCCGGCTACCGCCGCAATTCGGCCCCGGTTTGTCGCGTCTGGACGAATCCCAAGGCCGCGGACCGGATGCCGGATCTGAACTGAAGCGGACGCGTCAGGACCAGGCAGTTTCACCGAAGAATTGTGTCGCGTTCTCGCTGAGGATCTTCCGCGCCAAGCGTCGGGCGTCGTGCGGCTGGAAATACCCGTCGTCGACCTTCTCCTGAAGCACCTCGCCGATCAAGCGGCGCATGGTTTGTATCGCCCCGTAGGTTTCTTCGACGTGCCAGTTGTCGCCGCCGATCATCATCCGCGATTCGTCCGGCAGCACTTCGATCGCTTCGTGCAGCGACTGTTTGAAGTAGGTCGGGCTCAGCATCGCCGACCAGGTCAGATCGAGCCAGATGTTGCGATAGACGAACGCCAGGCCCAGTAATTCCCGGCTCCACGGAAAGGCCAGGTGCATCAGCAAGAAACGCGTGTTTGGGTGGCGCTCGATCAGACCGGCCGCGCACATCGGATGCGACCCGCGGATTTGGGCCGAGCCGAGGTGCATTTGCACGGGAACGCCCCGTTCGCCGGCCAGGCGGCAGAGGCGATCCACCACGACGTCGCCAAACGCCTTCTGTTGTTGTTGCGTCGGTTGTGGCTGGCCCCAAGCCTCGCGAGCCAACGATTCGTCCGCGTCGTCGAAGTCGACCGAGCGATCGTAGGCCAGCGCGTTCTTCAGCCCGACCTGGTGCCGCTGGGGCATCGTATCCACAATGACCTCCAATAGGGCCAGGTAATCGTCGAACGAGTCGATCCGGTGGCCGATCTGCTGGGAAAAACGGTGCGCACTGTTGCCGTTGTGGTCGCACGACTCCGGGTGCCAGCCGAAGGCCAACGCATTGATCCGCATCACGGAAGCGTACCGATCGCCCAACGCCGCGTGTGCGTCGAGCAACGGAGAGTTGAACGGATCGGTGATAATCCGCTCGATTCCGGCCCGATCGAGCGCTTCGTGGCGCCAGGCGTCGTCGCTATGGCGGCGACGCACCGCGGCGTCGAGACGTTGCCAATTCTGGCGAGTGACACCGTCCGGGCCAAGATCGTAGAGTTCCGTCAAAGCCCGAAGCAGATTCCGAACGAACGCGTTCGATCCGCTGCGTTCGACAAACTGCACCACGTCGTCCCAACTTCCACCCTCAACGCCCGCAAACATCGGATCCTCGAACGCCTCCTCCGACGCCAAGGGATACGGCCGGGCCTGCGTCCAGCCGCAGTAGCTCTGCCAAAACAGGTCGATCAGGCCGACCTCGCGATTGCCGAGCGTCTCGGGCATGTGGTGCTCGTGTACGTCGAAGACAGGCAGGTCCTGAATGTAGCCACGGAGGTCGTCCTTCATGTCGTTGTCCTCTGCCGATTCGTCGCTTGCCGTTGGCCGGTGATTTGCGGCCCGGTGATTTGCGGCCCGGTGATTTGCAGCCCGGTGATTTGCAGCCCGGTGATTTGCAGACCGGTGATTTTCAGCCCGGTGAATTGAGGCGCTGCCGCCGTCCGTTCGTCCGCGTGCTTCGAACGGTTCATTATATCTGTTGCGCTTCGCGCCGCGAGAGAGCGCCGTCTTTCAATTCGGGACGCGTCTGGTGTAGAATAGACTTGCCAACGCGGCGTCGAGACGCTCTTGACAAAGACAGGTTCGCTTGGAGGAAATCGCGATGAAGGTCCGTACGAGGCAGTTGATGTGGGTGATTACTGCTTTGCTAGTGCCGGCCGCCGTATCGGCCGCCGATGAGGGAGTGACACTCGAAAACGTCGTCGCACCCGGGCCGAACCGGGCAGACGAACCGTTTGCCGAGGAGTTCTCGATGCAGCAGGCGGTCCGGTTTCTCGATTCTTCTTCGCTCGCCTGGCAGAAGCAGCGCAAGTGCTTTGCCTGCCATTCCAACTACGCGTTCTTGATGGCCCGGCCCGCCGTTGCCCACGATGTGCCAGCGCATCGCCAGATTCGTCGGGCCGCAGAGTACTTGGCGACGCATCCGCGCAAGACGTTCTTCCAGTCGACCGAATCCGTCATGGTGGCGTCGGTGCTGGCGCAAAACGACGCGGCGACTACCGGCAAGCTCCATCCGGCCACGCGGCAGGCGTTGGATCGGATGTGGGAATTCCAGCGCGAGGACGGCGGGTGGAAATGGCTCAACGAGAACGAGCCACCGTCGGAAATCGAGGAACACTACGGCGTGACCATGGCGGCTATCGGCGTGGGCGCCGCGCCGGACCAATACGCCGAGACGCCCGCGGCCAGGGCGGGGCTCGACAAGATCCGCCGGTACCTCGAGAACAATCCACCGGCCAACGTACACAATCGGGCGATGAAGATGCTCGCGTCGCTGGTCGTCGACGGGATTATGGCCGACGACGAACGTGGGGAAGTCGTCAAGGAACTCCTCGCATTGCAGCGGTCCGACGGCGGCTGGAACCTGGCCACGCTGGGCACGAACTGGAAACGCGCCGACGGCACGCCGCAGGACTACAAGACGAGCGACGGGTACGGGACCGGGTTCGTGATCTACGCGCTCCGCACGGCCGGTGTTTCTGCCGACGACCCGCGCATCCAGACGGGCATCCGTTGGCTGAAGACCCATCAGCGTGCCAGCGGACGGTGGTTCACCCGCTCGATGGACCGCGACAGCCAGAACTACGTCACCCACTCCGGCACCGCGTACGCGATCTTGGCGTTGTGTGCGTGCGGCGAAAAGGCCCCGGCTACGCCGCCCGGGCCGTATCCGCGTCCGCCCTCACCGCCGCAGAAGCAAGCCCACGAAGCCAACTAGCTCCGCACAACGGAAGAACGGACCGGTGAATTCCTCCGTACTTATTCTGCCGTCGGCTTCAATAGGAGGCATACTTCTATGGCGGCACGCAACGGCGTTTGCGGTCTCGTGCCGTAGGGCAGGGGCCGCGACGCGCGTCGCCGCAGTCTGCCGAGAGAGGACCGAAGGAATCTGGACATGGACCCCGCCAAGAATTCGCCCACGCCGTCGTATGACCTGTTGCTGACTGTGCTGGAACCTCCCCGAGGCGCGGCCCCGCGGCAATGGAGATTCACCGCGGCCGACACAATCCATATCGGACGCACCGCCGACAGCGAGGTCCGCATCGACGACGCCCTGGTCTCGCGGCGCCACGCCCGCGTCGAGTGCCGTAAACGTGGCTGGGTCTGCGTCAATCTGGGAACCAACGGAACGCTCGTCGACGGCCAAAAAGTTTCGTCGGTCGACGTCACCAGCGACACGGTCATCCAACTCGCCCCGGGCGGGCCGAGGATCCAATTCGCCCTGGCCACGCCCACCCCCGCCCCCACGCCGGCCGAGCACGCGGCATCGGTTACGCAATGGCTCAGCGAATTGAAAGACGGCGAAGACGCGGCCGCCGCACGGCTCTGGGACCGCTATTTCCAGCGAGTTGTACGTCTGGCACGCCGTCGGTTGGGAACCGCGCCGCGGCGCGTTTGCGACGAGGAAGACGTGGCACTGAGCGTCTTCGAGACGCTTTGCTGCGGCGTATCCGAGGGGCGTTTTGGCGAGTTGGCCAGCCGCGACAACCTCTGGCGGCTGCTGGTCGTGCTTACCGCCCGCAAGGCGGTCGACCAGATCCACCACGATACACGGCAGAAACGCGGCGGGGGCAAAGTCCGCGGCGAGTCGGTCTGGCGTGCCTCGGCCGAGTCGGATTCGCTACCGCCGGGCCTGATGCAGGTGGTTTCCGACGAGCCGACGCCGCAGTTTGCCGCGCTCCTGGCCGAAGAAGCCCAGCAGTTGCTCGACTTGCTCGACGACGAGGAGTCCCGGCAGATCGTGCGGCGGAAGATGGAAGGCTACACGAACGTCCAGATTGCCGAAGAGCTTTCCTGTACGCCGCGGACGATCGAGCGCAAGACCCGGGCGATTCGTGAGCGATGGTCGACCTTCGACGCGGGCTGTTGTGTGGCGGAGTGAGTGGGGCCCGGTTGGGATTCACTTCTGGGGTGGCCGCGCTCGACCCCAGCCACCCGTCGACCTAGTCGTTCCTGTCCGTTTGATCGCGCTAATCGATACGACGCAGCGCAGCGCGCTTTTCTCTCGCGAAATCGGCAAGAAGACACGCCGGGCTCGTCGGGTCGGAGGCAGCGTCTGTGGATGTCATAAGGGGAGGGTCGCTCGCCGGGGCCGGCACTTGCCGCCCGACGACGATTCTCGTTGTTCACCCCGTTTGTTCATCCCCAGAAGGAGAGACATCCATGAGCCGTCAGCCCAGAAGCCTTTTCTCGACGTTGGCCAAGCACGCCCTTCTTGGGCACAATCGCGGTCGATCGGGCCATCGAACGACCCGCAAGTCGTTGCGGATGGAATCCCTTGAAAGCCGCGAGTTGATGGCAGGGCTCGTTGGTGACGCTGGAGCCGAGGTGTTTGTGAATTGCCGAACCGACGCGGGCGACGATCTGCAAGCGGCGTTGGTCGGCGAGCAACTCGCCGACTTGGAACGCGATCGCGTCGATTACGAGCCGCCGAACATCGCCCCGTCGCCGCGGACCGACGTGCGTGAAGCCCCGGCCGTCGACCGTGTCGGCATCGCCCCGCTGCCGAGTCCGTATCCCGATCCGGACAAGCTCGACGGGCGTAGCGACCCGATCGGCATCGCGCCCTTGCCGACGCCGTATCCGGACCCCGATAAGCTTGACGAGCGCAGCGATCCGATCGGCATCCTCCCGATGCCGACGCCGTATCCCCGGCCGGTCGACGCCGTGATGCGTGTGGGTATCGCGCCGTTGCCCACGCCATAAGCGACGAATTGGGTGCCATGCCCACGCTTGCGTGGGCATGAGTATCCAAGCCACATTCATGCCCACACAAGCGTGGGCATGGCACCCGTTACCTTGAAGCTCGCGGCGTTTCAGCAGAGCATCAGTCCCGCCGCCAGACCCGCCGCCGCCAAGGCCAGAGCGTCGAACAACCGCTGAGGAATCCGCGGCAGCAACCATACGCCGATCAGGCATCCGACGATCGCCGCGGGTGCCACGGCGGCATCGAAGCGGAGCGTGGCCGGTGTGACCATCCGCTCGGCCAGGTAGAAGGGGATCTTGCAGAGGTTCGCCAGCAGAAAAAACCAGGCCGCCGTGCCGATGAACTCGCGTTTGTCCATCCCCTGGCTGAGCAGATAGACGGCCATCACCGGCAGGGCCGCATGGGCCGTAATCGTACTGAAGCCGGCCAACATACCCATCGCCGCGACGAACCACCAACGCCTCGGGACGCGCTGCCAGGCAAACCGCCGCCGGCATATCTCCAGCCCCAACAGCGCCAGGATCAGTACGGCAACGACCGGGCGGAGGCGGTCGCCGCCCTGAAGTTGATGCAACAACCACCAGCCGGGAAGCATGCCCAGGCCCACGTAAGGCAACAGCCGCCAGAGACGGTCCCAGACGGCGTGGTGGCGATACCAGCAGACCGCGAATACGTCACCGACCAAGAGCACGGGCAACAGCGCGCCGACGGCACGGCCCGTGTCGTCGGGAAAGGCCCCCATCATCACGGTCACGTGCAGGATGGAGGCCCCCGGCAGCCCGGTTTTCGAGAATCCCACCAGCAGCGCCGCGGCCCAGCCATAGAGATAGGGGCCTATGTCCATCGGCCGGAGTCTCCCTCCGCGGTCGGCTGTTGCTTGCGCGTGCCCGCGGCGGCAAGAAACAGACGCGTGCCGCCGCGGCCTTCGCAGTGGGAGACCGATTCGACCGTGACGTCCCGGCAGTATGCACCGAGCCAGTCGGCCAGTTCGTGCGGCGTGAACCAACGTTCCCACGGATGGCAGTGCGAGAGCGGCTGCCGGGCGCGGTGTTTGTCGACGATCAGCACCCGGCCGCCGGGACGGACGATGCGGCAGAGTTCGGCCACCGCTCGCTTCGCCAGCAGCGCATGCTCCAACGACTCGACGGCCAACGCGGCGTCGAAGGTCCCGTCGGGCAGGGGCACGTGGAGCAAGCCCGCTTCAAGCGGGGTGACACCGCGCGGCAGGCCGGCCAGCGCGGTGGTGGAAACGTCGATCCCCGTCAGCGCGGCCTGAGGGAACCAACGGCAGACGTGCCGCAGAAACCGTCCTGTGCCGCAGCCGACGTCGGCGATCCGCGCGTCGGCGGGCAGCCCGGCCGCCCAAGCCCGCACGGCCTGCACGCGGCCGTCGTCCGCGTCGATCCGGTCGGGAAGATCGGCGGCCGCGGACCGCGGTGCCGCGAACGCCGCCTGAACTTGCCAGATCGAGGCGTCGAGGAAGTGTTTGACTGCCGCGGCCGAATTGCGAGCGAATTCCGAGGGCCTACCGCGTCCGAAGCCGCCTCGCAAGGCGCCGTTGCGCCGTTGTCGGCGCATCAAGTACGCCATTACCCGATCGGCCCGCCGCTGAGCCTCCGGATCGTGCGCCGCCAGCCGATACCAACAGACGGCCAAGTGGGCCAAGCCCGCGGTGCAGCCCCAGCCGGCGCAGCGCTGCGCCGCAATCGCGCCGTCGCGGCGTTGTCGTCCGGCAAGTTGCCGCATGGCCACCACGGCCGTTTCGTGACGCCCCAGATCGATCAAGGCCTCGATCTGCCGGGCAGCCGCGCGGGTCGAACGCCATCGGCAAGGCGCGGCGTTCGGCCCTTGCGCATGGGCCAACGCGCGTCGACCGGCCGCTTCCCAGTCCGGACGGTGGAGCCTGGCAGCGCCATCCAGCAGCGGAGCAAGAATGGCCCAGGGTGCGGCCGCCGGCCATCCGTTCGTCGCCCGGCCGTTTGCATCGCGGGTGGCGCTGCGGATGCGGCCGTCGTCTGCAATCTGTGATCGGATGTATTCACATGCAGCCGCGGCCGCACGGCGAGCCTCGGTGCATTCGGTTTCCAAGGCAAGCAGCCCACGCAGCGCGGCGGCGGTCGTCATCAAGACATCGCTTCGCGGCGATAGACTCCGTAGCGATCCGTCGGGGCGTTGTTCGGCGATCAACCGTTTGGACCATGCCCCTGCGATGCCGAAGGCCCCAAAGGCAGTGGCCGTTTCGACGGCCCCGCCCAGGGCATCCGGATCGTGCAACACAGCTTCTCCGGCGAGAGACGCGCCGTCGGCCCGATAGTGCCGGAGCATCCAGTCAAAGGCCGTCTCCGCGGCCGGCGTCGGCGCTCCGACCGTCAACCGACGCCATACAAGCGCCGCTCGGCGCCAAAGCCCGTTGGCCAACCGACGGGCGAGCCGCGGCCGGCCGGGCACCGCGATCCGGTCTGTCCGGGTGGTGCTAAGGGCTCGTCGGTGGGTGGTGACGGTGGTCATCGGTAGCTCGCAACGGCGAAAACGGCGAACAGACCCTCTCAAGAATGCCGTACCGTACGAGAAAACGCCTGTTTCTCCAATGCCGGTTTGGTATGCTGGGCAGACGTATTGTAGTCATCTTGCTCCGCAAGATGTCCCTTCGTAGGCGTCTTGCTCCGCAAGATGTCACGACGTCTCACTCAGCGAAATGCCACCTTGCGCCGCCCAGGAGGCCGTCGACCAATGACCGACTACATCCAGGTGGTCACCACAACCGAACGCGAAGAAGACGCCGCGGCGATCGCCCGGGCCTTGGTCGAGGAGCAATTGGCGGCCTGTGTGCAGGTGCTCGGGCCGATCAGCAGCACGTATCGTTGGAAAGGGCAGATCGAAACCGCTCGGGAGTGGCAGTGCTGGGCCAAGAGCCGGCGGTCGCTGTTCGACGAACTGCGGCAGACTATCTGCCGCTTGCACCCGTACGACGTGCCGGAGATTCTCGCTTTGCCGATCCTCGACGGCAGCCCGGAATATCTCGACTGGCTGGCGGCGGAAGTGAAGAGACCGTAGAAGTAAAGGAGCATTGTGCCATGCGGCAGGACCCTCGACTCTCGTTCGCGGTCGGCTTTTTCGGAGAGCGGCACTGGGGTGGCCGGTGGCTGAGCGCAGCGAAGCCCCGGGACGCGGCGAATTCTGGGGCACCGCTGCGCTTTGCCCCAGCCACCCATCCACTGAGGCGTCTCTTCCGACGGAGCTTGACTGTGCTCGCGCTGTTGTCGACGACGGCCGCGTCGATCGAGGCCGCCACGCCGAACGTCCGCTTTCGCGGCAGCCTGACCAACAGCCGGCTACAATTCGAGCGGGCGAAGACCGGACACGTGGCCTTCATCGGCGGCTCGATCACCGAGATGAACGGCTATCGGCCGATGGTCTGCGAGATTCTCTCGAGGCGTTTTCCCGAGACGAAGTTCACGTTCACCGACGCCGGCATCTCGTCGACTTGCTCTACCACCGGGGCGTTTCGGTTGGCGGCCGACGTGCTCAGCCGGGGGCCGGTCGACCTGTTCTTCGTCGAGTTTGCCGTCAACGACGACCAAGACGCCGCCCACGCCCGCCGCGAGTGCATCCGCGGCATGGAAGGCATCGTGCGGCACGTGCGGGCACACAATCCGCACGCCGACGTGGTGATCACCCACTTCGTCAACCCGGGTATGGTCGAGACGATCACCGCAGGCAAGACGCCGATTTCGATCGGAGCCCACGAGGAAGTGGCCCAGCATTACGCCGTCTCGACGATCTACCTGGCCAAGGAGGTCGCCGAGCGGATTGCCGACGGACGGATGACCTGGCAGCAGTTCGGCGGCACGCACCCGGCCCCGGCGGGCAACCGGCTCTGTGCCGGGATGATCGACTCGCTGCTCGAGAACGCCTGGAAGCCACCACTGCCGGCCGACGCGAAGCAGTTGCCACATCCGATACCGGCCGAGCCTCTCGACGCACAGAACTACGAGCACGGCCGATTCCTCGACCCCGGCCAAGCGAAAGCCGATGCAGCCTGGCAACTCCACGTGCCGCCGTGGGCCGAACTCGAAGGCTCCTGCCGCGGCCGGTTCAAAGAAACGCGGCTGTTATGTGCCGACCAGCCCGGGGCCGAACTTACACTATTGTTCAACGGCAAGGCCATCGGCGCCTACGTGTTAGCCGGCCCCGACGCGAGCGTGATCGAGGCATCGATCGACGGCGGCGAATTTCGCGCCGTCGACCTCTACCACCGTTTCAGCCGCGGGCTACACTATCCTCGCACGGTTGTGTTCGATGCCGACTTGCAGGGCGGAGAACACACCTTGCGGCTGCGCGTTGCTCAGAAGAAGAACGAAGCCAGCAAAGGCCACACAGTGCGGATTCTGCAGTTTGTGGCGAACTGAAGTGCGTCACTTCCGCGGATTCGGCCGAAACACGCCGCCGTAGCCGTCGCGGAGTTCGTCGCAGCGTTGGCGGGCGGTTGAGAGCGCTTCGGCACATTCCGGCCGCCCGGCAAGGTTGGTCAGTTGATCCGGGTCCTGATCCAGATCGTGCAGGAACTCGTACACCGGCTCTTGCTGGAAGTAGCGGGCGTAAACGTAGCGGCTGCCGCGGACGCCTTCCCACTTGGGGATCCGGGTGCCGGTCTCCATCAGATGCTCGCAGAAGAAACCGGTCCGCCAATCGTCCGGCGCCGCGCCGCCCATCATCGGCACGAGACTCTCGCCTTGATACGACTTGGGCACGTCGAGGCCGGCGTATTGGAGGATGGTGGGGGCGATGTCGACGTTCAATGCCATCTGCCCCAGCACGCGGCCGCGCAGCGGCTTCTCCGCCCGGGGATCGAACACCACCAGCGGCACCCGCAACGACTCTTCGTAATGCGACCACTTGCCGGCGAAGCCCCGCGAGCCCTTGTAGTAGCCGTTGTCGCCCATGAAGATCACTACCGTGTTCTTGTCGCGGCCGGTGCGAACGAGTTCCTTGAGCACGCGGCCCATCACGCGGTCCATGCCGGTGATCATGCGGTAATACGCCCGCACGTTCCGCTGGTACTTCTCGGGCGTGTCCCAGCGCCAGAAGTAGCGCTCGCGGTTGAGCGACCGCTTGAGAAACTCCGGCTGCGACTCATAGACGGCCGGGTCGGCCAGCTTCGGCGGCGGGATGGTCACGTCTTCGTACATCCCGTCTTCCGCTTTGGGGGCCGGATAGTGGTTTTCCTTATCGCCGTCTTCGGCATGGGCCGCGTTGAAACTCAGCGACAGGCAGAACGGCCGCTCCGGCTCAACGCCGCGAATGAACTCGATCGCGAGATCGCCGGCGATCTCGGTGAAGTGGCGCGTGGTGCCGTCGGGCTGTTTGCGATAGTACGGCCGGCGGCCCACACGCACCAGCGAGTCGAACATCGTCTCGACGCCCTCGCAACCCACGCCGAACTTGCCCACAAAGCCGGTACGATAGCCGGCCTTGCGCATCAGCGCCGGGTAGCTCTGGTCGATGAACTTCCGCGCGATCGGCGGCGTGCCGAACGTGAAGCGATGAGAGCGTTCGTAAAGCCCGGTGAAGAGCGTCGCCCGGCTTGCCGCGCAGATCGACGTGGTGACGAAGGCGTTCTCGAACCGCACACCTTCGGCCGCCAGCCGATCGATCACCGGCGTTTTGAGGATCGGATGGCCCGCACAGCCGAGAAAGTCGGCCCGTTGATCGTCGGAGAGGAAGAAGATGACGTTGGGCCGCGTATCCGGTTGCGCTGCCGTGGCTGGGGCGGTCATCGCCGCGAAAAGGCACAAGAACAACACGAAAACGGCACGGCGCGGCGTCGGGATACTCTTCATGGCGGGCTCCTTGGAGGACGGCAGGGATCGAACGAAGCATCGCCTTCATCATATTGGTGAGCGCCGAGCGCCGCAAGCGTGGAACGAGAGCGTCGAGAATTGTAGTGTTTCAACTCAAATGGCACAAAGTGGAGGGTAGGTGACGATCTCC
>CAYYNP010000130.1:15102-25591 GCA_964472545.1 uncultured Planctomycetaceae bacterium | reverse complement strand
GACTATCTGGCCCAGACCGTGTAAGCTCTCAAAATCGGCAAGAGTCGAGCTTAGATCGCAACGTCCTTTCCGCAAAACCGCCCGGGCCACCCTACCTTTCGCCCAGGCAAAGCAGCCGGCCGTCGGCGGTCGCCACGTAGATTCGCCCGCCGGCCACGGCGATTCCGTCCAAGACCGGGGGCGACGGGAGCGTGGTTTCCGCCATAACGCTGCCGTCTGCCACCGAAACCGTCAACAGCCGCCCGCCCCGGCGGCCTTCGTACGCCGCCCAGGGATCGCCCCAGGAATCACCTTCGACCAGTTCGTCCGGCCAGCCGCCGAGGAGCAACGTTTTCTCGCCCAGAGCCATCGCCGTGGGGCGTACGGCGATGCGGGTTGCCCAGCGGTCGTTCGGGGCCCGCACCTTGGGCGTGTCGCTGCCGCCCCGGGGACGTCCGACGTTCTTCATCGGTGGCCGCGGCGTGATGCCTGCGACCAGCGGCGGCTTTCGCGGCTGATCTTCGACCAGCCCCGCGGCAAAAAGCTCATAGCCGTTCGAGCCGGGGGTGAAGTGCCCGCCGTAGCCGCCGATATTCTGCCGGGCGCGAACGCCGCAGAGGCCGGCGTCATTGAAGACCAAATACTCGGCCATCGGAGCCCCGCCCAGAAACCACCGCGTACGATGAAACCACGACTCGTCCAACATGCCGCCGGTCGCTCGCAGGTGCCGGGGGACCCGCTGGGGCGCTTCCGTATCCAATATCGGGTGATGCCGCAAGTAGATGCCGTTGCCGTGCTCGACGAGAAGATCGGAGAGCACACCGGTCTCGACCGACTGATCGCGTCCCCAGTCGACGTCGACGTCGGGTGCCGACGCAATGCACTGCCGTTTCAACACGGCTCCGGTGTCGACGTCCACCGCCCACGCACGGATGCCGCCGTCCAGCAGTGAGGAGCGCCCGGCCGTGAAGTAGGCGACGCCGTCTCGCACCAGCACACTGCCATGGACCGGCCAGGCCGACTCCAAGTGCCCGAGCGACGACACCCATCGCTCGCGCGGCGCGGCCAGGAAACGCCAGATGAGTGCTCCGTCGCTCGCCCGCAGACAGTAGACGTGACCGTCGGCCGAGCCGAACAGCACGCGTTGGTGGTCGAGCGTGGACGGTGTGTCGATTCGTCCCCCGGCCGTGAAACGCCACTGAAATTCGCCCGTAGCCGCGTCGAGCGAAATCACTTCCCGGCAATCGGCCAGCGCGGCCACCACGCGATCTCCCGCCACGACCGGCGCCGTGACGCGTTGCTTTAGATTGCGCGCCCACACGGCGCCGATCTTGGTGGGAATTGCACACGTGGCCCGGCCGCTACGCGTGGAGTCGTGCCGATAGGTCGGCCAGGCGTCGGCAGTAGGAGACGAGGGAGCGGAAAGCGGAAGTCCGTAGGCCGGGCCCTTGTGCAATCGCGAGGGCGTCTCAGATTCGTCCGAGCCCCCTTCAGCCGGCAGGAGACCGAGAAACCCGTTCAGCTTGGAACTGATGTAGCAATCGCACGGATGCGGGTTGGCGTAGATCATACCGTTGCAGGGGATGGCCCCTAGTCGGCACGTGCCGCGGACCCAGTGATTCCTGTCCGTTTCGCCCGAGCGGGTATCGATGAACTCCAGCCCCCGAAAGCTGGTCATCAAGAAGTTCGGCGTCGCCTTGTTGCGATAGCAACGGTGGTGATGCCCGTTCTCGAACGCCTTGCGATTTGAGAGCTTTCGCCGCACGATGCCGTTGCGGCGGTCGAGACCGTAATAGAAATCGTCCTTGAAGCCGCTGACCCAGACGAGGCCGTCGATGACGAACAGGTCGGCCGGATGGGCCCAGCCCCACGACGAGCACTCGCGGCTCCACAACTCCTCGCCCGAGGCTGCCGAGAAGGCATGCACGCGGCCGCGAATCTCGCGCCAGTCGATCCCGCGATCGGGATCGAGTTGAGCGAAGTAGACCATCCCGTCGTGGTAGACCAGCGAGCACATGTCCGTGATACGGATGTTGTAGCGCATCAGATTCTCGGCTACCTTGGGCCGGGCGATCTGCCAAGCAGTGCCACCGTCGGTCAAATCGAGCGAGACGATCCGCTCGCCGTCGACGAAGAACGCCCGTCTGCCGCCGGCGACCATGCTCAAATGGCTGATCCGCTGCATCGAGCCGGTCTTCGAACGCAGCCCCACGTAGTCGCCCGTCTTCCAGAGCATCTCGCCCGACGTGCGGTCGATCGCGGCCACCCATTTCTTCAGCGGAGCCGGCGTGTCGCCCGATTCGTCTCCCGGTGCCTGCGGTCCCTGGTTAATCGCCACGATCAGCGCATTGTCCAGGCAGAGGATTTCGTCGGTGTTCTCGGTGTCGTCAAGGACCCGCAACGTGCGCCCGCTGGCGGCGTCGAGTTCCGAAAGCGGTGCGTTGAACCCCAACGTCACGTAGACCCGATCGTCCATCGCCACGAGCCGTCGCGGCATGTGCGTGGGGATCGTGAAGCGGACTTTGAAGTCGGTGGCCCAGCTTTGCCAGCCCCACTGGTCGATCGGGCGTTGCCATAGCTTCAGCCCATTGAAGGCGTCGCGGGCCACCAGCGACCATTTGTCCGGCGCCGCGCCGGACATACTGGCCGGGGCCTCATCGACGATCGCGAACAACCGCCCCGAGGCGGAGACCATCGACGTCACGCTGGGCGGTGTGTCGTGCGACCGCGACCAGAGCGGCGCGGCCATCCACTTCAACCGCCGCGGCGGACCGGCCACCAGATCCTCCGCCACGGCGTTTCCGTCGGCCCCGTGCAGCCAGTGCGTCCACTCGTCGATCTCGGCCGGCCACGGCTTGACGGCCCGCTGCCATCCGGCCTCCGAGCGAACCCACTTGATCCCGCCGGGGACCAGCACGCGGTCGATTTCGGACGGCGAAACCAAGGCAGCGTCCTGAACCACACAGAGATTCACCATCGCCTCCGCATACGGCAGCGAGTCGCTTGCCAGGCAATCGATCCACACGCGGTGGGAAAGCCGCTCTCGGCGAACGGATTCTCTGGCCTTCGCAACCCGGCTCTCGTCCGTATCCCAACCGTGAACCACACAGTCGTTTCCGTCGGCCAGTTCCACGCACTGTTCCCCGTCGCCGCAGCCGAGGTACACGATCAGGCCGCCGGATAGCCCTGCGGCGTGCGGCTCGGCCGCCGCTGTGGCAACGGCCCACAGCACGATCACCAATACGGAGGCACTCAACGTCGTTGGGCGGCTTATGGTGGCAGTAGTTTTCATGGGTAAGAACTCGTCGGGTTGGCGCGGCTGGCAATCTCTATATTCTATCGTACGTCTCGTCGCATTGACATCCACGCACGTTGCCGGCATACTGTCGGGCACGTTCTCAACGTGCCCGGCGCAATGGAATCGTGTGGCACGGCTGGCTGTGCACTGACGCCCATCTCACGCAGGAAGTGATCGTGATGAAGAAGACAGTGGTGGCGGTTCTGTCTGGCTTGGTGTTCTTAACGGTAGGAGTAGAGAAGGCGGCGGCGCAGCAGGACGGCGCGAGAGCCCTGCGCATGGCGATTGAGGATCTTGCCGAGAGCTACCCGGACGGATACGTCCGCGGAAAGGAGTATCTGGCACGGGTCGACGAGATCGAGAAACTGCCCCCCGGACAACAACGCAGCGACGAGTTGTCGCAACTGAAACGGAAGGCGCTGTTGGACAATCCGCTGCTGAAGTTTCGCCAGCTCCTGGTCGTGCGGCGGCACAAAGGCCGCCAAGGACTGCCCTGCAACTGGCAAGGCAACGAGCGATTGCCGAGAACGGGCTACGACAATCAAGTCGCGATGCTCTCGCTAGACCGCCTCGACGCGGGATTGCAGACGGTGTTGCGTCCGTCGTCCAGCGCGTTCGTCGGCGACCTGGATCTGCACTTCGACGGCCGGCGGCTGTTGTTCTCGATGCCGGGGGAGAACGGACGATGGCAGGTTCACGAAATCGAAATCGACTCCGCGAATCCGACGGCTGCGGTCGCTTCGGTCCCGCGCGAGCTGCCGCTGATTCCCGACGACGACGTCGACAACTACGACGCCTGCTATCTGCCCGACGGCAACGTCCTCTTCACTTCCACCGCGACGTATATCGGCGTGCCCTGCGTCAAGGGGGCGTCGCACGTGGCCAACATCTACCGGCTCGATACCCGGACCAAAGAAGTCCGCCGGCTGACGTTCGATCAGGACCACAACTGGAACCCCACGGTGCTGAACAACGGCCGGGTGATGTACCTCCGCTGGGAATACTCCGACCTGCCGCATTTTGTCTCCCGGCTGCTCTTTCACATGAATCCCGACGGCACCAACCAGGCCGAGTATTACGGCAGCGGCTCGTATTGGCCCAACTCGTTCTTCTACGCCCGGGCCGTCCCGGATCATGCCACGCGCGTGGTGGGAATCGCTTCGGGGCATCACGGCGTGCGGCGGGCGGGCGAGTTGCACATCCTCGACCCCGCCTTGGGCCGCCACGAGGCCGACGGTGCCGTGCAGCGCATCCCCGGATACGGCAAGCCGGTCGAGCCGGTGATCTTGGACAAGCTCGTCGACGCGAGTTGGCCGAAGTTCCTTCATCCCTATCCGCTAAGTTCCAAGTACTTTCTGGTCTCGGTTCAACTCAACGGTGGAGCCACCTGGGCGGTCTATCTGGTCGACGTTTTCGACAACATGGTGCTCTTGCGGCAGGAGAGAGAGTACGACCTGTTTGAACCGCTGCCCTGGCAGCCGAGGCCGCTGCCGCCGGTGATTCCAGGCCGCGTGAAGCGTGAGAAGAAATATGCCCGGGTTTACCTGGAAGACGTTTACGCAGGAAACGGCCTGCCCGGCGTACCGCGGGGAACCGTCACGCAGCTTCGGCTGTTAACCTACCATTTCGCCTATCGCGGCATGGGCGGCCAGCAAGACAAGCTGGGACTGGACGGGCCGTGGGACATCAAGTGCGTGTTGGGTACCGTGCCGGTCGAGCGCGACGGATCGGCCCTGTTCTACGTACCGGCCAATCTGCCCGTTTCGTACCAGCCGCTGGACGGCGAGGGCAAGGCGATTCAGTTGATGCGAAGTTGGAGCACGGCCATGCCGGGCGAGGAGGTCTCGTGCGTCGGGTGCCATGCGCCGCAGAATACGGGGCCGCCGGTGAAGAGCACGACGGCCGTCGGCCGCCGGCCGTCGAAGATCACCCCGTGGTACGGACCGGTGCGAGGATTCTCGTTCAAGCGTGAGGTCGAGCCAGTCGTCGACGAATACTGCGCGGGTTGCCATCGCGATGCAAACAGCAAGACGAGCGAAACTGCCGGCAAGCCGGCTCCGCCGCCGGTCGGCGACGCCTACATGTTTCTGCGGCGCTTGGTGCGTACCCCGACCATGGAGTCGGACATCCACGTCTGCGAGCCATACGAGTATCACGCCGACACAACGGAGTTGGTGAGGATGTTGCGTCGGGGACACAACGACGTCGAACTCGACGCCGAGGCGTGGGACCGGATCATCACCTGGATCGATCTGAACACGCCCCGCCACGGCACCTGGACCGAAAACGTCGGCCGGCAGCGCATGGCGAACACGGCGGAGCGAAGACGCGACCTGATGCGGCGCTACGCCGGGATCGACGGCGTCGACGAAGACCCGGACGCACTGATCTCGCAGGTTTCCGCCCCCCGCGTTGAAACGCCCAACGTGCCGGAAATCCCGGTGGAGAAGCCGCTGCAAGAGGTGAAGATTACCGAGCTTTCGGACGACGTGGAACCGGCCGTTCGCAGTGTCGACCTGCCGGACGGAAGCCGATTGGAATTGGTGCAGATCCCGGCCGGCGAGTATCGCTCGGGAACCACGAAGGTCACGATCGAAGCCCCCTTTTGGATGGCCAAGCACGAAATCAGCAACGCTCAATACGCCACGTTCGACCCGCGACACGACAGCCGCCTGGAGCCGACCGATTTCCTCCATTTCGATCCGATCAAGCGGGGGACCCCGTTGAACGGCCCCGATCAGCCGGTGGCCCGGGTGTCGTGGCGGCGAGCCGTCGACTTTTGCGGCTGGCTGTCGAAGCAGACCGGCCTGGAAATCGCGCTGCCGACCGAAGAGGAATGGGAATGGGCCTGCCGGGCCGGGTCGGAAGATCCGTTCTTCTACGGCGGCCGCGACGACGACTTTGCACCCTACGCCAATCTGGCCGACCTGCAATTCAACTCGGCCAGCCATTCCAAAACCTTCCAATGGCGGCCGGGGATTCTGGACCAAGACGACGGGCATCGCGTGTCGGCGCCGGTCGGGTCGTATCGGCCGAACGCATGGGGCCTCTGCGACATGCACGGCAACGTGGCCGAGTGGACCGCCTCGGTCTATCGCGACGGCTCGGAATCCGCGGCTGCTTCGGTGGCCGCCAAACGCGTCGTGTGCGGCGGCTCCTGGGCCGATCGCCCCAAATGGGCCACGGCGGCGTTGCGTTTGGGGTATTGGGAGTACCAGAAGGTCTACAACGTCGGTTTCCGGATCGTCGTGAAGGACCTGTAGACACAACGGGAGACGAGTTGATGAGGAAGCGTGTCCGCGCAGCCACGCGGCTGTTGTTCGTCGGTGGATGTTTGGCGATATTGTTGCCGTTGGTTTCCGGTTGCGGAGGCGAGAAGACCAACGAGGAAGACACTACCGCACCTGCCGCTGCACCTGCCGTCGTTCTTACCATCGATGCCGAACGAGATTGGCCCTGCTGGCGGGGGCCGACGTTGAACAACATCGCCGCGGCCGATCAGGAACTGCCCCTGCAATGGAACGAGAAGCAAAACGTCCTCTGGCGGACGGAATTGCCGGGTCGGGGACACGCCAGCCCGTGCGTTTGCGGCGACTTCATCTTCCTGCCCACCGGCGATGAGGATGAGATCGAGGGGAGCATTTCGGTGCTCTGCTTCGACCGCAACTCCGGCGGGCAACTCTGGCAGACGGAAGTCTACCGGGGCGAGTTGCCGGAAATCCATCGGAACAACTCTCACGCCTCGGCCACGGCGGCCTGCGACGGCCAACGGGTCTACTTTCCTTACCAAACCGATGCGGAAGTGCGGATGGCCGCCTTGGACCTCGGTGGCACAATCGTCTGGAACGAGACGGTGGCAACGTACACCTCAGTGCAAGGCTACTCGGCGTCGCCGGCGCTATACGAGTCGACCGTGATCGTGCCCACCGACAGCAAAGTCGACACGCCGCACAAGCTCACGGCGCTAGACTGCAAGACCGGCGAAGTTGCCTGGCAGGTCGCGCGGCCGGACAACCGCGAGTCGTACGCCTCGCCGCTGGTGGCCCACGTTGCCGGGCGGGATCAACTCTTCATGATCGGTCCGGACATGACCCGGGCTTACGACCCGAGCAACGGCGAACTGCTCTGGGAGTGCGATGGGCCGACCGAGTACAACGCGGCCACGGTGGCCTTCGGCGAAGAAATGGTCTACGCCACCGGCGGCCATCCCGGCAAGGCCCTGCTGGGTATCCGGGCCGACGGCTCCGGCGACGTGACCGAGACGCACTTGGTCTTTACGAGCGACCGCCGGGCGGGCTACGTCCCCTCGCCGCTGTTGCACGACGGACTACTCTACGCCGTCAGCGACGTCGGATGGATGCGTTGCTACGATGCCCTCTCGGGCGACGTCGTGTGGGAGCACGATTTCGACGCCCCGTTCTACTCCTCGCCGGTGCTGGCCGGCGAGCGAATCTACGTCTTCGACCAGGAGTCGCGGGGGTACGTGCTGAAGGCGGGCCGCCGCTTCGAGCTGCTGGCAGAGAATTCGCTGCTCTACGGCGTCTTTGCCACGCCCGTGATCTGCGGCGACCGGATCTACCTCAGATCGCTGGGCGACTTGTATTGCTTGGGAACGAACGGGCACGCCGCGGAGTGAGCGCGGTCCACGACAGCGATACGTGCTATGCACGGGGCAAGTCGACACGCTCGACGCAGGGCCGCCGGGCCGGTTGGGCAATTCGATTTCTCGGCGATTGTCGACTGCAACGTTCAACGACGGCTCCACGCCAATCAGCCGCTCAACTTCCGCCCGGCAGCTCGGGCTTTGCGGATCGCTTTGGGTGGGGGCTCCCGCTTGGGCTTGTCGGCGATCAGACCGACGAAGAGCGTGGCCACCGGCTTGGCGCCCATCGTTTGGGCGATGATCTTCAGGGCCCGCATGGCGCCGGTGAAGATCCGGCCGAGGAACCCGGGCATGGCGGAAGAGGTGATCAGCACGGCCTTCTTGGTCTTCGTCTTGACTCGCATCTTGGGCCCCATCGTGCCCCAGGGCCAATAGGTGTAGCAGACCAGCCGCTCCATGAAACGGCGCGTCAGAGCGTTGATGTTGAAGAAGTTGACCGGGGCGCCGAGCACGACGGCATCGCAGGCGTCGATTTGATCGAGGACGGCCTCCATTTGGTCGTCGTGAACGCACGGCCCGCGCTTCGTGCCCGGCTCCTGCGTGCAATCGCGGCAGTTCGTGCAGAACTCGATGGGCACGTCGAGCAGGTAGATCTTCGAGGTTTCGGCCCCGTTTTCCGCGGCGGCGGCGAGCGTCTCGTCGACCAACGTGTCGACGATCCCGCCCTTGCGATAACTGCCGACGATGCCCAGGACTTTCTTGCTCATGGCGACTCCAGGTGGATTCCTCGATCGTCGATGGCGTAGGGGATGATCTCGTCGGGGCAGACGCTGCCGCGATGTTTGGCCACGTAGATCGCCCGGCGGAAGCGCGTGCCTTCGCGGATCCTGCCCAGGTAGATCACCGTGTTGGCCCCGGAGAGCAGGTCGCCCTGGTCCAGCGGGCGTTCGATCAGCCCTTCGAGCGTCGTCTCGTGCGAGGTCGAAAGCAGCATGCAACCGACCTCGGCCGGGTCGTAAACGTGCTTGGCGGCCTCCTCGGCATGGCGGCGGTAGTGCTGGCGAAACAGGTCCCGGGCGACCCACTCCGGCTCCTTGCGGAGGATCTGGTGGTAGATGTACTCGAACAGTTCGAGCTGGATCGACTCGCTGGGCCGATCGGCCGGCTCGATGCCGTCGACCACCGCCCGGCGCACCCCGCGGATGAAGTTGCCGTAGAAGAACGCGATCGAGACGCCCAGCCGCCGCGTAAGCTCGGCCTGCCAGTCGTGCCAGGCGTCGAATCCCAGGTCGTCGCGGGTCACGCGGCGGCCTTTGCGATCGAAGACGTGTAGGTAGTCGCCGGGCGAACGCTCCGGGGCAAAGAAGTCCTCGGTGGCCACCCGCTCGGCCGCGTCGACCGGCGAAAGCTCCCAGTCGAACATCCGGCGAGCGTAATCCGCATGGCTCTGGCTGTCGCCGCGCGAGCTAACGTCGAAGAGGATTCCGCTGCGTCCCTCTTGCCCGACGCCGGCGTGGGCGAACTGCAGACCGAGTTGCGTCTTGCCGATGCCGGTCGAGCCGACGACCACGCAGAGTGTGCCCGGCAGCAGCCCGCCGCCGAGGAGTTTGTCGAGTCCGGTGACGCCGGTGGAAAGTCGTTGGTTGTCGGGCATGATGTGAGGGCTAGAGTTTCACGTGCGGCATGTCAGAAGATCTTGGCCAACGTGCCGCCGTCGACGACCAGCACGCTGCCGGTGATGAAGCTGCCGGCGTCGCTGGCCAACAGCAGCGCCGGACCGGCGAGTTCTTCGGGGCGGCCCCAACGATTCAACGCAGTGCGGCCGGCAAAGATCGCCTTCTTCTCTTCGGTCAACAGCGACATCGGCAACTCGGTGGCGAACGGCCCCGGGGCGATGCAGTTGGCCGTGATGCCGTGCTCACCCAGATCGAAGGCACACGCCCGGGCCAACCCTAGCAAGGCCGATTTGGTGGCCGAATAGGGGCTTCGTTCGGCCGCACTGGCCAGCCCCATCACCGACGAGATGAAGATCACGCGGCCCCAACACCGCTCCTTCATCCCCGGCACTAACGCTCGGGTCAAGGCCATGCAACTCGACAGGTTGAGCTCGAGCAGGTTGTCCCAGTTGTCGTCGTCTACTGCGTCGATGGCCTGCGGCACGTTGTGGCCGGCGTTGTTGACCAGGATGTCGACCTTCCCCAGGCGCTCGACCGTCGTCTCCGCCAGCCGTCGCACGTCGTCGCGACGGGTCATGTCGACCGTAAGACACTCCACACGGGCGCCGGCTTCCGCGGCGATTTCCGTAGCGGCCGCTGCGAGTTGATCTTCGCTACGGCTACAGATCATCACGTCGGCCCCGGCTTCAGCGAAGGTGCGTGCCATCACCTTGCCTAGTCCACGGCCTCCGCCGGTGACCAGGGCTACGCGGCCGGAGAGATCGAAGATAGTGCCTTTCATGGGCGAACTCCGTGGGTTGCCATAGTAGGCGTCTCGCTCCGCGAGACGTGATCGTAAAGTAGCCGTCTCGCTCCGCGAGACGTGATCGTAAAGTAGCCGTCTCGCTCCGCGAGACGTGATCGTAAAGTAGCCGTCTCGCTCCGCGAGACGTG
>CAYYNP010000130.1:0-15002 GCA_964472545.1 uncultured Planctomycetaceae bacterium | reverse complement strand
CGTCTCGCTCCGCGAGACGTGATCGTAAAGTAGCCGTCTCGCTCCGCGAGACGTGGGCCGCATCTCGCGGAGCGAGATGGCTACTTTGAAAGTCCCCAGTCTACAGCAGCCGCCGAAGTTCGTCGAGTAGCCTTGCGATCATCTTATCGGTGTGCGTGGCGAAGACGGCCAGCCGCAGGGCCCCTTCGACGCCGATGCCGGAGTAGGCGGCCAGATAGGGCACAATGATCTCGCGCTGCATCAGCTCGCCGTGGATCCGCCGCATGTTGGCGGCGTCGCCGACGACGAGACAGACGATCGGCACCGGCGTGTCGTCGACCGCAAGCCCCAGGCCGCGTAGCCCGTTCTTCACCGCCGCCACGTTCCGCCAAAGCCGCTGGCGCATCTGCGGCTCGTCGATCATCATTTGCAGCGCCCGAGCCGTGGCCGCTGCGATCGGCACGGGCGGGGCACTGGCGCCGTTGTGGTAGGTGGAAGAGGCCTTCAGCCGATCGATAAACGCCCGCGAGCCGGGCATGATCCCGCCGAAACCGCCGACCGCCTTGCTCAACGTGCCGCAGAGCAGCAGACGGGTGTCGTCCGACGTGCCGATCTCGTCGTTCACGCGCCGGTCGAACATGCCGGCCGCGTCGTAAGTCCCTCGCCCCTGGCTGCCGAGCACACCCACGCCGTGCGCGTCGTCGACACAAATCGCTCCGCCGGGAAAGTCCTCCAACACGGCCCGATACTCGGCGACCGGAGCGACGTTTCCGCGTCCGGTAAACACTCCGTCGGTCATCACCAGCGGCCGGCCGCCGGGAGGCAGATCGGCACGCAGTTTCTCGCGAAGGTCCTCGGGGTCGGCGTGCCGGAAGCGGATCACGGGCTTGTCGGCAAGCTGCGCCGCCTCGGCCACACAGTAGTGTGACCACTCGTCGAGGAACACGACGTCGAACGCGTCCCGTGACGCCAACGTGAGGATGTGATTGGCCACGTAGCCCGACATGAAGTAGAACGCCTCGTCGGTGCCGAAGAACTCGGCCGCGCGGCGTTCGACCTCCAACACCGGCGGAGTATTGCCGAAGCCGCGCCGCGACGTCGCACTGCCGATGCCGTATTGCTCGGCCGCTTCGCCGACGGCGCGGATCACGTCCGGATGCGATTGCAGCCCCAGGTATCCCGTGCCGGCGAAGTAGAGATATCGCCGGCCATCGATCAGGGTGTACGGCCCGGGGGGACTTTGCATGACGGGCATACGATCACTCCCGATGCGGCGGCTGCGGCTGCGCGGGAAACCACTCTTGCAGCGTCACCTGGAGTTTGCCGAAGGCCGGATCGACGCAACGTTTCAGGCTGACCTTGCCGGCCAGCTTCTGATAGATCGAAGATGAGCGAGGTTTGCGAACCGAGTAGAGCACGGCCTCCATGGCTTCCTTCGGCCGTTGAGGTTTGATATGACCTTGTTCCAGGAAGCTCCGCTCGACCAGCCAGGCTCGCAGGGCCGCCGCCGTCTCCTTCCAACCGAGCAGCGTGGGAACGTGCGGGGAATCGCTCCACACCCATGCCTCCAACTCGGGATCCGGGACAACGACTCTTGCGCGATCGCCCCAGCCGTTACGGGCCAGCCGTGCTTCCACTTCCACCTGCAATTCCAACGGTGAGGCCGTGTCGTTGCCACATCCCTCGCGGTCGAACACGACGATCGCGTGGGCGTAACGCTTGTGGAACGGCCGCAGGAAGTCATGGGCCTTGCCGTAACAGCCGGGGTCTCTTCCCGAGTGCGTATACATGTCGCAGTTCACCCGCCGAATCGACAGCGATCTGGCGCGACCGAGCAGCCCTCGGACTGCGGCCTCGATATTGCGATCGGCCACGAGGAAGATGACGTCGCGTTGTACACCTTCCGAGGTCACCCCAAGACTCCCGAAGCGAACAGCGTGCCCAGATCGACTTCGCCGTGCCAGTCCGACAACTCCGGGTGCTCATTGCCTCGTACAATGGCGGTCGCACCGTCTTCGGTCTTTCCGAAACACAACACCTCTTCCGGTTTCGCAGCACTGAGCACCACCGGCGAGTGGCTCGCCATCAGGATCTGAGCGTCGTAGACCGAGGAAAGCGACTGATACATGGCGTCGACCGCGCGCGGGTGAACACCGTTCTCCGGCTCTTCGATCAAGTAGATGCTCGGCAGGTTGCGCAGATATGCCGGCAAAGTAAGGGCCAGAAGCCGCAAGGTGCCGTCCGACGCCATCCAAGAGGGAACTTCCAGGCCGTCGGAGTAGACGAGCTTCAGATAGCGGTGGCGATCATCCTCGCGCTCGACGGTGCGAATCGCCTTGAGATCGGGCAACGCCATGCTCAGATGGGCGACCCATTCCTGCAAGCGATCCGGGGCCTCGCGTTCCAGATCGGCGACTGCCCAAGGGAGGTTGGAGCCATCGGGCCTGAAGCCGACGTCTAACCTCGGGGGACTCGCCTTGCGAATGACAAGGCTGTTGAGGATGAACTGCTCCACGCCCTCACTGATGAGCTTCTTGAACGAGGTGCTCACTGGAAAGTTGGACTCGTCCTCCGGAAGATTGCCGAGGGTGGATTTTCTGCGTCCCAATTTGAACGACGGAGCCCAACGTCCTTCTTTGCCGTGAGCGTCTGCATGATAGTTATCGTTGCCACCGGGCATCTTGTTGAACAGTGTCCGCATCTGTTTGGATTTCAGCGGAGCAACGATCGTCTCTGGGGCGTCAAACAGTTCCGGAAAGAGCGTCAGGTTCCTCTGAGGCTCCGATTGCCCGATCTTGAGGCATCCCTTCTCGGCGGCAATGTACGTCTCACGTGAATCCTGGTCAACTTCCAGGGCCAACTCGTAGCGTATTGTGTCATACTTTGCGTCAGCCAGGAGTTGTCGTCGGTCGTCGGGAATCGTCGCTTCGACTGCCAGCTCGAATCGAGTGCCACGTCGTTGCCAAGTGAGATCGAGAAAGTCGGAAGATCGCTCAGCAACGGCAGCTTCCAGCCCGTCGGAGACGAAACGGCTGAGGAAGGCCACCACGTCTAGAAACGACGTCTTCCCGCTTCCGTTCGGTCCCACCAACACGTGAAACCGATCCAACGGCTGTCGGATGTAGCGCAGGCAACGGAAGTTCAGCGCTTCGATCAGGGAGATCATGGCTGAGTGTTCCCCAACTTCCGGGTGTTCGGACGACTACAACGCTTCACACACCAAATCGCCCACCTCGCCCGTGCTGTAGCCCATCCTCCCCGCGGCCTGGCTCTTCATCTTCGTGCCGGTGACGGTCTGGATGGCGTTGGTGATCCGTTGGCCGGCCTTTTCGTGGCCGGCCTGTTCGAGCAGCATGGCCACCGCGGCGATGGTGGCGATGGGGTTGATCACGCCCTTGCCGGTGTATTTCGGGGCGCTGCCGCCCATCGGCTCGAACATGCTGGTGCCGCCGGGGTCGGGGTTGATGTTGCCGCCAGCCGCCACGCCCATCCCGCCTTGGATGATCCCGCCGAGGTCGGTGATGATGTCGCCGAACATGTTCGTGGTCACGATCACGTCGTAGTATTCCGGGTTCTTCACCATCCACATGCAACAGGCGTCGACGTGGTTGTAGTCGGGCTCGATGTCGGGATACTCGTTGGCCACGTCCTGGAACGTCCGCCACACGAGGTCGTGGCCGTAGGTCAGCACGTTGGTCTTGGCCACCAACGTCAGCCGCTTGGCCTGGTTGCGCTTGCGGGTGTATTCGAAGGCCCAACGGATGCAGCGTTCGCAGCCTTTGCGGGTGTAGACGGCCGTCTGCATGGCCACCTCGTCGGCGGTGTGCTTCTTGAGGAACCCGCCCATGCCGGCGTAGAGGTCCTCGGTGTTTTCGCGGACCACGACGAAATCGATGTCGTCCGGGCCCTTGCCGGCCAGCGGAGTCTCGACGCCCGGGTAGAGCTTCACCGGCCGCAGATTGATGTACTGATCGAAGAGGAACCGAAGGTTCAGCAGCAGGCCCTTTTCGAGGATCCCCGGGGCCACGTCGGGATGGCCCACGGCACCGAGCAGGATCGCGTTGAAGGTGGCCAGTTCGTCGGTGGCCCCCTCGGGCAGGATCTCACCGGTGGCCAGATAGCGATCGCCGCCGAAGTCGAAATCCTGCGATTCGTAAGCGATGGCCTCCGAGTCGGCCACGGCCTTGAGTACCTTGACGCCTTCGGCAGCCACTTCCGGGCCGGTTCCGTCGCCGCCGATCACGGCGATCTTGAGTGTGTCGCTGTTGCTCACGTTCGATTTCCTGCTAGATACCCAAAGTGGCGGCCCTTCGGTGAACAGCGCCCATACATTGGGGCGTCTCACGCATTGGGGCCCGCCGAAAACCGACGAGTATAGCAGCAGACCAGGTCCCCCACAACCGGCCGCTGCTCGAGGATACGCGGCTATCGGCGGGGCTATTCAGACCAGATCCCGCGGCCGGCCGCCTTCGCGTCGGCTTCGGCAGCCAGCAGACGGCCCTTTACCTCATCGGAGTAGTCGTATTGAGTTTGGGCCCAAGCGAGCCCTGCGCGGATCAACTCTTCGCCGAGCATCCGATCGCCAACCCAAACGTGGGCCAGGTTCCGGCGATACTGATCCAGTCGGGGTCCGTCGAACTCGAGCCGGACCTCGCCGCCGGCCACGAAATGCTGCGTGAACTCGGTCGCCTTCGGCCCCCAGATCTTGTCGATGCGGGTCTTCGGCTCGTGGGTCTCCGGCGTATCGGCCCCGATCAACCGCACGCGGGCTTCGTTGGCCAGCAGCAGTGTATCGCCGTCGACCACGCGTTGGACGCGATAGACTCCCTCGCTGAGAGCACCGGCGGGCGGCGCATCTTGGCCCGTTGGCCAGCCGCGAAAGAGGATCACCAACAACGCCACGATCACGACGGCGGCCGGCGGGGCGTTGCGAGAAAGCCGGCCAAAGGGTCTGCGGCGGCGCGTCATGCTTGGGGGCCGGTGGATGGCAATCGTCTCGCTGGGGCGAGACGAAGTGACATCTCGCGGAGCGAGATGACTACTATGAAGCTCTTCGGCAAAGCCTTAGTTTTCGCTGAACCCCAACACGCGAACAACCTCGCGGCCCAGCGGGCTCTTGACGAACTTCTTGCGGCATTCCGGACACAGGTCGAATCGCATCTGCTGGTAGACGTCGTCGCCGATCTGATCGCTCTCGGCGTCTTCGATGTGCTCGAGAATATCCTGAATCTCCTGCAAGTGATCGCGGTCGTCATCTATCTCATCGGTAATCGCCGGATCGAACGCGGCAAACACCTCCATCTTCACGACGTAACGGATATCTTCTTCCGCATCGAGTGGCCGCTTGCAGAGGTCGCAGGAGAAATGGATCATCGCGGGCTCTCCGTATCGTGTCCAACCAGCGCCCGACGGCATGAGGGCCGTTTCCCAACAAGCGCTGCCTGTACCTCCATCCTAATGGCTGGCCGGCGCACTTCGCAAGATGTCTTGGGCCGTTTTCCTGCGTACGAGCGAGAACGCCTGCCGTCTGAACCTGCATTTTCCGGCACGGCGCCGCCAATCGTCACACTCACGCGTGGCTCGCCACGGCGGCAGGCATCGCAAAGTGCTCTGGCGTTTACCAAAGTGCTATCCCCCCAGTAGAGCGGAGACTGTGGTGTTGGGTTTGCAAAGGAGTTATAATGAACCTGACACGCATGGCCGCCACGTGCCAATCCGCGCCATACCGGGATTGGGCCTTGAGGTTGGACGCGGCGGCTGGGGGCGCAGCGAGGAGCCGACAGATGTCTGTTGTCCGCACGGCCAAGCAGCGTTCTGCGCGAGCACGTAGCCCGAGAAAGGCCCACGCTCGTGCCCGCCATCCAGACAAAGACGGTCCGCCACACCCTCCACCCGCCGCCTCGCCGCTACACGCGAGCGTTCTGGTGCTAAATCGTCTGTATATGGCCATACACGTGGTCGGTGTACCCCGGGCGTTCGGGTTGCTCTATCGCGATCGGGCCGAGGTGATCCACCTGGAGGAAGGCCGGTTCGCCAATCACGACTTCGGATCCTGGCGCGCAGTCAGCGAGCTGCGATGCGATGCCAAACAGCCGCTCGAAGATTGGATTCAGGCGGTGAATTTCGAGATCCAGGTCCCGCGCGTGATCCGGTTGCTGCGATACGACGCCATGCCGCGACAGAAACTCCACCTGAACCGTCGCGGCGTGCTCGCCCGCGACGAACATCGCTGCCAATACTGCGGCGATCGCTTCCCGCTGCCACAACTGAGCCTCGACCACGTGGTTCCCCGCAGCCGCGGCGGCCAGACCACATGGGAAAACGTGGTCTGTGCGTGCCTCCGCTGCAACGTGCGTAAGGGAGGCCATACGCCACAGGAAGCGCGCATGTTGTTGGTCCGCCCGCCGGTCAAACCAAGGCGCAACCCCTCCTTGCTGCTGAAGCTGGCCAATCCGAAGTACGAAGTCTGGAAGACCTGGCTCAACGGCGCCGACTGGGCATTGAACGTCGGTGAGTAAGGGCCTGTCCGGAAACAACTTCGCAGTTTTTCGGGCGAATCATCACACGGAGTGTGATGGCTACCATGAAGCGGACGAAGTTGTTTCCGGACAAGCCCTAAGAAAGGCCATGCTGGGCAATCCGTCCAAGTGCTGCCTCGGTGTACTAGTTCGCGCCTGTCTAATGGGGGGGAGCCCTCGATCTTCCTGGGAAGCTTCTCCCACCAGACGCCCGAATTGCGTCTTGCCCATCTGAACTCACCCCCCGGTGGTTTCTTAGTCCCAGGCTTGCTTCTTGCCCCAAACGCATCTAAAATCAGTATAAGCGTGGGGTTTTGGATACGGTCGTCGATGTGGCCTTCGGGCGCCTGTTGCAGAGCACGGGCGGGCCGCCTCGGCGATGGCCGATCACGAGGGGATACTCGGCGTGGGACTTTCCGAAATCGACCGCAATCTGCTTGAGCGGTGCCTCAATCGCAAGCCCCGCGCGTGGGAAGATTTTATCGATCGCTTCATGGGCCTGGTGGTCCACGTCGTCTCACACACCGCCGGAGCCCGCAGCGTACGGCTCTCGTCTCAGGACCGTGACGACCTCTGTGCTGAAGTATTTTTGGCCGTCGTCGACCGAGATTTTGCGCTGTTGCGGAACTTCCGCGGGCAGAGCAGCCTGGCCACCTATCTGACCGTGGTAGCCAGGCGAATTGTGGTCAAGGAGTTGCTTCGCTGGAAGGCGACCGCGCGGCTGGGCGATGGCTCGCCACAGCGTGCGGCCCAGGCCGTGGCCGATCCGCAGCCCGCCGTGGAGCAGCGACTGGGCGACCGCGACGAAGTGCAGCGGCTGCTCGAGGGCCTGCAGGGCACCGAGGCCGAAGTGGTCCGGCTGTTCCACCTCGAAGGCAAGAGCTACGAGGAAATTGGGGCCGCCGTCGGAATCGCCGAAAACAGCGTCGGCCCCATGCTCAGCCGTGCCCGAGACAAGATGCGCCGCGCGGGCGCCAATCCGGCCACCGGCTAGCTCGCCGCCGGATCATCTCTGCTGGAATTCACAAGATTGCCCCTTGACTCGTGTCGTTCAATTGAGTAGATTTACCTTGGTAGATCTACTGGCGTACACACACAACAGCGACAATTCCCGAGGGTCCGTCATCGTGAGCAGTCTGCGACTTGGCCGCGTTCAACTGAAAATCGTCCAGGTGCTTTGGGAACAAGGCCGCGCCAGCGCACGCCAGATTACCGACGCCCTGCGGCGCCAAGAGCCGATCGCCCATAGCACGGTGCAGACGCTGCTGCGGAAGCTCGAAGCCAAGGGGGCCGTGGGCCACGACGTCGACGATCGTACGTTCGTCTTCTATCCGTTGGTGAAAGAGGAGAACGTCAAGCGCACCGCCACCCGCGAGTTGGTCCAGCGGATCTTCCGCGGCTCGGCGGCCGGGTTGATGGCCTGTCTGCTGGAAGACGAGCGGATGCCGAACGAGGAACTCGAGCAGATTCGAGAGTTGGTACGTGAGAAACACGGTCGATAGCCCCGGGCCGCTATGGTCAATTCCCAAATCTCCGTTAGCGAAAGGACGTATCGATGAGGACGTTCCAAGCGATCTGTGCATTGTGGCTGCTCTTCGTTATCCCGTCGGCCTTCCTTGCGGAAGAGGAATCCACACCGCCGCCGCGGGCCACCGATCTGGCCGCGCCGGTCATGATCACCGCCGATGGGGAACCAATCGACGTGGACGGATTCGCGGCACCCTTTGTCGGCGATTTTGACGAAGACGGCAAGATCGACCTGCTGGTCGGCCAGCAGGACTTGGGACGGCTGCGCATATACCGCAACGTGGGCACCAACGCGCGGCCGGAGTTCGACCGGTTCGAGTGGTTCGAGGCGGGCGGCCGGATCGCGGGAGTCCCGCCGTGCTGTCAGGTCGGCTTCAGCCCCCAGTTGGTCGATTTCGACGGCGACGGGCGGACCGACGTGCTCACCGGCGGTGGCTGGGGCGAGGTGTGTCTCTTCCGCCGCAACCAAGACGGCACGTTCGCCGCCGCGGAGATCCAGCAGAACAAACACGGCGAGATACGCATCGCGCGCCATTTTCCCGGCAACGGCGAGATCCGGTACAACTTGGCCGCGGCCGCCTACGATTGGGACGGCGACGGCGACGCCGACTTGCTGCTGGGCCGTAGGAGTTACTGCCTGGTGCCGAACGAAGGCACTAGCAAGCACCCGGTCTTTGGCGACGCGGAGCCGATCATGCTCGGCGGAGAGGCGATGCCCAGAGGCTACGTGCTGCCGTGCGTGGCCGATTGGGACGGCGACGGCCGCGACGACCTGGTGTTTGGCCGCCAGGCCGACATCGTCTGGTATCGCAACACGGGTACCGTGGGTCACCCGGCGTTTCAAGCACCAAGAGTCCTGGTCGCCACAGATGAAACGGGCGACGGTGTGCCCGGCTACCGCCACGCCGTCTGCGTCGCCGACTTCGACGCCGACGGCCAGCCCGACCTGCTGCTGGGCGATCGGTACTTCAAGCGGGTCGAAGTTCCCGAGCCAAACGAAGAACAGAAGGCACGGATGAAGGAAGCCAATGCAAGAAAGAACGAGGCATGGAGCGAATACTGCAGAATGATCGAAAACCCGGAGGAGATAAGCCGGGCCGAGCGTATCGAACGCTTCCGCACGGTGCTGCAACGGTGGCAGGAAGCCGCGACGAACTCGACGGGCGCCAGTCAACGCCACGGCCGAGTGTGGCTCTACCGACGGATCGCCAAACCGTCAACGAGATAACCAGAACGGGCGTGTAGCAGTCGACGATCCATCCCGCGTGCCTTCCTCCGTGAACTCGGTGCTCTCTGTGGTTGATTCCGATTCCCCCAGGCGAATGGAAAAACCGATGAAGACGTTCCCAGCGATTTGTGTCCTTTGGCTGTTCGTTGCCGCCCCGTTGGCAGTCCCTGCGGAGGACGGCCTCCCACCGCCGCCGCGGGCAGCCGATCTAGCTGCGCCGGTGAAAATCACTGCCGGCGGCCAGCCGATCGACGTGGACGGGTTTGCGGCGCCGTTTTGGGGAGATTTCGACGAAGACGGCACGAACGACCTGCTGGTAGGCCAGGTGGCCTACGGCCGGCTCCGCATCTATCGCAACGTGGGCACCAATGCCCGGCCCCGGTTCGACTCGTTTGAGTGGTTCACCGTGGGCGAGCGCATCGTGGGCGTACCGACCGGATGCCGGGTGGGGTTTACGCCCCAATTAACCGACTTCGACGGCGACGGGCGGACCGACGTGCTGACCGGCTCGTTCTACGGCGGCGGGGTCTATCTCTTCCGCCGCCACGAGGACGGCACGTTCGCCGAGGCCGAGGTGCTACAGAATCTCAACGGCGACGTGCGACTCGGACGCCGCTTTCCCGGCGGCAGGACGATCCCGTACAACGTGACCGCCTGGATGCACGACGTCGACGGCGACGGCGACGGCGACCTGTTGCTCGGCCGAAGCGCGTACAGCCTCGTGCTGAACGAAGGCACGCGCCGCGAGCCCGTCTTCGCTGAGGCGGCGCCGATTCTGATCTTAGGAGAGCCGATTCCCACCGGGAACGTCCCGCCTTGTGTGGCCGACTGGGACGGCGACGGACGCAACGACTTGCTGGCCGGACGTGGCAGCGACATCGTCTGGTATCGCAACGTCGGCCACGAAGGGCAGCCCAGGCTCGTTCAGCCGCAGATCCTCGTTTCCGCCGACGCCTGGTCGTCCGGCAACGGTCGGCCCGAAGACGCGCCGGCCCGTCCCCAGGCCGTCTGCGCCGCCGACTTCAACGGTGACGGACGGCTCGACCTGCTGCTGGGTGACTTCTACTTCGTGAGGCGCGAAGCGCCCGAAGAGCAACGTGCGAAAATGAAAGAGGCTGCCGAGAAGGAGAATGCCATCCGCAGTGCCGTCAACTTGATGCTCCGAGACGAGCCCCGCAACGAAAACCCTCAACAGCGCGCAGAGCGTTATCGCAAGGCGCTGCGGATGTGGCAGGAACTCGGCGACCTGCCCTGGGTCCGCGGCGGCCAAGGTTCCACTCCCAGCTACGAGCGCCACGGCCGCGTTTGGCTTTACCGTCGGATCGAGAAACGCGAGGTACAGGATGCAGGATGAGGCATGCGCCTGCACAAGCGACCTGCAGCCTATCCTCCATGTCGAACGAGTTCCCAACGTTCGGGCAACACGTCGCACGCTCACTGGCTGGCGTGGGCTCCCTTCGGTGCTTGCGGCCAGGGGGTTTCGCCGGGGGCCCAGGTCTTCGGCTGTGTGGCGCGGACCTTCTTGACGGCGTCCTTCAGCCATTGCGGCGGGCGCTCGTTCTCTTCGCAACCGTAGATGTAGGGCAGCGGCGGGTCCATCAACAGCGGCTTGTCGCCCAGCGGTGGACGTTGCTTGCCGACTTCTTCCAGACGAGCCGCCAGCCGCCGGACGATCTGCGGGTGCTCCGCCGCAATGTCCGTCGTCTCGGCGGGGTCTTGCTTGACGTTGAAGAGCATCTCACCCATCAGCTTGAAATCGCCCGAGCGAATCGTCGGCAGCCGCACGCTGCCGGCCACCTCGAAGATGATCTCCTTTCGCGGGCTGGGCCTATCGCCGAAGAGCATCGCCGTCATGTCGATCGCGTCGACCGGCAGTTCTTGTTCGTGCTTTCCGCCGGCCAAGGTGATGAACGTAGCATACCAATCGGCCACGAACATCATGCCGTCGTTCGCGCTGCCGGGTTTCGTGTGGCCGGGCCAACGGACCACGCACGGCACGCGCACCCCGCCCTCGAACGTCGTGTTCTTCGTACCCCGATACGGTCCGCTCATCTCTTCCAGCACCGGACCGTTGTCGTTGGTGAAGATCACCAGCGTGTTCTCCTTGAACCCGTGCTGGTCGACGGCCGCCACGATCCGGCCGACCGCGTCGTCGAGACATTTCAGCATGGCGCTGCGGACGTCGAACTCGTCGCCGAAGCGCGGCGGCTCGTTCAACGGGCCATGCACGGCATTGAACGGCACGTAGAGGAAGAACGGCCGGTCCGCCTTCTGGCGGGCGATTACGCGGACGGCCTCGGCCGCAAACAGGTCGGTCGTGTAGCCTTCCTCTTGAACCGGCCGTTGGTTGCGGTGCCAATCGTAGACGGCAAAACGTGCCGGGGCGTTGTGTACGATCGTTTTGGTGTAGTAGTCGATCCCCCACGCGTAATGACCGTACTGGTGCATAAACCCCTGCGCCATCGGAAGATGCTCCTCGAGCCACTCGCCGCAGTGCCACTTGCCCACCAGGGCAGTGAAGTAGCCGGCGTCTTTCAGGGCTTCGGCGATCGTGCGCTCGTTGGTGTCCAACGCGTGGATCCGCCGGGTCGGTTCGCCGCGCTGGTTATGGGCCAATGTCAGCCCGAGCTTCTTTAGATAACTCGGTTTGCCAAAATCCTCGCTGCGCCAGTCCATCCAGTTGCGGAAGGCGTAGCGGCCGGTAAGAAAGGCGCCGCGGGTCGGGGCGCAGACGGAATGGGTGTAGAAGTGCGTCAGCCGCATGCCCCGGGCCGCCAGGCGGTCGATGTTCGGCGTGAGCCGCCTGTTGCCGCCGTTGAACCCCGGTTGAGCCCAACCCATGTCGTCGGCCAGCATGAAGACGATATTCGGCCGGCTGCCGGCGGTCCGGGGCGTAATCTGCGACTGGTCGGCCCAAACTGACGAACTCACCGCCAGGGCGACCCCGCAAGCGGTTACAGCAAGGAATGTGCGTGCGATCACGGTGAAAGTCTCCTGGCGAGGATCATTGACGCGTTCAAATATAGCCCGGCGATGCGCCGTTCGCAACGTGCGACGCTCCGCGTGCCGCCGTCTTGAAGACGACCGCGACTCCCCCTAGAATGATCGCCTGACCTCGAACGGCCCCGGGAGATACCCCATGCTGCGATCTGCTTCGATTGCCCTATTCACGGCCGGCCTGCTCACCGGTGTCTTCTCGCTGCCGGCGTCGGCCGCCGACTGGACGCAGTTCATGCGAGACTCGCGTCACACTGCCGACGCCGTCGCGGAATCGCTCGAATTGCCCTTGGAATTGACGGCTCAAGTCCAACTCGACGACGCCGTGCTGACCTCGCCGGCGGTGGTCGACGGCAAGGCGTACGTCGTCGACCAGATGGGGACCGCCTATTGCGTCGATGCCGCCTCGGGTGAGATCCTCTGGAAGGCCACTCCCGACGTCGCCGCGACTGCCGGCGGCAACACGTCTTCGCCGTGCGTCGTCCGCGGGCGGATGGTCTATGGAACGACTGCCGGCGTCATGTATATCCGCGATGCCGCCTCGGGCCGATCGATCAAGTTGCTAGGCTTCCGCCAGCCGATCCTCGCGGCCGTAACGGCGGCCAACGATTCGATCTACGTGCAGACGCTCGACGCGGTGGTCCATTGCCTCGATCTCAATGGCAAGCTCCGTTGGCGATGGGACCACTACCGCGACGTTCGTCAGCGGCCCGCGCCGGCGGCCAAGCCGCATTACGGCGGCGTCGCCGTGGCGGTCGCCGACAAGCGCGTGGTGATGGCGATCGGGCTAGACGTGGTCTGCGTTGAAGAGACGGCCGACGGGCCGAAACACGTTTGGACGTTACACGAACCGCTTACGAAAACGTACCTCCCGGTGGGCGTCAGTATCGCCGACGGATCCGTCTTCGCCAGCTTTCCCGGCAAGGACGGTCTGGGGCGGTTTCTCCGTGCGTCGTTGGACGACGGATCGTTCGATGAGCAGGCCGACGTGCTCGACCACCAATGGGCGGTGACCGTTCCCGCCGCCGTGCGGAACAGCACGGCGTACTTCAGCCGGCAAGTGTTCGGCGTCACCGCCCATCGATTCGGCTCGAGCCCGGCCGAGTCGTGGCGGTCTTTCGGCGACGGCCCGGACCACGTCACCGCGTCGCTCTCAGCGCCGGCGCTGTCGCGGGACCACTGTCTATTCACGACGCTTCGCGGGGAACTGATTGCCGTCGATTTGTCGTCGCGCGGGCGTGGGCTTGACGGCATGACGAAACCAGCGTTCCGCTTCCAAACACCCAACGGCAGCCCGATCAGTTCCGCCCCCGCGATTGCCGACGGCCGGGTTTTCTTCGGCTGCGACGACGGGTGCCTGTACGTGCTGGGCAACGGCAAAGGCATCCGGCCCAAGCGGCACACGCTGACGCTCCATCGACGGCGTAGTCAAGTGACGCCGGCCGGCCAGCGCCGCTACGGCTGGCCTTCCGCGTTCGGCGGCCCGAGAAACGCCAACTACGTCGACGACGACGCCTTTGCCCCGCCGCTGAAACTCCGCTGGGCGGCCCGCAGCGGCGGGCTCTTCAAACAGCCTATCTGCGCCACAGAGCAGGACGTGATCTACGTCACTCTCGGCGGGCTGGTCGTCTGCCGAGAACAAGCCACCGGACGCATTCGCTGGCGGCGAAAGCTGTCCGACCAGGCATGGTGCCGCTCGGCCTTGCTGTGTGCCGACGGCAAGGTTTACGTGCCGCGGATGTTCAGCCTGCGGTATCCGAAATCGCTAGGCAATGCAAGCTCGCTCTACTGCCTCGACGGCGAAACCGGCCGCATTCTCTGGCAGCGGCCGATCGGCATCGGCGACCGATTGCGGGCGTCGCCCGTGTTCGCCGACGGTGTGGTCGCCTTCGGGTCGCTCTATCAGGAAGGCGAGTCACCGACGTTTTGCCGGCCGGAGGAAGCCGTCGGACAGGCGATCGACGCGTGGGACGCCGATACCGGACGGCCGTTATGGCGCGTTGCTCTGGAGAGCGACGGCAAGTATCTCAACGGGCCGGCCGGCTGTGTTGGCGATGGCCTCTTCTTCTTCACCGGCGGCGGCGAAAACTCCGGCGACACGGGCGAGACGGTGGCCATCGAGCCGCGAACCGGCAAAATCCGCTGGCGTGCGGCGGGCGTCTTTGCCAGCCAGACGGGAACCCCCTCGTTCCAGGCCTCGAAACTCTACTTGCCCGGCACCTTCCACCAGCCGCTGGCTTGCCTTTCGGCGGCCGACGGACGCGTGATCTGGCAGCAAGAGGAAGGACGCCGCCGCTGGTTCGTCGACGCCGTTTCGCTGGGGACGGACTACTTTGCCGTGAACAACAAGTACGAAGGCGGGGCGTTGCGTTGGAATCTCGACGACGGCAGCATGGCCGGTTCAACCGAGAATCGGATTCAAGTTTGGGGGCCTGCCCACGGCTGTGGATCGACCGTGTTGACCTCGCGCGGCATGGCCCTTTCGGCAACGCTCGGCGGGCTCTACATGACCGACGTGCGCACCGGCAGGATCGTTTGGAATACGTCCGGTTTCGCGTCGTATACTTGCCCCCACGCGATCGTATCCAACGGCCGGATCTTCTACTGTCCGCAAACCAGCGGGATGATGTTCTGCTATGAGCCGGTGTCGCCGAGCAAGAGCGGTCGGGAACGCTAGGCATTGTCGGAAGACTTGCGGATTGTAGTCGTCTCGCTCCGCGAGACGTCATGACATCTCGCGGAGCGAGATGACT
>CAYYNP010000129.1:0-25702 GCA_964472545.1 uncultured Planctomycetaceae bacterium | reverse complement strand
GGTGGTCAAGTGGGCCGGCGACCCGTTGGCGGTGATCGACTGCTTCGGCATCCTCGCCGACGACGTGATTCGCGGCTACTTCGAACTCGGCTGCGAGGTCAAGGCGCTGGGCCGCGGCCACATCCAGCGGATCAAGGAGCAGGTGCGATCGGCCAGGCCGTGAACGCCGCGCCGGGCGCGTCCTCGACACGTCGCATGACGAACAGTGCCTACGTCGTCGCCGGCTGCTTCTGCTTGCCCTTGCGCGAGGCCGGGTTGAGGAAGTCTTTTAGTTGCAGAAGCCTGCCGAGCGTGTCGAACCAGAACGGCGCGCCGAAGGCCAGCAGGATAGTCGTCATCAACACGCCGATCCAGTGGCGGAAGTCGCCGTAGAACGCTATCCCCTCGGGCCAGAACGTGATGTCGACCGCTGCCAGTTGCGTGGCGAGTTCGTCGACGTCGCCGAGCGACTCCTCGACTTCCTTGGCGTGGAGATCGTCGAGGAGTTGTTCGTACTCGGCGACGACGTCCGGGGATTCGTCGCCCAGTACGTCGCCCAGTACGTCGCGCATTTCGTCGACGACGTCTTCGCGGTCGGCCCCCATGCCGCTGACTTCTTCCAACTGCTCGGCGATTTCCGGATGCGCCTCGGCCAGTTGGTCCAACGCCTCGGCCGATACGCTCTCGTAACTCGGCACGGCGTCGATAATCTCTTCGGCCTGTTGCCGCAACGATTGGGCCTCGCCGACCAACTTCTCGCGCATGGCGGGGTCGTCGGACAGTTTCCGCAAGAGTCCGGGCGTGCTGAGTTGAAAGCCGAAAGCCACCAGGAACGCGAAGACGATCGCCCACAGCCGGGCCCGATAGGCGAATCGGTTGCTCAGTTCGTCCTCCATGCTCTCGAACTGCTGCTTCAGCGCGTCTTCGTCGTCGATGTGCTTCACGCCGGCGTTCCTCAGCCGGCCGGCCACTTCTTCCGGTTTGATCCAGGTCGTCACCGGATTGAGAAACCTGGCGACCCACCCCGGCGGAAGACCCTCGGACCGGGTCAGCCCTCGGGCATCTTCCAGCACCCTCCTAGCTGCCTTGCGGGCCTTGTGTCGCTTTCTTTGCAGGGCCGTCGTCAGCAGCCGCTCCAGGCCCCACTGGAGGCTCCGCGCGCGAAGGGAAAACACGTGCACGGCCGCCTGAACCAGTGCCGTGACGATCAGGCTCAGAATCAGCAGTACCATACTGAAGGCGATTACCACGTCGAGGGATTCCAGGATGGGCATTTTCTCCTCCTCTGACTGTGAGATTCCACTCGGGTGACTTACTTCGCACGAACCCAACGTGTGCCGTTGCCGCGACGCGTGGAACGCACCGACGGCGGATGGTTCGGGTCGACGGATTGCGGGCCGTCGGGTTCTTCGGGGGCCCAAACCTCGACCAGCCGGAACCACTTTCCGTCCGTCTCGATGAGCACGTGGGAGTACTCGATCAGTTTTCGGCGTTCTTCGGTCGTGTCGATTTCGTCCCAGTCGAAACGGCGTTCGTGGACGAAGGTGTGATAGACCCGGTGCGACTGGCCCAGCCATCTGACCACGTCGGTGCTGGGGTGTTGCCACGAACGGGAGCCGTTGAGCTTCTTCGAGCGGAAGCCGGTCTGGCCCATCGAGGCGACCGAGACGACCGGCGCGACCATTTTGAGGAACTCCTGATCTGCGTGGTGGCTGCCGTGATGGGGCACCTTCAAGACGTCGCACTTCGGCGCATCGGCCGGCAAGTGGTTTCGCAGGGCCTCCTCGGAGTGCTCGTTGAGGTCACCGGTCAGCAGGATACGGAAGTCGCCGTAGCCGAGGCGAAACGTGACGCTGTTGCCGTTGATCGTATTTCCCCAATCGTGCCCCTTGTAGGGCGAGAGCTTCGCCGGCGGCCAGAGCAATTCGATCTCGATATCGGTGAAGTCTGCGCCTCGGTCTTTGGCTTGCTCCTGCTCGGCGATGAACGGGTTGCCCGAGAAAGCGCGCGAAAACGCGGCTACCTTTTCGGGAGCCGTCTTCTGCGTAACGGCCTTTCCCAGCGAGCGGTAGAGGCCCTGGAGTTCTCCGTTGCGTACCGATTCGGCCAACGTGTCCAAGTCTGGAACGAGGAAGGAGTCTTTCAGATAGTCGCCGTCGACGAAGGCCATGCCGCGTGCAAGTTTGCCGTCGCGGCGTGTGATGACCGCTTCGGCCTTGGAGGTGGTGTCGCGAAACCCGCGTTGGTTGCGCCCGTAGGACGCCAGGCCGTTATGGTAGATCGCCTCGACGGTGATGTCTTCGTCTTTGAGGATGTTGGTCAAGCCGGTGATATGGTCGGAGTCGTGATGGCTTACGACGGCGTACTCGATCGTCAGCCCGCCGGGGTAGAGCGTCTTGAGAAATCGCAGCATCCGCTGCTGCTCGCCGTGGCCGCGTTCGTAGGTGCCGCCGTCGACGAGGATCTCGACCCGTTCCGTCTTGGCGTGGTCGGCGTCGTTGGGATCGGGATCGTAGTTGCACTTCTCGGGCAACTGAATCAAGATGCCGTCGCCCTGGTTGACGAAGGCCACCCAAATCCGCATCAACTCGCCCGCTGCCGGGCGGTAGTCGATACGCTGTTCGCGGCGGAAAGTCTTGTATTCGGGCGGTGCGGCGTGCGCGTTCGGCAGCAAGACGCAGAGCAGCAGCGCAGCCAGCCAACGGAACTCGATATATCGCACCATCTGACTCGCCTCCGGGAATTGAGAATCCCGCCCTTCAGCTTTGTGGCACGTCCAACAAACGCGATCCACTGGGAGTCTAGCACGCAAACCGCAGAGCGGCAATACCCCCCACACGAAGGAGCCTCCGTAATCCGCGGACAGTCGTGGCCAAGTCGAGCATTCGGGAGACGGGGGTGTTTCGTTGCCGTTATAGACTCACGCGCCTACAATACGTCAGCCAAAGGCCCGTTTCCGATTGTTACGTCTAATAGAAAGGGTTGTCCGATGGGTTTGCTCAAGCCACGAATGGTGTGTTGGTTGCCGTTGATGTTGCTTGCCGTTTGCGGTGGACTGCTGTTTTCGTCGCCCTGCGCGGCGGCGGAGCCCAGTGCGGCGGCGGAAGGTCCGGCCGAACCGCCCGACCCGGCGGCTTTCGCCAAGATGATGGAGGAGTTCACCCGCTTGGCGCCGGAGCACGAGGAGTTCAAGGAGTTGGCCGGCGATTGGGAGATTGCGGCGGAGTATTACTGGGACGACCCCAATGAGATGAAGCGGTCCAAGGCCACGGCCACGTTCGAGGTGATCCTCGGCGGCCGGTTCGTGCAGCAGACCTTTCGCGGCGAGATGGACGGCGTGCCGTACGAGGGCCGTGGAATTGGCGGCTACGACAAGATGAAGAAGAAGTACGTGGGCATCTGGATCGACAGCATGCACACGGGCATGATGACCATGGAAGGTCAGAAAGACGAAGAGGGGAACACGGTCGACCACGGCGAGTCGGAGTCGCCGATGGGCAAGATGAAAGTGAAGATGGTCACCACGCCGGTCAAGGACGGCAAGTTCGTCTTCACAATGTACATAATTCTGCCCGACGGCAGCGAACAGAAGGGGATGGTGCTCAACTATACGCGTAAGAAATGAACCGGCGACGGATGCCTTGGCGAAGAAGTATCAGGACGAGGACGGTTGCGTCGGCCGTACGGTTTCGCGAGCAGTCACTGGTGCGGAAGTAGCGCCCTGACGGCGTGTCCGCGACGTTACGAAATCCTAACTTGCGAGGAGCCCATGACCGTCAAACCGATTCCCGACGGATACCACAGCGTCACGCCGTACCTGATCACCAAGGGTGCGGCCGCTGCGATCGATTTCTACACGGTCGCGTTCGGCGCCGTGGAGATCATGCGTCTGGACATGCCCGGCGGCAAGATCGGGCACGCAGAACTCCAGATCGGCGATTCGCGGGTGATGCTGGCCGACGAGTGTCCGGAGATGGACGCCCTGGCGCCGCAATCGCCCGGCAGTGCCGGGGTGAGCTTCTGCCTCTACGTCGAAGACGCCGACGCCGTGGTTGCCCGGGCGGTCGAAGCCGGCGCAACGGTGCGCCGCGAACTGAAGGATCAGTTCTACGGCGACCGCTCCGCCGTGCTCGAAGACCCGTTCGGCCACGTGTGGACGGTGGCCACGCACATCGAAGACGTCTCGCCGGAGGAGATCGATCGGCGGATGGCGGCGATGGGTGAGGGGGAATGCGGAGGGTGATGGCGTGTGTCGTGCCCGCCTCAGGGGCGGCGTCCCGGCACGGGCACTCCCGGCCGGGGCACTCCCGGCCGGGGCACTCCCGGCCGGTTGCGCTTCGGAGGCCGAGCGCCAGGTGGACGGGGCACGAAGCGATAGGAGCCGCCGTTCTCGTCGGCGATTCGCTTGAGCACTTCCTGGCCGTCGGCGGTGAAGAAGCCGATGGTGTGGACGACCGAGCCGGGCACGATATCCTCGTAGGCGTCCTCGCGCTTGTTCTGCTTCTTGAGGTAGCCTTCCGTGTCGTCGTGGAGTTTGCCATCGGTGAGGAAGTAGATCCCGTCCGGGTCGAGCTTCAGCGCGATCTTCATCGACTCCAGCGGCCTGGTGCCCAGTTCGAGTTCAAAGCTGTAGAGCCACTCTTGCACCTTCTTGATGTTCTCGTCGGTCGCCCGCAGCAGCTTCGGCTCGGGGGCTTCGTCGCCGAGTTGGCGATGGGGCACGGCGGCGAAGAGGATCACGTAGAAGTGTTGGTAGGGGCGCAGACGGCGCATGGCGCTGACCAACTCCAGCTTGCACTGATCCCAACCGTTCTTATTCATGCTCTTCGAGCCGTCGACGACGAAGACGAATCGGCGGCCGCCGGCCTTGACGCCGAAGAAGGTGGCCCCGCCCATACCTTCGCCCACCGACGCGTAGCCCTCGCCCGTGCTGCCGAACAACGCCCCGACCTCCTCCAGCGGCTCCGGCGGCGAAAGCTCGGACATATCCTCCACGTCGCTCTGCTCGGTAAAGGCCAGCGTGCCGAAGTCGGCCAGGCCGGGATCTTCGAGTTGTGTGGAAAGCGACTCGAACTCGGCCGCCGGGATATCCTCCAGCGGATCTTCCAGCAGCACGTCTTCGAGTTCCTCGAGCTCCTCGACGACGCTCTGCGACATCAGCATCGTCTTTTTCGACTCGCCGGACGCCTCGACGGTCAACAGGCCGAGGATCAGAACAATCACCCCGTGCACCACGGCGCTGACCAGCCAGGCGGGCACGTCCCGCCAAGCGATGGCGAAGCGACGGCGCCGCTCGGGCTCTTCCTGCGCGTTGATATTCATCGAAGGCTCCGGAGAGGACCACTGCGGAACCTATTCGCAGACGGCGAAAGGGCTTATTGCCGCGGCCCGGTAAACAGCCCTCAATATATCGCCCGAGCCCAATTCCGGCAACCACAGTCCCCCCCAAAGGCCAGGGGGCCGAACGCAACACGATTTGCACGGGTCAGGGGCTCGAAGGTCCCGTACCACGGTACTGCTGCACGATCTCGGTCAGACTGCGGAATTCCGGGGAGGATTCCGGCTGCTGGTAGTGGCTGCCGAAACTGTCGACCAGCGCGGCGAGCTTCTCGACCACCGGGGGGTCGAAGAGCAGGGCCATCGGGTGGATCTTGTGGTTGTTCAGCAGCCGGATCCAAGCGGTGAGGGCCTTGTCGAACTGGCGGCGGGCGGCCGACGGGTTCTGCTCGAACAACTGGGTTGCCCTCGCGAAGGACTGCTGGGCGTCGCGGAATTCGCCCGTTTGGATGATCTGCGCGTGGAGGAAGTCCTGCAGGACGAACGGTCTTGGAGAGGGCGTCTTCGGGGAGGGCTCGTCGACTTTCGTCAGGGTGTCGGCGTGCGTGCTGATCGCGCGAACGATCTTCTTGTCGATCGTGCGGTCGCTGCGGGCCAGCAGCGAAGGGAACCGGTCGGTCACGTCGCGCCACGCGGCGAGCGTGTCGCTGCTGGATTGCAGCGCGGCGGGAAAGTCCGCCCGCTTCCGCGCGTCCTGTGTTCGCCGGGCGAGTTCCTCGGCGGCGCGGGTCTCCGGGGCATGTTTGATCTGGCTGTGAAGGAAATCGTGCAACAAGAACTGATCGGGATAGGTTTCGTCGAGCCGACGCAGCACTTTTCCGTAGTCGCTGATCACGCCCAGCAACTCTTCGCCGGTCGCACGGTCCGACATCAGCGCCAGGCTGGGGCACTCGTGAAGCACCTCCTGCCATTTCTTCAGAGCCTTGTCGTAGGCTGCCCGGGCGGCTTGGGCGCGCTGCAGGGGTGTGGCCGGGGGAAGGGGCTTTAGCGGGGCCGGCGGCGAGGTCTGCTCCTCGTCCTCTTCGCCGTCTTCCTTCACTTGGTCGTCCGCCGCCAATTCCGCCGGGTGCAACGTCCCGGCCAAACACGCGTTGGCGCGGCGCACTGCTAGCCGGGCCACGCGGCTGGCCGCCATGTCGTCGGACCGGGCACGGACAAAATCGGCCAACGGATAATCCTCCGGGAATCGCTCGTCGAGTTGTTCGAGGATCCTCATGTGCTCGACGACGACGTCCTTCACCTCCTCCACGTACGTATCGTTGGCCACCAATCGGGGCGTGGGGATCAGCAGCGGGATCTCCTCGAACGGCGGCTCCTGCTCGTACTTCTGCTGGCAGATCTCCAAAGCCTCGCGCCAGAGGGCCGAACCGCGATTGTAGTAGTCGCGCTGGGCCGGCAAATCGCCGACGGCCTGTTGGCCGAGATAGATCAACTCCCGGGCGCCCGGGTGACGAACGCCCCGGGCGTCTTCGTAGCCCACCAGCTCCGGCAACTGCTCCATCTGGGCCCGCCGCCGCCAGTGCTCGTACCGCACGGGCGCCCGATAGCGGCTGATGATTGTGGCGGTGTAGGTCGTCACGTTGATCTGCTTCAGCAGCCGCTGCGCTTCGCGGCGATTCTCGCCGGTGATGGCGGCGGCCACGGCCTTGTCGTCGACTTGGTCGAGCCGGACCTTGGCGTCGGCGGCGCGGCCGAGTTGGTCGTCGGTCGCCGCGAATGGGTCGGCCTTCCAGGCGTCGTAGCCGGCGCGTTGTTCGTCGGTGAGCTCCTGCATCTGCTGGGCGATGAGTTCCTGTCGCAGTCCGGGCTGTAGCGCGTCGAGCGCCGCACGCGCCTCGTCGATTTCTGCCAGTAACCGTTCCATTTCGTTCAAGCGGATCACGCCGGCAGTGGCGGTACGGATGTCGACGTCGCCGAAATCGTGCCATTCCGCCTCGAAGTTCTTCCAGGCCTCTTTCGCGCGGGGGAAGAAGACGCCGTCGGTCTCCAAGTTCTCGGCGTAGGAGGACACGTTCATCGGCTTATGGGAGTAGAAGATCCCGGGGTTGATTTCCCCCAAGGAAACGCCCCCGGCAATCAGCTTTTCGGCCAGATCGAACCACAGCCAGCCGACCAGCCAGTTGTCGCGCTCGGCCAGCGGCCGGGAGCCGTGGAAGTCGTCGTCCTCGCGAAACAGCACGCGGAACTGCTTGCGTTCGTCGCTGCGGCCGATCTTCTGCGAAATGAACCAGCCGGTATCTCTAAGCAATCGCGGCTCGCTCTGGTTGTAGCGGATGCCCTTCTTGAGGAACAGGATTCCGCGGATCACCCAGTGATAGCGTTGGCGGAAATCCTCGAACTCGCGGGAGACGTTATAGGCGAGATTCCAGGCCTGGAACTGCCAGACGGAGATGAAATTCGGCTGCAGTTTGGTCATCTGTTGCAGCGTGGCGGAGAGCTTGGCCCAGTCCTTCTTCATCTTGTAGCGATTGGCCTTCTCCCAGAGGATGTTGGTGGCCACGCCGCGGAGTCCCAGCGTGGCTAAGCGGATCGTCTCGCTGGCTGGGTCGATCTCGCCGAGTTGGGCCTGAGAGAAGCCGTGTTCCTGGCGGAGTTTGGCCAGGGTGCCGCCCCGGCTGCCGTGCTTCGGATCGGCCTCGCGGGTCGAGGGGCGTCCCAATACGCTCAACACACCCAGCAACAGAACCATGATCACTAAGTAGACGATCTTCCGGCGGAAGGCGATCTGCTTGATCATCGGGCCACCTCGCGCAGTTTGAGGAAGAAGTATCCGGCGACGACCGCCGGCAGCAGGAACGCCGCGGCACGCACGAGACAAGTCAGCATCAGACTGCCCGGCACGTCGAAACCGTCGGCCACGTACTCGGAGAAGCTGAACGTACCGAACTCGGGCAACACGTTGCTGATCCCCCAGAGCAGGAAGCCGCTCACCTGGTCGACGACCTCGGCGAACTGGGTCTGGATGCCCGGCTCCATCTCGCTGACCATGTTCTGTTGGTTGATCAGGCGGATGAAGGCCTCGGCCGGCCCGCCGCCGATGACCTCGTCATGTCCACTTTGCTCGAGCGCATCCTTGGCCATGAATTGGCTGGCGCCGAGGTTGGACATATACTCCTTGAACAGCCCGCCGATGAACGTGCCGGTGGTGGCCATCAAGGCGATGGGGCCGCTGAGGAAGGTGCTGAACATCACGCCGATGCCGATCAATACGACCATCTGCACCCAAATGCCGATGTAGCCCTTGATGAAATTCAGCGTGAAGTAGGCGTCTCGGGCGTGGAAGTACATGTCGGCCCGGGCGGCCCCGAAGTACTGCCCGCCCTGTTCGCAGCGCAGATAAACCTCGATCTTGCCCTTGTCCGTCAGATCGTCGAACAGATCCAGGTAGACGGGGCCTTGCTGGTCCGGCCGGGGGTTTTCCAGCTTGCGCGGCACGTCCAGCACGATGGTCGAGAAATCCTTCGACGAGAAGGGGATCGGTTTGCTCCGCACGCCGGTTTCGGGGTTCCGGATCTCGATGCTTCCCGGCACGGCGGGGATCTCGGTCGGATCGTCGGTCTGGCCCTTGTGCGTGCGGAACACGTCGAGATTCAATTCCAACGGCAGACCCTTGGGAAACCGCTCGGCGGGAAACCGCTCCTCGGTGATCCCCTCGAAGGTCCAAATCGCGGCGGCCAGCGTGTGGCCGTCGATGAAACTCCGATACGTCCACTCGTCGCCGACGTTGACGCCTTTGGCGTCCGGTTCGCCGGCCCGGTTGAGAAAGCGGAGTTTCCCGTAGATGGGAACCCGGGCCACCAGCCGGCCTTCCGGCCCGCCAACGTCGACGGCAACCCGGGGCTTCCCCGTGTCGTCGCGAGACGTCTCGAACGTCACGTCGTGCCAATGGCCCTGTTCGGCACTGGTGCGGGCCTGCCCGCCCGATTTCAGGCCGCCGGTTTCCTCACGACTTGCCGAGCGGTCGACGGCGTCGATCCGCAACTCGTGCCGATGGTTGTGGACCTTGTCGGTCTCCAGCGTGGGCACCGTGCGGCCGGCGACCCCACCCGACGCACCGTCCGCGGCCAGTCGATCGGCCAGCGATTGTTCCAAGGTCTCGATCTCGGCCGGGTCGAGATCGTGCGTGTGGGACAGCCCCCGCAGTACGAACACGTAGCTGACCGTTCCCATCACGACCAGCAGCGCCGAGCCGATCAGCGAGAAACCGACTATCCGCCCCAGCACGATCTCGCCGGCGCGGACCGGCTTGGTGACCACCGTGTACAGCGTCTTCTGCTTGAACTCCTGCGGCAGGCTCAGGGCGCTGATCAGCAGGGCCAACAGCAGCATCAGGTAGTTGGTGGCCGTGATCACGAAGCTCAGGTAGAGCCGCGCGGGCGAATCGCCGCCGGGGTCCAAGAACCAGCCGGCAAACAGCAGCACCAGAACGAAGACGGCAAACACCACCACCGCCCGCCGGCGAATCGCCTCCTTGATCGCCAGCCAACTCAAGGCCCAAATACGACGCAGAGACGTGCTCCGTAGATCCGTCACCGCGGAGGCGAGCAATTCGCGCGTGGCGGCCGTTGCGCGCCGGGGGCCGGACCGCAGCGTGGCCGTCAACATGAACAGGAACAGCCCCACGCCCGCGGCGACCGCTACGATCCCCAGGTATCCCGGCAACGATTGCCCGAGCCAGGTGAAGAACGGTATCACTTCGTGCTCAACAACCATGTTTCCTCGGCCCTACGGCAGCGCTCTCCAGGTCGACTTCCCGCGTGCTGCGGCCCGCCTTGATACGTCAGGATTTAGTCGTTCCCCGCACGCGACGTCCCGGATGGGCCTCGCTCTCGCGGATAATCTTCAGAAACAACTCTTCGAGCGTGGTGGTGGGGTTGCCCATCGAGAGCACCTCGCCTTCGTGGCGCGTGATCACCTCGCGGATCTCGCGTTGGGCGTCTTTATTGAGGCCCGAGGCGCGGATCTCGGTCACGTCGCGAACCTTCAACAGGTCTTCCACTCGCCCCATCTCTTTCAGTTCGCCCTGGTGCAGGATTGCGATCCGGTCGCAGACGTCCTGCACGTCGGCCAGCAGGTGGCTGCACATCAGCACCGTCTTGCCCCGCCCGCGAAGTTCGATGATCAGGTCCTTCATCTCCCGCGTGCCGATCGGGTCCAGGCCGGTGGTGGGTTCGTCCAGGAGGATCAACTCCGGGTCGTTAATCAACGCCTGGGCCAGCCCGATCCGCCGCACCATGCCCTTGGAGTATTCCTTCAACTGCCGCCGCCGGGCCCAGTTTAGCCCGACCATCTCGATCAACTCGAACGTCCGCTGGCGTCGGACCGCCCGCGGGATGTTGAACAGCCGGCCGTAGAAATCGAGCGTCTCCTCGGCGTTGAGGAAACGGTAGAGGTAGGATTCCTCCGGCAGATAGCCCAGCCGCTCGTTCTTGTCGACGTCGGTCGCCGGACGGCCGAACATCAGGGCCTCTCCTCCGGTGGGGAATAACAACCCCAACAGGAGCTTGATCGTCGTCGTCTTCCCGCTTCCGTTGGGTCCCAGCAGCCCGAAGATCTCTCCTTTGCGGACCTCCATGTCCAGCGCCTTCAGCGCCCGCACCTTCTGGCGGCCCCAGAAGTCTCGGTAGACCTTGGTGAGATTTCGGGTCTCGATGACGATATCCGACTTCATGGAAGGCCTCGCGACCACGTGACAAACAACGGCGGGAACTCCGCCGCAGACTCGGGCAATCTGGTGTCCCGGTTTCCTTTACGGCAAATCGACCGTTGCGGTTCTCCACAAAATGGGTAGCCAAACGGCGAGCCTCATACTATATGTCGGCCATGTCGTCGGTTCAAGTTGGGCCCCGCCGTTGTGGGGTAAGCCGTTGTGGGGTAAGCCGTTGTGGGGTGGTTCTTCGACTCGTTGCCCCACCTCGGGACATACTGCCTCGGGGCACACTGCCTCGGGACAACCGGCTGCCAGCGTGTTACACTGCCGACTTCCGCCGCCCGGCTTCCACTTCAGACGCGCCCGCCTCCGGCCAACCATGCCCAGACACTCCCGCCCCTCGCACCAGCACATCGATCGAGAAAACGCCCTGGCGTTCCTCTTCGGACGAATCGACTACGAGCGGGCGCGAAACGTCCCCTATCGTAAGAGCGGGTTCAAGCTTCAGCGGATGCGGGAGTTGCTCGATCGGCTGGGCAATCCGCAGGCCGGTCTGCCGATCGTCCACGTGGCGGGAACCAAGGGCAAAGGGTCGACCTGTGTGATGATCGCGGCGATTCTGAAGGCCGCCGGCTATCGCACCGGCGCGTTTACCTCGCCGCATCTGGAACGCCTCGAAGAACGGCTGGCCATCGACGGGCGCCCCTGTTCGGCCGAAGAGTTGGTCGCCCTGGTCGATCGCGTTCGGCCGGCGGCCGAGGCAATGGACCGGGAGGCCGGCGGCGGCGACCCTGATGAGATCGGCCCCACGTACTTCGAGTTGACCACCGCCATGGCCCTGCTGCTGTTTGTTGATCGCAAGGTCGACATCGCCGTGTTGGAGGTGGGTTTGGGAGGCCGACTCGATTCGACCAACGTTTGCGTGCCGCAGATCGCCCTAATTACCAGTATTAGCCTCGATCATACTCGGCAGCTTGGCAACTCCCTGGCCTCTATCGCGCGAGAAAAGGCCGGAATTATCAAGCCGGGCGTGCCGGTCGTCAGCGGCGTGACGCAGCAAGAGCCGCGCGAGGTGATCCGGGACGTTTGCCGACGGAACGGTTCTCGGCTGATCGAGCGGGATATGCACTTCGACTTTGACTACGAGGCGCCTCGCGATTTGGATGTCGCCAGAGCCGCCGGGCAAATCAGTTTCCGTTGCAGCGCGTCTGATCGGCCGGTTTCGCACGAGAACCTCCCGCTGGCGATGCTCGGCCGCCACCAGGCGGCCAATGCCGCGACGGCCCTGGCGGCGGTCACCGAACTGCGTAGCGCAGGCTGGTCGATTCCCGAGTCGGCGATCCGGACCGGACTCAGCGAGGCTATGTGCCCCGGCCGCGTCGAGGTCGTTGGGCGTCGGCCGACGATCATCGTCGACACGGCCCATAATCCGGCCTCGATCGACGCCCTGATTACCACCCTCGACGAGAGCTTCTCACCCGGCCGCCGACTAGTGGTGTTTGCCGCAACGGTGGAGAAGGAACTCGAAGCAATGCTTCAGCGGGTGGACGAGTGGTTCGATTGGGTGGCATTCACGCGATATGTCGACAATCCTCGAGCCGTGCCGCCGGAGGAGTTGGCATCGATCGCAGCCGCCCTGACCTCTAAGAGCTATCGAACTTACGCCGACCCGGGTGACGCTTTGCAGGCGGCCCACGCGGTGGCAACGCCGGAGGATCTGATTTGTATCACGGGCTCGTTCTTCATTGCGGCCGAGTTGCGTCGACGGTTGATTGACGAAACTTCCACGTTTTCACTTGCTGGCGACGGCCGCCCCAGCCAACAATAGTCAGATGACCGACCTACCGCGCCACGGCCGAGCCCGAGTCGTCGGCGTCTTGCCCTCCCAGGAGCCATACCCATGTTCTACCGACGTGTCGTTGCCGCCGGACTGGTGCTGATCGCGTTGTCGGCGTTAAGCGCCCCACCGGCCGTCGGCCAAACCCCCGCCGAAGAACCTGACCCGGTGTTGGCCTTGCTGGACGAGAAGGTCGATTCGTTCCTGGCCGACGTCCAGGCGGGCCAGACGGCGACCGACTACGAAACGGCCCTGGACGGCCTGCTGACCGGCAGCCAACTCGGCACGTCGGCCGAGGCCAAAGACGCGCTGATCGCCAACGTGGCAGACCTACCCAAGCGGTTCGGCGCGTGCCGCGGCTACGAGCAAGTCGCGGCCAAGCGCGTGGGCCAAGACCTGGTGTTGATGAAGTATCTCTACAAGTGCCAGAGCTTCCCCGTCGTTTGGTACTTCACGTTCTATCGTACGGCCGAAGAAGACGAAGACTGGCGCGTGATCATCGTGCGCTTCGACACCGAACTGGAACTGCTCTGGCTACAGCCCGCCGGTGGGAGAACTTAGCCGTCAATCTCGCTGTTACTGAGTACTAGCCGTGGGCGGAAGCCCCCGGAGGGTTTGCAGCGACGAGACCTTTACATCACAGACGACGACCCTCCGGGGGCTTCCGCCCTCGGCTATTTTGTCGCGTCGGCTTGCGGCCACAGAACTATCCTCCTGTGCGTGCCGCACGCGGACGATTCTCCGGACGAGTCGTTTCGAGTGGTGGAGTCTTCCGCGGAGCATCGGCCGGGCTACCCACGTGACAAACGGGCAACCGACGGCTACAATACGACCTACGACAATTGACCGGTTAGTTACGTAGACTGGGGCACTCTTAGCACGCCAATGCACCCTGTTGTAGACACTGCCGCCAACATTGTCACGATCATCTCTGGCATTGTCGCTATCATCATGGCGCTCGCCCTAACCGCACACCGTATCCGGCGTCGCAACGCGCAGCGTACCACTACCACGTGTGAAAGAAGCCATGTCCCTGTAGATCGTGCCCGCGAATCACCAAACGAGGGCGCCGCAGATCTGCAACATGGACCCGACAAAAGGCTCGCAACGGACATGGCTTCGGTCACGGAGAAGATGCGTCGCTGCATCCAAGAGTATCGCGCGGGGCGGCGGGCCCTAAAGAAACAACCTAAGGCCGCATTTGAAAAGCCAAACGAGGAGTGGAGTTTCCTTTACCACATCATGGGCGACCTTATGTTCATTGACGGCGATGATGACAATGCCGGCCCAATCGCCGACCATGTTTGGCGCCAAATGGTCATCGCCATGCGGGGCAGAATTGGTGCATATTTCCACCATCACCGCAGCACAAAGGGCGCCGAATACGCCACGCACAAAGTGGATACGGCAATTCTCGATCTTCGCCACCGAATGCAGGCCGGTCAAATTGCGCCGTGGCAGCACGTAGAATTTGAGAATCTAATCATCCATCTTTCTCAGCTCAAGAAGGAACCATTTTCGACTCCGCCGTGAATCCACGACGCCGCCTACCAGGTCGTTGCAGCCAACGTGCTGCCCGCTTGACTATTCGACCTCTAACGAGGATGGAAAGCTGATCGCCGGATCAAGCCGCCATGGCATCCGGTACCTGAACATCTCCTCGGTTGGACATGATCGACGGGACCATATGATCGCCTTCTCTTCGTATCCCGTCCATCCTGTCATCCTGTCATCCTGTCAAGAACTCCCGTCTTCCACTCATTCCATACCAGTAGGTGGGTGGCCCGGCCGATCGGCGGAGCTTGTGGTTGGCCGCAGGTGAATCCGTCATCGACGCGAAAGGAAAGAGACAACGACGGGATTACAGGATCGACCGGATAGATGATTGGGCCGGGTGTGCTTTGCCGGGCGCGATGTCCACGCTCGTCGTGAGCCCGGCTTAGCAGTTGACGATGCATCGTACATCAGGGCCACGCAAGCGCGTCGGTCGTTGGCATCGTCGGTCAGATACACGCGGCTGATATCCGCTCAAGAGTGGCATCCGCTCGACGCTTCGGGTAGGATAGCCACCGGATGAAGCAGATCGTGCATTCTCACCGACCGTGACCGATCAGGGAGACAACCGTGGATCGACGACGACTCTTCCATCGCTGCGCGTTTACGTGCGTGCTGAATCTGCTGTGGCTGGGATTGCCGGGACGCGCCGAGGCGGCGGCCGAGGTTACTGTGTCTGTCATGAGCGACCCGTCGCCGGGGCTCGCCGCGTCGCATGGGCTCGGCAAGGTCGTCGCGGCACTGAAGGCCCAAGGCCTAACGGTCGAGCGGACGGCGGATCCGGCCGAGGCGAAAGGAGACGTTCTGATCTTGGCCGGGCTGGCCTCCGGCGAGAACGCGGCAGCACGGATGGCGAAGGCCGAAGGCGTCTCGATACCCGACGAGCCCGAATCACTGGCGATCCGACACACCACCTTCCAAGAGAAGCCCGCGTTGTTGGTCCTCGGTTCCGACGACCGCGGTCTGATGTACGCCTTGTTGGACGTCACCGAGAGGATCGGCTGGGCCGACGACGCCGGCAAGCCATTGGCCGCCGTGCGCAACGCGATCGAAAAGCCGTTCGTGCCGGAACGATCGCTCTCGATCTACACCATGCACCAGAAGACGTTCGAGAGTTTCTTCTACGACGAGGAGCATTGGGCCGCGTATTTCGACATGCTGGCGGCCAACCGATTCAACACGTTCGCCTTGCTCTTCGGCTACGAAAACTGGGGCTACTTCTCGCCGCCGTATCCGTATTTCTTCGACGTCGAGGGATACCCAAACATACGCGTGGTGGGCCAAAGCAGGGAGAAACAGCAGAAGAACCTGGCGGCGCTGAATCGGCTGATCGAGATGGCCCATCAGCGCGGGCTGAACGTCACGCTGGGCATCTGGGATCACATCTACCGCGGCGGCGTGCAGGGTCCGACCGACCGCGCCGGCAAGCCGACGCCGGGCATTGTTTGGGGGCTCAACGCCGAGAACCTGGTGCCATATACCAAGGCGGCATTGGCGAAGTTCCTCCAAGAGGTCCCCGAGGTCGACGCCATCCAGTTCCGCATGCACGGCGAATCCGGCCTGCGTCGCAGCGAGATGGAGGACTTCTGGACCGACGTCTATCGCATCATGAAACGCCACGGCCCGAACGTCCGCTTCGACGCCCGGGCGAAGAACTTCCCGGATTTACTGATCGACCGGGCGTTGGAACTCGACGTCGACATCCGCATCTGTACGAAGTACTGGATGGAGCAGATGGGGCTGCCGTTTCATCCCACGCATGTCCATCCGGCCAATCAACACGACCGCCGCCACGGCTACGCCGACCTGCTCCGCTATCCCAAGCGATACGACATGCACTGGCGCGTTTGGAGCGGGGGGACTACGCGGGTCTTCCTCTGGGGCGATCCCGAATACGTCCGCCGGTTGGCCGCCAGCACGATGATCTACCCCGGCGGCGGCTTCGAGATCACCGCGCCGATGGCCACCAAGATGCAGGACCATCCGCACGAACTCGAACCGTTCGAGTTGTTGCAGCCGGCGCATCGCTACTACGGGCGGGAATTTGAGCGATACTGGCACTTCTTTCAGTGCTTCGGCCGATTGGGCTACAACCCCGACACGCCGCCGGACGTTTGGCGGCGGCAATTCGAGCGGCGATTCGGCAAGGCGGGGCCTTACGTCGAGCGGGCGTTGCACCGGGCCAGCGAAATCTTGCCGCGGGCGGTGGCCTATTGCTATCCCTACAACCACTTTCCGACCACGCGCGGTTGGATCGAACGCCAGCGGCAAGAGGACCTGCCCGTCTACGCCAAGGCGTTGCCCAGCGACACGCAGCAGTTCCTCAGCCCGGCCGACGCGGCGAAGAGCATCCTCGAAGGCACCGACGCGCCCAAGATCACGCCCTACGAATCGAGTGCCTGGTTCGCCCGGGCGGCAAACGACGTGCTCGGGCTGGTCGAGCAGGCGGAGGCCCATGCCGGCGGTCGCAGTGATCGGGAGTTTGCCGCCACGATGGTCGACCTGCGGATGTTGGCGCATCTGGCACGTTACCATTCCTGGCGAGCCAAGGCCGGCGTGAGTTGGGCAATGTACGAACGCTCCCACGATCTGGCCGCGCTCGACGCCGCGATCCACCGCGAAAGCCTCGCCACCGACGCCTGGGCAGCGATGGTCGAAGCGGCCGGCGACGTCTATCACGACGACATCATGATGGGCCGCCGCCGCTCCGACCTCTCGGGACATTGGCGCGACGAACTGGTCAAGCTCGAGGCCGGGCTGGAGAAACTCCGCCAGATCAGAAAGGACTATAAACCCGGCAAGTCGGACGACGGCCCGTGGATCGCCCACGTACCGATTCGCCGAGCGACGCCCGGCGAGCCACTGACGATCGTGGCCACGGTCGACGGCGGCGAGGCCACGCGCGTGCGGGTCGGATATCGCCACGGGGAAGGCGACGTCACGTACCTGGACGAACTGCGTATCGAACGATACCTGCTTCGCGCGACGATCCCTGCCGAGAAGGTCGTGCCCGGCTTGAGTTACTTCGTCGAGGCGACCGGCAAATCCGGCCGCAAGACGGCCTATCCAAGCAACGGCCGCGAGGATCCGGTCGTAGTAGCCGTAACCAACGACCGCCGTGCCCCGACGGTGACCCACGAGCCGATCCGCCGCGCCCCGGCCAAACGGCCGCTTCGCGTGACCGCTACGGTGAAGGACCCCTCGGGGTTGAAATCCGTCCGGCTTCGTTATCGTAGCGTTACCCAGTACGAGGACTATCGCACGCTCGACATGCTGCCCACAGGTGACGAGAACCAATATGCGGCCGTCGTTCCGGCCGAACACGTCGTGCCGACGTGGGACTTCATGTACTTGATCGAGGTCGTCGACAGCCACGGCAACGGTGCCATCTATCCGGATCTGAATCGACAGATGCCGTATATCGTGGTGCGTTTGCAGAGATAACGCTCCAGAAAGAGGATTCGAGCAATGTTCACACGACGAAAACTCCTGGCGGCCGCTGGCGGCGGCTTGGCGGCCGGGATGATGTTTGAAGGTTCGGCGATGGCCCAGGCCGTGCCGCAAGCGGCGACCGAATTGGGCAGGGTGAAGATCCGCGACGTGCAGACCGCCTCGGTGAAGCTGACCTACTACCCGGCCCATCTGGTCAAGATTACCACCGACTCCGGACTCGTCGGGCTGGGTGAAGCCTACAACCGGGCGGGCGTCATCAGCCACATCCACGACATCAAACGGCGGATCATCGGCGAGGATCCGCTGCAGGTCGACTATCTCTATCAGAAGATGTCCGACGCCGGCGTCGGTCAAGGCTCCCGCGCCGGGTCGCTCAGCGGGGCCATCGCGGGTATCGAATCGGCCTTGTGGGACTTGGCCGGCAAAATCCTCAACGTGCCGATCTACGTGCTGCTGGGCGGGAGATTCCGGGACAAGGTGCTGATCTATCACGACACGGGCTCGCCCAATACACCCGACCCGAAGCCGTGGGTCGAAGAAATGCGGCGCTCGCGAGAGATCGGGTTTCGCGCCATCAAGGTCGACTTGAATCGCTTCCGTGGGGAACGTTTCAACCGCTCGCTTTCGTCGGCCGACATGCGGGCATGGGTGCGGATTCTCGAAGCCATTCGGGCAGACCTGGGACCCGACTATCCGTTGGGCGTCGATCTGCACTGGGGCTACAACACCCGCGACGCGATGCGATTCGTCCAGATGGTCGAGCACTTGAATCTCTGGTTCCTCGAGGACCCCATGCCGCCGGAGAACGCTGAGGCGTTTGCCCGGCTCACCGCCGCCAGCAAGGTGCCGATTGCCACCGGCGAGAACCTCTACACGCGGCAGTCGTTCCGCCCGTTCATCGAGAAGCAGGCCTGCGACATCATCCAGCCCGACGTGCAGAAATGCGGCGGCCTGTTGGAGACCAAGAAGATCGCCGATTGGGCCGACCTCTACTACATGAACATGCTCTGCCACAACATGTGTTCGCCGGTGGGCACGTACGGTGCGGCCCATGCCTGCATGGCGATTCGCTCGTTTCTCGCGTTGGAGTCCGACAGCGTCGAGCTGCCCTACTGGCAGGATATCATCCAGCGCGACGGGCCGATCTATCGCGACGGCTATCTCGAAGTGCCCAACAAGCCCGGGCTGGGCGTGGAACTCAATGACGAGGTGTGCCGCAAGCATCTGATACCGGGGACTGAGTACTTTCGGTGAGTTTCTTCTTCGCAGTGCTGGAGAGTGTTGGATGCAAACGCTTGCCGCCGGCTCCCTTCAGAGGCACGTAGGTCTGGTGCGGATGACACGAACAACGGGAGACCAACCGATGAGCCTGACGATGCGCGCGTCGATTCTCTTCGTGGGCATGGGCCTAACGACCCTCGTGCGGGTATGCCCGATAGCCGCGGGTGATCCGGCCGACCATCCGGAGAACGTCTGGGTGCTGCAAAGCCCTCGGGCCGACGCCCCGGCGCCGCGGTATCTCTACGAGGGCAGCGGGGCCTGGGACCCGTGGCAGCGGCAGTTCATCCGCTGGGGCGGACACGACGGCATCCCGCAGGGGTTTCACCTGTTTGTCTGGGACCTCGAAAGCGGCCGGTGGCAGCAGCGATTCCCCAACACGTCGCCGCCGGGGGCCTGCTGCATCGACGGGGCCAACGTGTTCGACGCGGCCAATCGGCGGTTCGTCCGCTTTCCCGGGGCGTCGCTCGGCCACGGCTATCAGTGGTTCCGCATGGTCCATTTGAAGAATTCGCACGCCTGGCTTTACGACCCGGCGTCGAACCGGTGGACCAATATGCGGCCGCCGTCATACAAGGAGCCGGCAAAGTACTCGCGGGAGGTCCTCGGTTCGCTCAACGCCGGCGGCACGTACGACGAGAACCGACAGGTGGCCCTCTCGTTTGGCGGCCAGGGCGCGGCCGGCGGGATGAACAACCTGTTTGTGTACGACGCCTACGCGAATCACTTGCAGCGGCTTGATGCCGCCGATCCACCGAGCCCTCGCGACGGGATGGGCATCTGCTACGACGCGAAGAACGATTGCCTGGTCGTCTTCGGCAGCCAATACGGCGACGATGAAAAGACGTGGATCTATCGCTACGGGACGAATCGCTGGGAGTCGTTCGATATCAGCCCGCGTCCGCCGGGCAAGAAACGCAAGACCTACGCCACGATCCCCAAGATGGCCTTTGATTCGGTCAACGGCGTGTGCCTCTGTCTGGTCTGGTTCGGCGACGAAGGGGGCCGGCTGGAGACGTGGGTGCTGGACGTCGCCGGCAAGCAGTGGACCAAGATGGATCCCACTACGGAGCCCGGCCCCACGGGGTCGAGAGCGCGGAACTTGGCCTACGACCGGACGTTGAATCTGTTTCTGCTGGAATGCGTTGACCCGAAAGGCAACGCCCGGATCTGGACCTATCGCTACCGGAAGGCGGCACGGCAGGAGCTTCCGCTGCCGCCGCCCGACGATCTCGTAGTCACTACGGGCAACGGGCGGGCAAGACTCACGTGGACGGGGGAGCCGTCGGCGAGCGTAACGCAGACGGCTATCTACCGCGCCCGGGCGGAAAACCCCTGGGAGGCCGAGTTCACCAAGATCGGCACGACGGAGGGCAATACGTACGAAGATCCCGAATTGGCCACGGGGCAAGTCTACTTCTATCGCGTTCGGACGGTCGGCCCCAACGGTCAAGAGAGCCGCCCGAGCTTCCATGTGCGGACGCAGCCGCGAGTCCCGGACACGCCCGTGGTTTCCGTACTGGCGGCCGATCGAGTGCAGGTGCGCTGGCCAAAGAGCGCACAGCCGGACGTGGTCGGCTACAACGTCTATCGGGGGCTGGTCACCGTGGGAACAAACACGTCGCTGAAGGGCTCCTGGGGGCACAACGATCCGGAGTATCCCGTGCCCGTGGTCGATCGCGTGCGCGACGTGACCGCGATCGAGAAGTTGAATCGAGAACCGTCGACCGAGCCGCAGTTCGTCGACGACCGGATCGACCTGGCGCAACCCCCCGCGGAATCGGCCGACTATCCGTTTGCGGTCTACGCGTACGTCGTGCGTGCCGTCAACGCCCTGGGCACCGAAAGTGGCCCGTCGCCGTACGCGCTGACGATTCCGGCCGAGCCGCAAAGCGTGCTGTTGCGAGAGGAAGGCAAGACGGCCGTGCTGAAGTGGGACGCGAGCCGCGAGCAGGGCGTGGAGGGATATCGCGTTTACCGCATTGACGGCCGAGCCGTCACTCGGCTCACACCTGATCCGATCCCGCAAACCACGTTCACGATCCCCGACGCCCCCCACTCCCGGTTCGCCGTGGCGGCGGTCGACGCCCTGGGACAGGAAGGCCAACCGTCGTCGCCGGCCTGGAGCGGACAGAGCCATCGTGGCTTCTTCGAGGGATCGTGGCATCAGTAACCGACGGAGCGCAAGGTGTACGTCCTCAAGTACCTTGGAACCCGAGGGTGGCCGGGGCAGAGCGCAGCGGTGCCCCGGAGCGTTGGCCACTGGGGCACCGCTGCGCTTTGCCCCAGCCACCCCTTCAACTCGACCAACACGGGATGACAAGCATGAGTCAGCGTGAAGCAGTAGACCGACGTCGTTTCATCCGCCGCAGTCTTACGGCTGGAACTGCGGCCGCCGTCGGACAACTTGCCGGCCATGGGGTTGCCGCGGAACCCGATGCGGCCGTTCGACAATCGCAGAAGAGAATCAAAGTAGGCGTCATCGGCTGCGGCAGCGTATCGAAAAAGTATCTGCCGCACCTGGCCGCTTGTCCGTTCGCCGAACTGGTGAGCACGTGCGACGTCCTTCCCGAGCGGGCACGCCAGGCGGCCGCACGATTCAACGTGCCGAATCACTATCCGCACATCGATCGCATGCTGGCCGGCGCGACGTTCGACCTGCTGGTCGACTTGACCGACATGCAGGAACACTATCGGCTGAACAAGCAGGCACTGGCCGCCGGCAAGCACGTCTGGAGCGAGAAGCCGATGGCCAACGATCTGGCCGGCGGGCGGGAGTTGCTCGACTTGGCCGAGAAGAAGGGCGTGCGCATCTGGGGTGCCCCGGTGGTGGTGATGAGCCCGCAGTTCCGTTTCATGGCCCAGACGCTCCGCGAAGGCAAGCTCGGACGCGTGGCCGCGGCCCATGCCGCCTACGGACATCTCGGCCCCGGCTGGTCCAGCTTCTTCTACGATCCCGGCGGCGGCAGCATGCCGGACCTGGGCGTTTACAACCTGGCTACGCTCACCGGACTGCTCGGCCCCGCGCGTTCGGTCGTGGCGATGACGAGCATCGTCACCCCGACGCGCACCATCAGCCGCAAGGGCCAGATCCCCGTTCGGGCGGAAGACAACGCGATGGTCCTGATGGACCACGGCGACGGCGTCCTCTCGCACGTGCAATGCGGCTTCAACTACTTCACGGCTCACGACCACAACCACACCCAGCAGGACCACCACACGATCTCGATCACCGGCACCGCCGGCAGCATGCACTTAGCCGGCTACGACTGGGCTCCGCACGGGGTGGACCTGGCCACGCGCGAACAAGGCGAGCTGCAAAGGTACGCTACCGATTCGCAAGGCTACCAATGGCAACAGGGCGCATCGCACGTGGCCGAGTGTCTGGCAACCGGCAAGGAACCGGAGGTCTCCGCCGAGCACGCGCTGCACGTCGTCGAGATCATGGCCGCCGCACGGGAGTCGCAGAAGACGGGGCGGCGGGTTGGGATCGAGTCGAGGTTCGCAGGATAGTAATAGTAGTCGTCTCGCTCCGCGAGACGACATGACATCTCGCGGAGCGAGATGACTACTATCGCGAGGTCCGGCCTCAGCCTCCCGCCTGCTGCAACCGCTCCAGCACGGCGACGATGGCGGTGCGTTGCTCTTCGAGGTCGGTGAGGCTGTCGCGCTCTTTTTGGACGACGGCCTCGGGAGCACGCTCGATGAACTGGCGATTGTCGAGCTTCTTGCGTTTGCAGGCGATCAGCCTGTCGAGCCTTTCGAGCTCTTGTTGCTTGCGGGCGATTTCGGCCTCGACGTCGATCAGGTCGGCCAAGTCGACGAAGACCTCGATGCCCGGCAGGGTCACGTTGGCGCTGAGCGCGGGAGCTTCCACGTCCGGGCCCCAGGCACTCGGACTCGCGTTGGCCATTGAGGCGAAATAGGGTCCCATCGGTCGCAGCAAGTCGACGACCACTTCATCGCAGCGGAGCGAGAACTCGATCTCCTTCTTCGGCGGCACAGTTTGTCGGCTGCGGATTTCGCGGATCGCCCCGAGTACCTCTTGGAAGCGGGCGAATTGGGCCTCGATCTGCGGGTCGCGATGCGCCGGGTCGCTCTCGGGCCAGGGGGCGATCATGATGCTCGGTGCCGCCGGCTGCACCTCGTCGAGCCCTCGCTCGGCCGCCGCGTCGCCCAGCAATTGCCAGACCTCCTCGGTGACGAACGGGATCATCGGATGCAACAGCCGCAGGATCACGTCGAGCGTGTGGGCCAGCACCCGTTGGGCCAGCGGCCGGGTCTCGTCGTCTTGCAGCCGGTCTTTGACCATCTCGACGAAGAAGCTGCAGAACTCGTTCCAGGCGAAGTCGTAGAGCGTGCGGGCGGCATCGGCGTACTTGTATTGTTCGAGGCACTCGGTGACCTGTTGCGTAACCGTCGAAAGCCGGCTGAGGATCCAGCGGTCTTCCACGCGCAGATCTTCTGTGGCCACGGCACCGGGCGTGTAGCCTTCGAGGTTCATCAGCGCGAACCGCGAGGCGTTCCAAAGCTTGTTGCAAAAATTCCGCGCCAGTTCGAAGCGGTCGCTGACCACGGCCCCGCGCGGCAGCGCCGCGTCTTCCGGCTTCTCGGCCCACTGCGTGGAGAACTCACCCTTGCAGTCCTTGCACTTCACGCGCGGCTGAATGCGGTTCTTCTTGGTCTGGGCAATCAGCTTGCCGCAATGCGGACACTCGAACTCCACCGGCATCCGAAAGTCTTGCGTTTCGGTGGTCAGGTAGATCAGTGCAAAGCGTAGCGAGTCGGCCCCGAACTTCTCCATGATGTCCAGCGGGTCGACGCCGTTGCCCTTCGATTTCGACATCCCCTCGCCAAAACCGTCGAGGATTTTCGGGTGGATGTAGACTTCGCTGAACGGGATCTCGCCGACGTTGTGCATTCCGGACAGCACCATCCGGGCCACCCACAGCGAGATGATGTCGCGGCTGGTGATCAGCACGTTGGTCGGATAGTAGAACTCGAGCTCCGGCGTCTTCTCCGGCCAGCCAAGGGTGGAATGGGGCCACAGGGCGGAACTGAACCAGGTGTCGAGCACGTCCTCTTCCCGAGTGATCGTGTGGCCCGGCACGGCGTCGTCGGCCAGATCTTCCTCGCGGGCACAGATCAACCACTGGCCGTATTGCTCATCGCGGAAGTACACGACGTCGTCGCGATCGGCGAAGGCCGCCTTCAGGTCGTCTTCGCTGGTTGTCTTGCAGTACCAGATCGGAATCTGATGTCCCCACCAGAGCTGCCGGCTGATGGGCCAGTCGCGTTTCTCGCTGAGCCAATCGACGTAGCCCTTGGTGTATCGCTCGGGGATGATCTTCACCTGGCCGCTCTCGACCGTGTCGATGGCCGTTTGCGCCAAGTTGTCCATCTTGACGAACCACTGATCGGTCAACAGCGGCTCGATCGGTGTCTTCGAGCGGTCGCTGTGGGCCAGATCGATCTCGCGATCTTCCACTTCGACCATGAGGCCCTGCTCTTCCAGATCGGCCACCACGTTTTTCCGGGCTTCCAGTACCGTCTGGCCGCAATACGGCCCGGCGGCCTCGCAGAGCGTGCCGTCGAGGTTGAGAATGTTGACCATCGGCAATTCCCGCCGCAGGCCCACCTCGTAGTCGTTGGGGTCGTGGGCCGGCGTGATCTTCACGCAACCCGTGCCCATTTCCGGTTTGGCCCAGTCGTCGGTCACCAGTGGGATTTCACGCTGCAACAGCGGCAGCATCACCTTGCGGCCGTCGAGTGCCATGTCGCGCAGGGTCACCAGGGCGTCGAGCATCGTGTCGCGGCGCTTACGGACTTCTTCGAGTTGGGTCTCGATCTCCGGCTTCTGCTTCTCCGGAACCAGCGAGAGCCGCTCCACCAACTCGGCCTCCACGGCATCCAATGCTCCTGCAGGATCGGGATGCACGGCCACGGCCGTGTCGCCGAGCATCGTCTCCGGACGCGTGGTGGCGATTGTCACGTGCGCCGGCTCGCCCGGCTGCGGGTCGATCACCGGGTAGTTGAAGTACCAGAAGTGGCCGTTGACCGTTTCATGAAACACCTCGTCGTCGCTGACCGCCGTTTGCAGTGTGGTGTCCCAGTTGACCAGACGCTTGCCGCGGTAGATCAACTCTTCGCTGAAGAGGCTGAAGAACGTATGCCGCACCGCACGGGCACAGATCGGATCGAGCGTGAATCGGGTCCGCTGCCAGTCGCAGCTACAGCCCATCTCCTTGAGTTGCCCGATGATGCGGGCTTCGTAGGCCTCCTTCCACTGCCAGATCCGGTCGACCAGTCCTTCGCGTCCCAGGTCGTGCCGCGTTGTCTTCTCCTCCAGAAACAACCGCCGCTCGACGACCGCCTGCGTGGCAATGCCGGCGTGGTCGGTGCCGGGCATCCAGAGCGTCTCGAAGCCCTGCATCCGCTTCTGCCGGATAAGCACGTCCTGCAAGGTGTTGTTTAGCGCGTGGCCGAGGTGTAACGCCCCGGTCACGTTCGGCGGCGGAATGACGATCGTATACGGCTTCCGCTTCGGATCGGGCTCGCTATGGAAGTACCCGCCTTCTTCCCAGAATTGATACCAGCGATCCTGGGCGGCGGCG
>CAYYNP010000128.1:0-25710 GCA_964472545.1 uncultured Planctomycetaceae bacterium | reverse complement strand
TCGCCCAACCCGTTCGTAGTGCCCCGATTCATCGGGGCCGTGCAGCGGAATTCCGTGAAAGACCGCATGAATGCGGTCACTACGAACGGCTCTTGACGGGTTCGGCGAATGCTTACCCCCAGCCACCCGCAAGTCCAGATTTCACAAGGCACTAGGGATTTTCCCGCGGCGGGTCGGTCCAGGGGTCGAAGCCATCGGGTGGGGTCATCCGGCGCGGTGCGGGGGCTTCGCGGAGTAAGTCGCGCCAGGGATCGAAGCCCGGGGCAGGCATGCCGCGATGGAAGCCGGGTGGCCGTCCGACGCCGGGAGCACGCCCCGGCATCTGCGGCCCGGCCGGCCGCAGGCCAAAGAACTTGATCACGTCTCGGCGATGTTTGCCGCCGAATGCCAACACCAAAAGCTCCTCCATGATCCGCCGGTGGTCGGCCAGCATGAAGGCTTCGCCGCCGCCGACCCGGGCGATCTCGACGAACTCCGGCAACGGCAGCGGCGTGCGGCAACTGATCGTGCTGACGATGCCCCCGTGGCTGTCGTGGAATTGGCCGGCCAGCATCAGGCAGCCCTGCACGTTCTCGGCGTGCGGCGGCGCGTCGCCGAAGAGCAAGAGCACCTTGCGGGCTTTGGGGCGGAATTGGTTGTTCGTCAATGCCCAGCGAAGCCCCGCCAACACGGCCTCTGGTCGATCGCCTCCGCCGCCGGAATGGATGACCCGTAACGACTCGTCGATGGCCACCAGGTTGTTGCTCAGCGGCAGCCCCTTGACCAGGTACTCGTCATGCACGTCGCGATACGTGCAGATGCCGATGCGGGTTTGCGGGAGCTTCCGCAACAAGGCCCCGCCGATCTGCCGGATCCGCTGTTTGACCGCTTCGATCTCGCCGCCCATGCTGCCGGTGCTGTCGAAGACGATCACCACGTCGAGTCCGTGGCGTCCGGCGTCGCTGACGATCTGCTCGAAAGCGTCGCTATAGAGCCCTTTGCCCAGGCCGGCCCCAACGCCGTCGCCGAGTCCTCGGCCGTCGCCGTTGAGCGCCTTGCCCAAATCGGGCATCTGTACTTCAGCCAGCCCGAAACGATCGGTCGGATCGTCGAGTTCTGCCAGCGGCGCCGCACCGCCGTCGAACAGGAACGGATTCGCCTCGGCGACCGATTCCGCTGCGGCCGCCGCCAGGTCGGCCTTGAGGTCGTCCGGCGTGATGACGAATTCTTCGAGATACTCGAGCGGGTCGGAGTCGTCGGTCGTATAGCTCGCCAGCAACGCGTCTTTTTCCGGCGGGTCTTCCGAAACGATATAGAGACAGGCCAGCGCAATCAACACGACCAAGTGTACGATCACGCTCAGCGTGACGGCCGACGTGCCGCGAAGGATCAACCGCCATGCCGGGCGGGTTTCATCGCCTGTGTTGAACTCCGGCAGAGCCTCGGCCGGATCGAGATCGGGCGGCTGCGCTGCCGGCAAAACAGCCGGCGGTGGAACGGGAGGCGGCAAGCCGCGGGCGGGCGGCGGAGACGGCAGATTGTCGCCGTCCGCCGGGCAGGATTCGACGTCGGCAGGCGGCGGGAGCGCGACGCTTGGGGGCACGGAACTGTCCGTCTCAGCCCGAGAATCGACCGCCAGATCCGCGGAATTGTCCGTCTCAGACATCGCTCCGCCTCCATCCGGGCGAATGCCTCGGATTTGCAGCTCGCCCATTACCCTCCATTTTAGGGGATTGCAGGCGGGGAGTCAACGGCGTCCGCGGCTACTCGCTGCTCTGGCCGGCGTGGGTGGTGATCGAAAACGTATTCACACCGCTGAACGTCTTCCACTGCGAGAAGACCTCGCGTGTGGTTTGGCCCTCGATTCGCAGGCCGTGGTCGGCTTTCAGGTGGACGATCGTTTCGTCGCCGGCGGTTTCCACGCGGTCGATCTCGTAGCCGTGGGTGAGGTTGGCGCCGGGATGCTGCACGATCATCCAGCAGCCGTGCAAAGCACCGCCCGTTGGCAAGTCGGCCTGGACGGTGAACGTGTCGTCGTCGGCGCCGTCGTACTTCCGCGTGGCGGCGACGATCTTGCCGGTGTGGGCGGCCGTCTTGGTCTGCAGCGACAGGCTTCCGCTCTGTAGAGTCGTGCCGCCGACGAGCCGCGCCGCGGCCTTGTCGCCTGTACGTGAAACGACGCCCAACTTGCCCGTCATGCTCGCGCCGCCGGCGGAAATCGCCGCCGGGCCTTCGAGCGAAAGCAGCACGACGTCGGTCCGGCCGCCCATGTCGATCTCGAGTGCCACGGCGTCGGCGCCCGCATCGAGGCGCTTGACCGATCGAGTTTTCGGCCCGCCGCGGTACATGTCGTAGACGGCCACGAACATGCTGTTGAGCCCCTCGGCACCTTTGCGGCGTGCGACCAGATGGGGCATCCACCAATCGTAGACGCGATCTTCCTTGTAGTGCCCCGCCTTGCGCAGCGCCGGCGTTTGGGCCAGCACGATCTCGGTCGCCTCCTCGCGCAGCATGTGGATTCGCGTTCCCACGCCGGGCATTCCCGGGTACGTGAGATCGATCCAGAAATCCTGCGTCGCCCGGGCGCTTTGGCCCTTGATGAACAGGCCGTACTCGTCGAACGATCCCATGCCTTCGGGCGCCTTCCACGCCTGGCCGGGCTCGAGCAGGATCCGTTCGTCGGCCGACGGCGTCATCGTCAGCGACGAACTCGCCGCCATGTCGCCGAGGACCGATCCGTGCATGGCGTAGTCGTGGCTGTGGCCACCTTCGACCTCGAAAACGTCGACGAAATACGGCGCGCGAATGTCCATCGTGTTGAGGATCACCGTGCGGCGGTAACGCTTCACGTCGAACGCTGCGTAGCTCTTGCGCCCCTCGACACCGATCACAGACAGGCCGGGCAGATTGGGCTCGAACAGCAAGAGGTTGCCGAAGCCGTCCGTGCCGTTTTGGTTCGCGCGGTTCACCACGACCGTATTGTGGCTCAGCGTACACGAGGCCCAGTGGCGCAGCCGGTTTCGCTGGTAGCCGATATCGCCCGACATCTCGCGGCCGTGGGCGTACCAGACCAGCGAGAGGCAATCGCGGTGGCAGTGATTGGCGTTGTCGGTGGAATAGTGCAGTTGGACCTGGACCTGTTTGTCTCCCTCGCCGTCGCCGAGCACGGCCTGTCCAAAGCCGGGCAGCAGACGGTTGCGGCTGGCGGCGAGCGGCCCCAAGTCGCCACCTTGGCCGGCGTGGCCGACGGTGTCGTGGATCGGGTTGAGCCGGCCGTCGGGCAGGCGGTAGACGTCGGGCACGAACTGCGAAGCCGCCACCAGCGGAAAGTCCCTTTCGAGGCTCACGTTCTCCAGGTGTACACCGTCCAGCTTGCCCTTGTATCCCGGCGGGTCCGACCAACCCTCGATCGACTCGAAAGTCGTTTCAAACAGCCGCCGCATGCCGTAGTGACACTGGTTGCCCTCGGGATTGTGCAAGTCGAACGTGTATCCCGCCCGGCCCAGGCCGCGTCCGTAGGTCGAAATGATCTCTTTTAGGTAACGGTAGGCCACGTGGACGTATTCCGGCTCGCCGATGACGCGGCCGGCCTCGGCGATTTTGGAGAACGGCGGCAGGTTGTTTGCCATTTGATGTTCCCAGGGCACCAGGAGCATGAAATCGCACATCGCACGGATGAAGTCGCGGCCGATGCGCCGGCGGACGTCGGTGCCGAACTGGACGGACAGCTTATCCAGCGCGGGGCTCTTCTTAATCGCGGCATACGCCCGTACGAACGCCAGATCCAACTCGCCGATCCAGCACTTCACCAGCCGGCAGTCGATCCAGTCGTAAGGCAGGTCCTTGCCGACGACGCCCACCAGCTTGCCGTCGACCATGCACGGCCCGCCGGTCGAGACGTAGTATCCCCGGCCGCGTCCGCGGTGCAGCAGGTAGTGCGGGTAGTTCTGCGCGAACTTGTCCAACAGCAGCGCCGCGCGGCGTGCGTAGCCGTCGTTGCCGGTCGACGTGTACTTGGCGGCCAGCGTCGTGACCGCCCGCTTGCACCACTGGTACTTGGCGTTGTCGACCGGCGACGAGAGGAAGTAGCGCTCCGGTTGCGGCCGGGCGAGTCCGCCCGTGGGCGGCTTGCCCTGGTGGTACTTCATCGGCACTTCCTCGCCGATGAAGTTCAGGAAGAGCTGCGTGCGGTCGGCCGGATAGTCGTCGTTGGGATAGACCGTGTTGCACGCAGCGCACGCGATCTGGCTCGGCCTGGCGGCGTTCCACGACCACTTGGTGTACTTGGAACACTTGGGACACGCACACGTCGTATCGGGGCCTTGCGTGGGCACCATGGCGACCAGCGCTTCTTCATCCATCGTCGCCGGATCGGGGCCGCGCGGGTTGCTTTGGGAGGCTTCGGTGGCGCTGGCAACCGTGCCGATGATCACCGTGACGGCGAGCCAACAGAAGGCGTGGCGGCGTCTGCTGACAGATAGCTGAGCGGTGTCTCGATTCATGTTCGTCAGTCTTCTGCCCTCTACAGCCGCCACGGACCGCGGTAGGTCCTGTGCGTCAGCCGGTTGGCCTCGTCGTCGCCAATGAACTCCTCCTTCGCCGGGTCCCACTTCAGCGGACGCCGAAGCGTCTGCGCGATCTCCGAACTGTGGCAGAGGAACTCCGTCTGGTACGCCGCGTCTTCGTTGCAGATGGGCCGCTTACGGGTGCGGATGCACGCGTGCCACTCGCCGTGATGCCCGCCTTGGTGTGGCGGTTGGAAATTGGCGGCCATATGGGCCAGTTCCGGCGGATCGGTCCAGATCATGCGCCCCACGTCGAGTACCAGCTTGCCCTCGGTTCCGATGATCACAAACGGTCCCCCGTAGCCGCCGCCGAGTTGCTTTCGCACTTCCTCGGGAATGGGCAGCGCGTCGAAGCCGACCTGGAGATACGTCCCGTCGGCGTATTTCCACGTGGTAACGCTCGTGTACTGCTGGCCGTCGGCCGGATAGATCTCGACCGGTCCTTCCTGTTCATACCCCATGATATATCGCACGGCGTCGTTGGGATGCACCGCCCCGCCGTTGACCCAACTGCGGCCGAAGTCGTGGTAGATACACCACGAAAGCACCCCGCCCATCGCAAAGCTGTGAAACGGCCGCCAGGGCGACGGGCCGACCCACAGGTCCCAGTCGAGCATGTTCGGCGAGATCGGCTCGGCCGGCAACGGACACGGCCCGGGGATCGCCAGCGTGCCGTGGTTGCAGTCGCCTACGCCGGCGGCGACCACCTTGCCGATCTTCCCCTCGGCGACCAGGTGCCGGGCGTATTGGCAGACCGCCGACGAGGTCCGCTGCGTGCCGTGCTGGAAGACGCAGTCGTAGCGCTTGGCCGTGTCGCGGATGGCGGCCGCCTCGCGGATCGTCATGCTCATCGGCTTCTCGCCGTAGACGTCCTTGCCGGCCTTCATCGCCTCGACGATCTGCACGGCGTGCCAGGTTTCCGTCGAGCCGATAGCCACTGCGTCGATATCCTTGCGGTCCAACACGTGGCGGAAATCGAGATAACAGTCCACTCCGTCCTTGTTCTTGCCGCCCGGCATCCCGCCGCGGAGTTTGTCCTTGCGAACGTCGCAGATCGCCAGCAGCCGGTCGCATTTGATGTTCTGCGCCGGCCCGCCCATGCCGATGTTGGCACTGGTGATCGCGTCGTTCGGCGTGGTTTGGCTCGGGCCGCCGAGGACGGACTTCGGCACGATCTGCACCGTGGCGGCGGCCGACGCTGCTTGTAAGAAACGGCGCCGAGAGATTCGGTTTCGTGACGTCATGGTATCATCCGTTTCAGTTTAACCACGCATTGCCCGTTCGATCGCCTCGACGCTCGGCTCCTTCCCCGGGCGCGTCTTGCGCATGAGCTTCAAGACGCGGCGGCGAAGCGCGGCTTGATCCTTGTCCCTGAGCCGATCGCCAAAGAGCGCCAGCGTCTCCTGCTGCGACACGGCGGCCGCGATCGTCGCGTTGACGAAGCCATTCAGCGATACGCCTTGTTCCTTGGCCAGCCGCTGAGCCTTCTGCTTCAGGTCATTCGGGATGCGAAGAGACAGAGTTGCCATCCGTTCCTCCCTCGGGCTGCGCAACACCAATGCCCAATTCTACTGACCGACCTCATGCACCACCACCATATTGTGCATCGTTGCGGCCAAACCCGTGCCGGCGACCAGCACGATGCGGTCGCCGTGGTTCACCAGCCCGGCGCGGCGGCCGAAATCGGTGACGTATTGCAGCAGGGCGTCGTTGTCGTCGGTCGGCGCGCCTTCCAGCGGGATCAGGCCCCAGTAGAGACACATCCGCCGTAGCGTGGCCGGGGAGTTGCTGGCGCCGACGGTGGGGACGTAGTGACGGTTCTTGGCCATCGACAACGCGGTGGCCCCGCTGGCACTGGCCACGACGACCAGAGCGGCCTCGAGGCGCTCGGCCAGTTGGCCGGCCGAGTAGACGGTCGCCTCGGTGATCGGGTTGACGCCCTCGGCGTCGAGGTCGACCGGCGGCTTCGGGGGACGTTGCCGGCAGAGCGGTTCGGTGGCCAACGCGATGCGGTGCATCATCTCGACGGCCAGCCGGGGATGCCGCCCCACGGCCGTTTCGCCGGAGAGCATGCAGGCGTCGGCCCCGTCGAGGATCGCGTTGGCCACGTCGGTCACTTCCGCCCGGGTGGGCAATCGCGACTGCTGCATGCTGTCGAGCATCTGCGTAGCAATGATCACGGGCTTGCGCCGCCGGTTGCACTCGGCGATGATCTGCTTCTGGGCCACGGCCACCCGGGCGATGTCGATCTCGACGCCCAGATCGCCCCGGGCGACCATTACGCCGTCGGTCGCTTCGACGATCTCGCCCAACCGCTCGAGCGCCTCGGGCTTCTCGATCTTGGCGATCACGCCGGCATCTGAACCGCGCGACTCGAGTAGCGACTTCAACTGCCGGATCTCGTCGGCCGTGCGGACGAAGCTAAGGCCCACGAAGTCGACGTCGGCCGTGGCGGCCCAGGCGGCGTTGTCCAGATCGGCCGGGCCGAGTGCCGGGGCGCTGAGCTTCACGCCGGGCAGGTTCACGCCCTGCCGGCTGCGGATCGTGCCCGGCTGGATCACCCGGCACAGCGCCGAGTCGGCGTCGGTTTCTTCGACCACGAGGCTGACGGTGCCGTCGGCCAGCATTACGCGGTCGCCGGGGGTGAGTTCGTCGATCAAGGGGGCGTAGGTGGTGGTGAGTTGGGGTGGGAGTTGCGAAAGTGGTTGGATGCCGTTTTCGTGTACCCCCTCACCCCGGCCCTCTCCCGGAGGGAGAGGGGGAACATCGTGTGTCCCTTCACCCTGGCTCGATCCCGGAGGGAGAGGGGGAGTACGCACGAAGCGAACTTGTTCGCCGGCGTCGCAGGCGAGTTCGCCGCCGGGCAATTCTCCGAGGCGAATCTTGGGGCCGGCTAGGTCGATCAGGATGGCCACCGGTTGGCCGAGTTCGGCCGAGGCGGCTCGGATGGTATCGAGCCGGGCCTGGTGTTCCGCGCGGTCGCCGTGGGCCATGTTCACCCGGAACACGTCGACCCCGGCGTTGAGTAATTCGACGATCTGGTCCCGCCCCGTGCTGGCAGGCCCGAGCGTGGCAACGATCTTGGTTTGCGAAGGGCGGCTGGAGGAGGTCGGTGGTTTTGTCATGACGCTGCTTGATTCGATGTCGTGTGACTAACGTCGATGGCTCTGACGGTTAGCCGCCGCCGGCACGGCGGTGTTGTACAAAACCGCGCTACACACCGCCGTGCCGGCGGCGGCTAAACGGTGTGGGAGCAATGCGGTCCCCAAACTCGTCCGTTTGGCGCGGCGCTGCCGGTGCGCTCCGACACGATCCTACCCCAACGCCGGGGGATTTCAAGTCGTCCCCGCGGGCAGACGATTCGCGGGTTTCGGTAGCCGAATTCGCCAGAATCTGGCCTTGCCGATCAGATTGCCAAAGTCGGGCGACTTCGGCTACCAGACAGGTGAACCTCGTACCGATCCGACCCGTCTGCAATGATGTGACACGACGTGCGGTCCTCGGACTGGCGGCATCTTGTCCGCTTCCGCTTTGCGGCGTAAACTACAAGGTTCCGCCCCCCTCACACTTACCGATAACGAAAGCCCCCCATGCCAAGCTGCGTACTCGCATATTCCGGTGGATTGGATACTTCGGTCATCTTGGGCTGGTTGATGGACGAAGGATACGACGTGCATTGCGTCTACGTCGATTTGGGCCAGCCGTGCGAGGATCGCCGGGCGATTCTCGATAAGGCCCGAAATATCGGGGCCGCCTCGGCACAGATCGTCGACGCCCAGGAGGAACTCTGCCGCGATTTCGCTTTCCCGGTAATGCAATGGCAGGCCAAGTACGAGGGCGTCTATCTGCTGGGCACGTCGATTGCCCGGCCGTTGATCTCGAAGGTCTGCTTGCAGGTCGCCCGAGAACTCGGGGCCGACGCCTACGCCCACGGGGCCACCGGCAAGGGCAACGACCAGTGCCGCTTCCAACTGGCCGCCGAGGCGCTCGACGCCGGCGTGAAGGTGATCGCGCCGTGGCGGATCGAGTCGTTTCGCGAGAAGTTCCCCGGCCGCACCGAGATGATCGACTACTGCGATTCTAAGCAGATTCCGGTAAAGGCCTCCAGCGAAAAGCCCTACAGCAGCGACGAGAACTGCCTGCACATCAGCTACGAGGCCGGCAAGCTGGAAGACCTCGAGGTCAACGGCGTCGAGCTGGTCGACTTCGGCATGGGCGTCTCGCCGCAAGATGCGCCCGACGAAGCCGCCAGCGTGACGATCGATTTCGAGTCGGGCGTGCCCGTCGCGGTCGACGGCAAGCGGTTCTCCGCCTTCGAGATCGTGGCGACGCTGAACGAACTCGGCGGCCGTCACGGCATCGGGCGGATCGACATGGTCGAGAACCGTTTCGTGGGCATGAAGAGCCGCGGCGTATACGAAGCGCCCGGCATGACGATCCTCTACGAGGCCCACCGGCTGGTCGAGCAACTCACGCTCGACCGCGACTTGATGCATCTGCGCGACCGGCTGGCCCCGGAAGTGGCCGAGATGGTTTACTACGGCTTCTGGTACGCGGCGAAGCTCGACGCCCTGATGGCGTTGATTCGCGACGCCCAACAGCCGGTCACCGGCCGGGTCACGCTGAACCTCTACAAAGGCAACCTGCAGGTGGCCGGCCGCACCAGCCCCAACAGCCTCTACGACGAAGGCATCGCCACGATGGAAGGCGGCGGCTCGTACAACCAGACCGACGCCGAAGGATTCTTGCGGATCCAAGGCCTGCCCGGGCGCGTGCAGGCGGGGATGCGGCCGCGGGAGTATTGAGCGGCGTGGGAATTGCGATTCCTGATTGATGATCTGCGATTTGGCCTTGCCCGGCGGGACGGACTTCGCTATATACGGCCGATTCCATTCCCCTCCGGCCGTGCGCGCCGACGGCGTCGGTCTGCGCGGTTGGGGTTGCCTTTCCTTTTCTCCTGCCGAATCGCTATGAACACCAGCATACTCCGGCGTCGCTGCGCGCTGGCGGCGATTGTGATGATCGCCGCGCTGAGCGGCTGTGCCCAAACCGCCACCTACTACGCCTGGCAGCCGGCCGGGTACGACGTCTCGGGCATCCGCACGCTGACCGTGCTCGATTTCGCCGGTCCCAGCGACAGCGGCCGGTTCGCCCGCTCGGCGCTGACCTCGCAGCTTGCCGACAACGGCTCCTATACGCTGATCGACCAATCGCAACTCGGCGTGATCCCCACCGGTGGCTCCGCCGGTGCCGACGAGAACGCCGCGTTGGCTGCTGCCCGGGCACAAGGGATCGACGCCGTTCTCACCGGCCAGGTCGTCAGCTATCGGGCCGAAGACGATATCCATCACGATCAGCGGATCGGCTTCGTCAACGCCGAAGGACACGACGATCACGGCAAGCGGGACAACTCCGGCGACTTCTTCGGAATCGAGTTCGAGAACAACGAAACCGTGAATCGCGAGATCAGCGCCTCGCTCGTCTTCCGGCTGCTCGACACGCGGACCGGCCAGGTCCGGGCGAGCCAGCAGTCACACCATACCGTGCGCGGGCAGACGGTCAACGACGAAGGTTATCTGCCGCCGCGGGAACAGACGCTCACCGAGTTGATGCACGCCTGTGCCGACGACGTCGTCAAGATGATCGCACCGCACCAGGTGCCAATGACCGTCGAGTTGGCTTCGTCGAGGTGGGGCTCCGCCGCCAAGGAAATCCGCCGCGGCAACGCGCTGGCGGCCGTCGGCGATTGGGGCGGGGCCGAACGCCATTGGCAGTTGGCCCTGCAACTCGATTCGGAAAGCCACGCGGCGGCGTACAACCTCTCGCTCGCGGCCGAAGCCCGACAGGACTTTCCGGCTGCCGAAGGAATGCTGGACCGGGCGATCGCGTCGAAAGCCGACCGCATGTATCTCGCGGCGAAGTCGCGACTGCACAGCAACCGGCAGCACTATCAGTCGGCAATGGCCCAGCGCGAATCGCCCTCGGCCATGGCACAACTTGCGGCGCAGCCCGGCACAATACCGCCGGGGCAAGTGATCCCCACAGTGATTCCCACAGTGATCCCTACCGGCGTCGGCTCCTGGCAGCGCGGCCCGTCGACGGCCGACGTGCAGGGCATGGTGCCGCCACCGCCGAGCCAGGCACAACTGCCGTACGCCGCCCCGTCCGCAGGGCAATGGACGCCGCGTACGTCACTTGGCGTGCGATAACTTGTCATCGCTGCGGGTCTCCACGCGGCCGGTTGAAAGGCGGCGGGCCACGGCTTTGCAGGCGCAGTGTCTTCTGTCCGGATTGCCCGCCGCGTCGTCGTGCGATTTGCTCGTAGCCGACGAGCCTGCTATCCTGGGAGTCCAAGATGGGTCGTTTGGATTCTCAGCAAAGCGAGTCGATTATGAGCACAGCAAGACAGCGTAACGGATCGTATCGGAGAGCGTGGTCCGTGTGGACGGCGGTGGCGTGCCTGGCCGTGGTGGTCTGTTGGACGAGTCCGTCGCCCGGCGCCGACGTGATCGAGGAAGAAAACGTCGTCTACGGCACAGGCGGCGATCGCGCCTTGCGGCTCGATCTGGCGCGGCCGGAGGGCGACGGGCCGTTTCCGGCGTTGGTGTTCATCCATGGCGGCGGATGGCGGGGAGGAAATCGGGTCCACTACCGCCGGGAGATCGTCGAGGCGGCCAAACGGGGCTACGTAGCGGTGACCGTGACGTATCGGCTGACGGAGCCCGACGACGAGGGGGCCGCGAAACACCCGTTTCCGGCGGCCGTAAACGACGTCAAGTGCGCCGTCCGCTGGCTGCGGGCCAACGCGGCCAAGCTCCACGTCGACCCCAAGCGGATCGGCGCGACCGGCGGATCGGCCGGCGGACATCTCTCGCTGATGCTCGGGCTTTCCGATGCGAAAGCGAAACTGGAGGGCAACGGAGGCCACGCCGACGCTTCGAGCCGCGTGCAAGCGGTGGTCAATTACTTCGGCCCGACCGACATGCTCGAACTGCATCGCACTTCGCCGGGCGCCGCGCCGATCGTGGCCTCGTTTCTCGGCGGGTCGCCCAAGGAGGTTCGTCCGAAGTACCTGGCGTCGAGCCCCACGACGTATATCTCGAAAGACGACCCGCCCGTGCTGTCGCTGCACGGGGCCGACGATCGGCTGGTGCCGCCGGAGCAGGCCCGGCTGCTCGACGAGAAGATGCGAGAGGCCGGCGCGTCGCACACGTTGATGATCCTCGACGGCCAGGCCCACGGCTTCCGCGGCGAGGGTTCGGCCAAAGCCAGAGCGGCGATGTATGCGTTCTTCGAGAAGCACTTGAAGAAGTGAGACGGAGGAGTGGGGGGCTCATCCAGACGGGGTGGCTGGGGCAGAGCGCAGCGGCGCCCCAGAGTGCTGGCTTCCGGGGCACCGCTGCGCTATGCCCCGGCCACCCATCTCAATAGAAACTACGTTTCATCCGGCTGTGGGCAATCATCGAGCGCCGGCAGCAGCCGCGCCATCTCCGCTTCCAACACCACCGACGTTGCTTCGGCGTCGGTCAGATCGCCCTGCCGTCCGATCTGTTCGAGCCGAAAGGCAGGCTCAAACGCAGCGCCCGCGCCGAAGCTCCGCAACGGCCCTTTGAGCGTGTGGGCGGCGATCCGCAGCGCCTCGCCGTCGCCGTCGGCGACGGCTTGGCGAATGGCGTCCATCAACCGCGGCGATTCTTCCCGGAAGGCCTCGATCATCTCGCCCAACAAGGCCCGATCGCCTTCGACGGTGGCCAACGCTTCGGACCAATCGACGGGGCTTTCGGCTCCTGAGGCGACGGCCCGATCGGACGGGCTTTCCGGCAGCGGACCATCCGGCGCGCCGATCACCGACCGCATCGTTTCGAGGAGTTGCTGCACGCGGATCGGCTTGGCCACGTAGGCGTCCATTCCGGCCTCGAGACATCGCCGGCGATCGCCTTTCATCGCATGGGCCGTCAGGGCGATGATCGGCGTCCGCGTGCCGGTCTTTCGCTCGCGCGTGCGGATCGCCTCGGTGGCCTCGAAACCGTCGAGTTCGGGCATTTGCACGTCCATCAGGATTACGTCGAAAGGCTGCGCCTGCCAGGCCGCCAGCGCCTCGCGTCCGTGGTTGGCCACCACCACCGTATGCCCATACTTCTGAAGCAGCCCCACGGCCAGCTTCTGATTCACCAGGCTGTCCTCGGCCAGCAGCACGCGCTGCGGCGGCAGCGGGGCGGCCGACGACGCGGACTCCTCGGCCGGCTCCGGCTCCTCGGCCGCGGTGACGCCCAGGGCCATTACGATGGCGTCGAACAGCTCCGACTGCTTGACCGGCTTGAGCAGGTAGGAGGCGATCCCCAGCCGTTCGCAGCGGGCCACGTCGCCGGGGCGATCGCCGGAGGTCAGCATCATGATCACCGTGCTTTGCAGCTCGCCGTCGCGCTTGACCCGATGGGCCAGGGCGAAGCCGTCGATCTCCGGCATGTTGGCGTCGGTGAGGATCAGACCGAACGGCTCGTCGTCCTGCTGGGCCTGCCGCAAGACTTCCAAGGCCTCGTCGACGCCGGCGGCGGTGACCGGCTGCATCTCCCAATTGCCGAGCATCTGTTCGAGGATGTGGCGGTTGGTGGCGTTGTCGTCGACGACCAACACCCGCGTACCGCGAACGGCCGGCGGTTTCAACGTCGCGCCGGGCGCTTCGGCCGGTGCACGACCGAATCGGGCCGTGAAGTGGAACGTGCTGCCACGGCCCGGCTGGCTCTCGACCCAGATCTCTCCGCCCATCGAATCGACCAGCCGGGAAGAGATCGCCAATCCCAACCCGGTGCCGTGGAATCGCCGCGTGGTGGAGCGGTCGGCCTGTTCGAAGGCGTCGAAGATGACGGCCTGCTTTTCCTCGGGGATGCCGATACCGGTGTCGGCGATGGCGAAGTGCAGCAGTGCGCCGTCGCCGGTTCGCCCGCGGCAGTCGACGCGCAGCACGACCTCGCCGACCTCGGTGAACTTCACTGCGTTGCTCACCAGATTCACCACCACCTGCCGCAGCCGCCCGGCGTCGCCCAAGAGCCGCTCGGGCACGTCGGGCCGAACCTCGCAGGCCAACTCCAGCCCCTTGGAGTGCGCCCGCAGGCCGAGCGATTTCATCGTATCGCCGAGGCTCTCGCGGACGTCGAACGGGGCTCGTTCCAGTTCGAGCTTGCCGGCTTCGATCTTGGAGAAGTCGAGTACGTCGTTGATCAGCGTCAGCAGCGCCTCGCCGGAGTCGCAGACCATCTTCAAGTAGTCGCGCTGCGAGTTGGTCAACTCGCTGCCCAGCAACAGTTCCGTGATGCCAATGATGGCGTTCATCGGCGTGCGGATCTCGTGGCTCATGTTGGCCAGGAAATCGCTCTTGGCCTGGTTGGCCGCCTCGGCGGCCTGCGTGGCGGCCTGCAGTTTCACCTCGGCCCGTTTGCGTCGGGTAATGTCGCGCGAAACGCCAAAGGTGCCGATGATCTGCCCCGTGGGGTCGTAGAGCGGGACCTTGCTGGTCAGCAACCAGGTCTGCCGGCCGTCGGGCCAGAACTGCTCCTCTTCCCGGTCGACCGCCGCGCGGCCGGACTGCATGATCTGCCGCTCGTCGTCGAGGTACTGTTCGGCTCGCCGGGTATCGTAGAAGTCGCTGTCGGTTCTGCCGATTGCTTCGGAAGGGTCTTTCAGCCCATAGTATTCGGCCAGGGCCTTGCTGATGCGGAGGAAACGGCTCTGGGCGTCCTTGAAGTAGATGAAGTCGGGGCCGTGCTGCATCAGCGTGGTCAACAGGAAGCGCTCGAAGGCCAGCTTCTCTTCCGCCCGCTGACGCTCGGCGATCTCACGGCGCAGCTCTTCGTTGGCGGAGGCCAGGCTGGCGGTGCGCTTCTCGACGCGGCGTTCGAGTTCGGCGTGGGCGTCGTGCAGGGCCTTCTCGGCCGCTTTCCGCTGGCTGATGTCGCGGACCACGGCCTGCAAGATGCTGCGGTCGGCCAGATCGACCCGGGCCAGCAACACGTCGGCCATCATCTCGCTGCCGTCGATCCGCCGGTGCATCCACTCGAAGCGGGCGACGCCGTCGCGGTAGGCCGTGGCGATCCGCGCGTCGGCGGCCGTGCGGGAATCGGTGCCGTCGGGCTGCATCGGCGGCGACAGTTCGCTGGGGTGCTTCGAGATGAACTCCTCGGGACTTGCACAGCCGAAGAACTGAAGCGTGGCCTGGTTGCATTCGAGGAAGCCCCGCTCGTCGAGCAGCATGATCGCGTCGCCGGTCGACTCGAACAAGGCCCGATAGCGTGCTTCGGAGTCGCGATCGGTCTGCTCGTCCCTCTTGCGTGCCATCGGAGCACCTCCTCTGCGGTCGTGGCCCGACGTAACGGCCCATAGTGTACGGTAGCAGAACGGCCGATCGGGGGAAGCCCCCCCTTTGCGGCGGCCACGATCGGGATCATCAACGTCCGAAACGGCAAGCTGGTCTGGGACACGTGCCGGCTGAACCACAACGCCCGGCCGCACCAGGACGCACCCGCGCCCGAGGGGCTGATCATCGTCGACTTCGCACCGGAACGGCGGAGGCGCTGAACCGGGTAGGGTGCGTCTGGACGCACCATTCATACAGGTTCGCCGTGCGTCCAGACGCACCCTACAGAGCTCGACCCACCCATCCTGTAGGGCTGCACAAGCGCCTTATGGCCAATACTCCGTCAACAGTCGATCGACCGCGTCGGCCGACGACTTCGGCTTCTGTGACGCTTCGTCGGCCGGATCGAATTCTAGCAGCCAGGAGACGTCCGACGCCGGGGAGGCTTCCGCGGCCGCGGCGCCGTCCAGGCCGGACAGATCGATCAGCGCCAGTGCCGTGAGGAAGTTCGTCTGGTTGTTGCGCGCCAGCAGCACGTCGGTCGAATTGACGCGCTCGTCCCGGTTGTAGTCGTAGCCGAAGTCGATCGCGGCCGGATCGAGGAAGTTGCGGGGGTTGTTTCGCGCCAGCAACAGGTCGGTCGTCGTCACCTGGGCGTTGCCGCCGGAGTTGCCGCCTTCGGCCACGGCGTTGCCGAAGTAGAAGACGTCGTCGGCCGGCAGCCCCACGCCGGCGGCCAACAGGGTCACCTGCAGCCACTCCTTCTTGATCGCGTAGTCGTCGAAGACGATGCTCACGCGGTCGGACCCGTCGACGCCCGCCCCGCGCCGCAGCGTCACGTTCGCCGGAGCCGGGGCCTCGATCCAGCCGGCGGGATCCTCATTGTTGCCGACGTAAAACGTGAAATCGTCGGCGTTGGGAACCACGTCGCCGGCCAACCCGGCCAGGTCGATCATCACGCCGTTGATGCCCAGGCTGTAGCTGGTGTAGTTGGCAAACGTGGCCACGTCGCCGGGCATCAGGGCCTGTTTGTCGGTGGCCAGCGCGATATCGTCGTCGGCGTTGGCGGCCGGATTGTCGCCGTCGAAGGCGGAGTTGTTGTAGAAGACCCAGCGGCCGGCCACGCTCGCGGCGGGCACTTCGAGTCCCGTGGCCACACCGGGCGTCGGCGGGCCGGCTTCCCAACTCGTGGCGTACGTCCCGCCCAGGTCGATGCCCAGCCGGTGCAACGCACTGCCTTCGCCCGCGGCGTCTTCCGGCCAGGGGTCGTAGGGTTCGTAGTCGGCCTCGTCGACCAACAGCCGCGGGATCGTCGGCGGCTGTCCAAACGTGGGCGCGTCGGGCCGTTGCAAACGAAGCCGTTCGCCGGCGTTGTCCAGCGACCCGGGACACGGCCCGAAGATCTGCACGTCGGCCGCGATGCCGTAACGCGTGCGGAACGCGTCCGGAGCGATCGGCACCACCAGCACCACGCCGCCGGAGGGGACCTCCACGCCGGCGGGGAAGTTGAAGTCGACGCCGTCCAGCCGCCAGGTGTTTTCCGGCTGATCGGGATCGAACAATTGGACCGTCCCGGCCGTGGGGTTGTAGAGTTCGACAAACTCGTCTTGCGGCTGCTCACCCTGCTGCGGCACGGGCGGCTGGTACATCACCTCGCTGATCACCAGCGGGCCGATGCGTGCCTCGGCGTTTTCGTCGCCGAGCGTCCGCCCTTGCATCGGGTAGAGGTCGCCGGAGGCGTTGGGCCAGCGACCGAACGACTCGCCGTTGGCAGCCGCGTCGAACTCGACGTGGTCGACGAAATGGGTCAGCCGCCCGGCGTCGGCCTTCATCAGCCAGACGTCGTCGCCGCTGGCCCCGTCCAGCGCGAACTCCTTCGGTCCGGTGCCGCCGAACTCGATCGACGGGTCGACCTCGAGGACCTCGAACACGTAGTGGCCTTCGTAGAAGACCGCGTATCCACGCGGCGGGATCACGGTATCTTCGGCGATCTCGAACTTCTTGTAGTCGCCGTTGAGCGATTCCGACTCCCAGCCCCAACTGTCGCTGAGGTACCAACCGCCGACGTCGATCGGCTCGTCGGTCACGTTGTGCAACTCGATCGCATCGGCCAGCGGGTTGTCGGTGTGGGTGAGCACCTCGTTGATCACCACGCCCAGCGGGGTCTGCGGCGCTGCGCCGGGCGTGCCGCCGTAGGCGATGCTCGATTGCCATCGTTCGGAGTTGCCGTAGTCGGCCGGCGTAGAACCTTCCGGGGCGATCAACTCCAACGCGGCGCCTTTGCCGTCGGCCCGGCCGGGCCAACCGTCTTGATCGTCGTAGGTGAAATCGAGGATCGAAAGCCCGAAGCCGTCGGAAAGCGTGATCTGCTCGCCGCCGTTGCCCAGCCGGTTTTCATAATAGCCGGCCAGGTTCGCTCCGGTCCCGTAGCGCATCTCGAAGGCGTCGGTGTTGTAGGCCACGACGATCCGCTGGCCGGGCAACAGGTCGACGTCGCCGAACGTATACGCAATTCCGCCGCCGATGGCCACGTCTTCCAGCCCCAGCGTAACCAAGTCGCTGGTGTTGAGAAGTTCGATGAACTCGAAGTCGTCGTTGTTGGTAAACCCGGCCGCCTGTTCGGCCGCCGACGGATCGACCGGGTTGTACATGATCTCGCTGATGCGGAGGAAGCTCGCCAGCGGGTTCTCGGTGGCCGTGCTGGTGATCGCGATCGTATCGGTGCCGACCTCGTTGCCCTGGTGATTCAGCGCCACGAGTTCCAGGTCGTTGGGACCCGGGTTCAGCGGCACGGCCGCCTCCCAACTGTTCCGATCGAGCCAGGTCACCTCCAGCGGCGAGGAATAGGCCGGCGGCGTGCCGTGATCGAGCTTCAGGCGGATCTCGCGGACGTCGATCCAGCCGTCGCCGCGGAGCGTGGTGCCCAGATCGCTGACGGTGAATCCGTTGCCGCCGTTGGTGGTGATCGTGAAGCCGACCTGCGGGATGGCCGAGGTGATGTGCGACCGCGCGCTGTTGACCCGGTTGCCCACCTTGTTGGCCGTGTCGCCGGGGATGCCCGCGCCCAGCGAGTTATAGTGGTTGATCCAGGGCTCGATATACTGCCGATTGAAGCCCCGATTCATCATGTCCCACATGTGCCCGTAAAACAGCCGCAGGTTCTGCGGCAGGTCGCGGATCTCGTCGAGCCGTGACGAACCGCCGTGGTAGAGTAGGCTGTCGGTCAGATTGGCCAGGTCGGCGTCCCAGTAGAGCGGCATCACCATGCCGTCCTCCGGGCGGATGTAAACGCGGAGGTTCTTCGGCCGGCGGAAGCCGTAGGTGTCCCAATTGCCCAGGAACGACTGCGTGGCGTAGTGCCGCATCCAGGCGTCGACGTCCATCACCGCGTTGGTGGCGTCGTAGAGCGCCTGGCCGGAGAGATGGATCGCCTCGGACATCGCGACCAACGGGCCGTAGTCGTCTTTCGCCCGGTTGTTCTTGATCAACAGATGCCCTCGATAGGACTCCGGATTGTCGCCGCGGTAGTTCATATCCGGCGAACTGACGCCGGTTCCATCCTTGTAGCCTTCGGGTGAGGGATTGGGGCTGGTGGGGTAGGTGATGTCGTCGAGCTCGAAGAGTGTGCCGTCGCTGCCGTTGTCGAACTGCGAGTCGAGGAAGACGTCTTCGTAGCGCGCGAGCTGGAAGAGGATCGTGCCGTTGTACTGCGGGGAAATCACGTAGGCCACGTCGTCGTAGTGGCTCACGCTGCTGCCGCCGGTCCGGTTGACCATCTGCTTCATGTAGATTTCGCGCGGGCCGCCGCCGCTGCGGTCGAAGCGGATCGACGAATGCACCCCGTAGAGCTTCTGGTCGGGGTTCAGCCGCACCTTGTAACCGCTGTTGGGCCGAATGAAGCGGCTGCCCACCTGCCGCAGATCGACGTCGTAGAAGGCCTCCTGCTCGTTGCAGATCACCGTAATGCCGACGTAATTGTTGCTCATCCGGTTGACGCCGGAGAACAACGCGCTGTTGTCGGCCGCCATCACCACCAGGCGGAAGTTGTCGATCGGCCTGGAGGTTCCGGCCCCGTCGTCGACCTCGTAGAGGGCACGGGAGTCGACGCCGTCGGCGGGGAAGGTCGACGTGACGCCCAAGGCGTCGCGTCCTTGAACGTAGAATTGCACCACCCGGCCGGACGACTGCCCGGGAATCGTGGCCGCATACGTATCGTCGGCGCCGACGAACATCGCGGTGGAATTCCACGCACCGCCGTCGAGCCGCCAGCGGAGCGTCATCGTGTCGACGCCATCGGGATCGTCGGCCGTGGCGGAAATCGTCACCGGCTGGCCGGCGGTCGGCAGCAGCGGGCTGTGGCCGAAGCCGCCGTAGGTCGGCCCCACGTTCGTCTGGAAGGTCGAGTTGCGCGCGCCGGGCGTGCCGTTATTCTCGGGCACGTCGAGCACGATCGTGTTGCCCATCCGCGTGAAGTAGAGCCGGTTGTTCAGTTGGGCGTTGCCGCCGAGCCACTTCGCACGGAAGGAGATCTCGTACTCGCTGCCGTTGGCGATCGACGTGTTGCCCACGAACGTCGTTTCGACGTGGTCGTGGACGAACTGTTGCGCCCCGGCGGCGGTGACGTGCAGCACGCGGTTCGACGCATCGTCCGGGTCGCGGACCACGGTGCCACTGTGGTTGCCGATCAGCCGCCAGGTGTCGGGCGAGGAGCCGACGGCGTCGTCGGAGAAGTCGCCGTTTTGGATCATCTCTGCGCCGGCCCCGTCCGGATTGCGGCGCACGCTGACGTCGTCCAGCAGGAGCTCGCCGGCGTCGAGCAGCCCGAAGATGAACTCGTTGTAGACGGTACCCACCTCCAGCGGTTCGTTCGCTGCGCGGCGGACCGAGTAGTCGCGCCACTGCGACTTGGCCCCCTCGTCGCTGGCGGCCCAGGCCTCGCCCTGGGAATTGTCGGAGTCCGGATCGCGGAGTTCGATGCTCGAGCCGCCCCCGTCGGCGTATGCCGGCCAGCGGCCCCGTTCGTAGTAATGAACTTCGTCGGCCGGGTTCTTCTGCGAATCGACCAGGCGGATCAGGTCGTCCTGGTTGCCCAGCGTTCCGGCGAAATCGCCCACGATCTCGACCCCGGGGTACTTTTCCCGCAACGTCTCCGCGTTGTTGGCCACCACGAGATACTCGCCCGGTTCGATGACCGTCCCCAAAGGAAACTCGAAATCGATGCCGCCGGTGAGCTTCCAGCCGGGCTCTTGGTCATCGGGGTCTCCACCGAGGTTCACCGGCGTGTTGCCGCGGTTGTAGAGTTCGATCCACTCTTCGGGCGCCTCGCTGAACTGGCCGGGCGGCGTGCCGGGCGCCGTTTCTCGCCGGGCGAACAACTCCGCCCCGAAGATGATATCGGAGCTATTGCTTCCGCCCTGATGCACCTCGACCGAGAAGCGGTTGGTGCCCGCCTGCAAGAGGTCCTTGGGGATCGTCACCGGCCCCACGTACCCCGCGTCGCCGGTGGTCGAGTTGGCCTGCGTGCCGGAGTGGAACGGCCCGGATTGCATCCGGTAGCGAGTCCCCTCTGGCAGTTCGACGCCGTTGAGATAGAACACGGCCCCGTCGTCGATCACGTGCTGCATCTGCAACACGTCGATTGCGTCGACGTTGCCGTCGAACTGGAATTCGGTCTCGAAATAGTAAGTAACAATGTACGGGTTGTTGTTGCGCGGGTTGGTCAGCGGCGTGCGGATCGGGTGCGGCAGGCGGTTGGGGTCGGTTTCGTAGCCCAGCAGGGCCGCGCCTTCAAACCAGTTAGCGTTGTCGACCGTGTGGGCCGACTGGGCCCACGCGTCCCCCAGGTTGGCGCCCGTGTCGTTGTATCGCCATTGCGTGGCCGCGTCGATCGAGAGCAGCGTGGTCGTCTGGTACGTGGCCGGCGTGCCGGGCGAGGCCAGGTTCGGAAACGCGTGGTACATCACCTCGTTGATCACGACCTCGTCGTGAAAGTTGAACGAGTTGGCCGATCCCGGCGAGGGGAAGTCGGGATACAGCCACCGCCCGTCGTATGCGGCCGAAAGCCCTCGCAGCCGGTCGGTCACCACGCGGGCGTCGCTTAGCAGCGTCTTGTCGGGTCCGTAGAGGAAGACCTTCTCATCGGCGTCGACGTCGAATCCCAACTCGGCCTCGCCGAGCACCAGCAATTCGCCGGGCCGGAGATTCCCGGCACCGAAGACGTACTCGCCGCCGGGAAAGCCGGTAGCCGTGAGCACGAAGCCCTCCAGGTCGACGTCTTGCTCGCCCGGATTGGCGATCTCGAGCCAGAAATCGGTCGCCCACGCCGGGGCGATTTCGTTGAAGATCAGCCCGGGGCCGCCGTCGGGGTCGACCGGTTCGATGATGTTCTCGCCGACCAACTCGGGCAGGATCAGCATATCGCTGCTGCCGGTGCCGTCGTTGAGTCCGTGGATCGCCAGCACGTTCGCACCGCCTTGTACCAGTACGTTGCGAAAGGCGGTCACGTCGAAATCCTGGAACTGCTGTGCCGCACCGTCGGAGTGGTTGCCGGTGGCGCCGGAGTTCCAGAGCAACTGTTCGTTGTTGCCGTCGCGCCCCGGGGCCCGATCGGCCTCGACCTCCTGGCCGTTGATAAACGCCACGAAGCCGTCGTCGAACTTCATCCGCAGCGTCAGGGCGTCGTACTGCATCGGATCGACGTCGACGGAAAACGGAATCCGGACGTAGACCGACGCCATCACATCGACCATCGGCATCGGCGGCTGGCCGTCCGGAGGAGCGTCGAGATCCAGCCCTAGCAACCCGTTGTAGGTGGTTCTCTCGTCGTAGCCCACGCCGGTGTCGCCTTCCAGCCAAGCGCCGTCGTTGAAGCCGGTTTCGGTCCATGTCCAACCCAGCGTGCCGTTGCTGGGAACCAGGGCGGTCGCCGGCGCGCCGGAGTCCAGCAGCGTTTCGGTCACACGAATCGGATCGGTCGAAGCGAAATTGGGAATGCCCGGCGTGCCGCCGATCTGTGGGCTGGCGGTCCAGTTGTCGGCCAAGTCGCTGGCCGCTCTCGGGTCGCGTTTGGCCAGGCTCGCGCCCGACCCGTCCGGACCAACCGGCCAGGCGCCGTTGTCGCCATAGCTGACGACGTTCATCACCCGGTCGTCGTTGTTGATCAACCGAAGCTCCTCGCCGCCGTTGGAGAGCTTGCCCGAATAGGGGCCCAACGCGCCGGCGTATCCGCTGGCCGCTTGCAGATCGTCGGGCGAAATGGCCAGCACGAGATGGCCTCGGCCGGGTACGACCGTGCCGTTGGGAAACTCGTAGTCGATGCCGCCTTCAATCGACCATTCGGAGACGTCCATGTCGACGGCCAGTTGGTTGTACAGCTCGATCCACTCCAACGTGTCGTCGGCGTCGCCGGCCGGGTTGTACATGATCTCGTTGAAGACCACCGTACTGTCCAACACCAGCCGCGGCTCCAGCGGCTCGAGTTTCAGTCGGCGGCGCGGCGACTTTCGCCGAACATCGGGTGTACCCTGAGACGGCCTACTCGATCGCCACACACCCGGGAAGCACCTCTTACGCAAATGACGGCCCGTCATGGCAACTCTCCGCAGTGGTGGACCTGCCAACCCGAGAGGAGGAGACGTTCGCGGGTTGGGAGTTTCTGTTCCGGCTCGTTGGCCCCGTCCGCCGCTAGTACTGCCTTGCGATCGCGTCTGTGGATGCCTTCTGCACGCGCATAACACGACCAATTATCGGCAAAGTACTAAGAGTTCAGCATAAAGGCTCCGAAACGTCTTGTCAAGCCTTTGGGGGGTTCAGTTGTATACATCGTGGCGAATTCCGGCCTATCTCCGCAGTTGGCAAGTCATGGTGCCATCACGGCGCAACCTCGACAGCCGCCGCACGGCCAAATATGCTGGATATTGGGCCAGCATATTCGTAGCGATTCCCATCGACCCCTAGCCGGGGCTTCCGCCCACGGCTAAACGTGCGCCATACCGGAGCGTTTCCGGCGAATAGTAGGTATACACCTCGTCCGGCTACACGGACACTTCATCCAGCCAGACACGATTTCGGCAACTCATGAAAACCCTGCTCAAGATCGTCGTCGTGCTGGGGGTGCTGGTTGCCCTGGGATACGTGGGCCTCGTCAGCCTCCAGGTCTGGTGGGCCGCCCGAAACAAACCGCACTTCCGCGAGGCCGAGGTCGCCCGCGGCGAGATCATCCTGGTGGTCAACTCCACCGGCACCTTGCAGCCGGTTCGCCGGGTGCAGGTCGGTACGTTCGTCTCGGGGCCTATTCGGCGGCTGTTGGCTTATTACAACGACGAAGTGCGGGAGAACCAGCTTCTGGCCGAGATCGATTCGCAGATCTACGACGCCGTGGAAGATCGCGATGAGGCCTCGCTGGAAACGCGCAAGGCCGAGGTCCGCCGCATCCAGGCGTTGCTCGATCAGGCGCTGAACGACGAGCAGCGCGCCAAGGACTTGCAGGATATCGACATTGACTTCATCTCCGACGCAGAAATCGATCAGGCGCACTACAACCGCATGTCGATCGAGGCCCAGCTCGATATCGCCAAGGCCTCGGTGAAACAAGCCGCCGCCAGCCTGGAAAACGCCCGGGCCAACGTCCGCTACACGATGATCACCGCCCCGGAAGACGGCATCGTGATCGACCGCCAGATCGACGAAGGCCAGACGCTGGCGGCCCAGTTTCAAACGCCCGAGCTGTTCGTGATCGCCCCGGAGATGCGCCAGCGGATGCACATCCACGCGGCGGTCGACGAGGCCGACGTGGGGCTGATCCGCGAGGCGCTCCGCGTGCAAGAGGAGCGTCGCGCGGCCGGCGAGGACCACCAGGTCGTCGAGTTTACAGTCGCCGCCTATCCCGACGACTTGTTCCGGGGTACCATCCACCAGGTCCGATACAACCCTACCACGATCCAGAACGTGGTGACTTATCCGGTGGTGGTGGAAGTGGAGGGCAACGAGGAGTTGAAGCTGCTGCCGGGCATGACCGCCAATCTGTCGTTCGAGATCGACAAGGAATCCGACGTGTTGAAGGTCCCCAACGCCGCGTTGCGTTACTTTCCTAAGCCCGAGCACGTCCGCCCGGAAGATCGCTCGTTGCTGGAGGGCAAGGGTGAAGACGGCGTCAACGAGGATGAGGACGAAATGGCCGAGCAGCAGCGCCCGGCCGGCGAAGTCGTCAAGGCCCACCGCGAGCGGAGCCAGCGTCACGTTTGGGTCAAGGAGGGCGAGTTGCTCCGGGCCGTGGAGATCGTCACCGGCATCAGCGACTTCAAACATACCGAGCTCGTTTCCGGCGAACTCGAAGAGGGCCAGAAGCTGGTCACAGGCGTGGGGCCGGCCAAGCCATAGAGTTGCTGCGGTACAGTTGCTGCCATGAAGCTCCAGTTGACCACCCACATCGCGATGAGGGCCTTGCGCAAGAACAAGATGCGCGCCGGGCTGACCGTGCTGGGCGTGGTGATCGGCATCGCCGCGGTGACCACCATGGTCTCGATCGGCCAAAGCGCCGGCAACCTCGTGCAGAGCCAATTCGAGAGCCTGGGAACCAACGTGATCGTGGTCTTCTCGGCCAGCGGACGGCAAGGGGCCGTGCGTCACGGGCGCGGCAGCAGACCCACGCTCACCGCCGCCGACGCCGACGCGATGGCCGAGGAGTGCCCCGCACTGCTGGCCGCCTCGCCGATGGTTTTTACCGGCGCCCAGGCGATCTTCGAGAACAACAACTGGCGTCCGCGCGACATGATCGGCGTGGGTACGGACTTTCTGACCGTCCGCAACTGGCAACTCCGCGACGGCGGCTTCTTTACCGAGCGTGAGGTCAACTCGGCCGCCAAAGTCTGCATCATCGGCCACCGCCTGGTGGTCGAACTCTTCCAAACGACCAACCCCATCGGCAAGACGATCCGCATCAAGAACATCCCCTTCCGCGTGATCGGCGTGTTGGAAACGAAGGGGGCCAATATCGTCGGGGAAGATCAGGACGACGTGGTGATGATGCCGTACACGACCGTGCGAAAGCGGTTGCAGGGTTCAAACTTCGCCAACGTCGACATCATCCTGGCCTCCGCCCGAAGCGTCGACCGGATGGCCGAAGCCGAACTCCAGATGAAGAAACTGCTCTTCGAACGCCATCGGATTGCTCCCGGCGAGCCGCCCGATTTCAAAGTCCAGAACACCACCGAAATCGCCGCCGTGCTGGGCATTATCACCGGCATCATGACCCTGCTGCTGGCCTCGATCGCCGGCATTTCGCTGCTGGTCGGCGGCGTGGGCATCATGAACATCATGCTCGTCTCGGTCACCGAGCGGACGCGCGAGATCGGCATCCGCATGGCCGTCGGCGCCCGGGGCCGCGACATCCTCATGCAGTTCCTGGTCGAATCCGTACTGCTGGCAAGCATCGGCGGCATCGTTGGCGTGGCCTTGGGCGCCGCCGCCTCGGCCGGCATCACCCAGATCATCAACTCGTTCACCTCCGGCACCAAGTGGCCGATCGTGATCTCCTTCAAAGCCGCCGCGGTGGCCATGCTCTTCGCCGCCGCGGTCGGCATCTTCTTCGGCTTCTACCCGGCGCGGCAGGCGAGCAAGCTCGATCCGATCGATGCGCTGCGGTATGAGTAGGCGGAAAGAGCCGTCTCGGTTCGGGGAACGAAATTGCATCCGGCTGGGGGCTCGGGACTGGGGGCTCGGGACTGGCGAGGCGCCCGTGGGCGCTGGCGCGTCCGCCCGGGGGAGTCCGCGACCGGCAGGAGCCGGACGGGCGCCCGGCGACCCGCCTCGCTCGGC
>CAYYNP010000127.1:0-25830 GCA_964472545.1 uncultured Planctomycetaceae bacterium | reverse complement strand
ATTCGGACTCAGAGGCCGAGGCCGACGAGAGGCCACAGCATCGTGTGCGTATCACGAAGCCGTTCTATCTGGGCGTCCATGAGGTGACGCAGGAGCAATACGCGGCGGTGATGGGCGTTCGTCCGTGGAAGGGTTCGCCGCTGGTACAGGAGGGCTCGGACTACCCGGCGACGCACGTGAGTTGGGAGGACGCGGTGGCGTTCTGCGAGAAGCTGTCGGCCAAGGAGGGCCGTACCTACCGCCTGCCAACGGAGGCGGAGTGGGAGTATGCCTACCGTGCGGGCAGTACCGCCCGTCCTTGCTTCGGGGGCGATCCACTGGCCTTGGGCAACTACGCTGGGTATGACGAACAGGCCGCGGGGCAATATGTGCAAAGTCTCGGTCAGAAGAAGCCAAACGGCTGGGGGCTTCTCGATATGCACGGAAACGTGTGGGAATGGTGTGCGGACTGGTATGATGGAGATTACTACGCGGATTCTCCGACAGTCGATCCCACGGGACCTTCTGCGGGCCACTCCCGGGTGTTGCGTGGCGGGTGCTGGAACTTCCTCGCGCAGCGCGTTCGTTCGGCGTACCGCCTCCACTCCGGGCCCGGCTTCCGGGACCACTTCTTCGGCTTCCGTTGTGCCCTAGTTCCGGCGGAGTAGGCAAGCAAGTCAAGCCAGCGGAGCTAGAGGCAGAACCTTGCCCGCAACGGAGCGCGCGGCTCGGGCGCTCGGTGAGCACGGCTCCCTCGCCCGTCCCAACGCCCACAGCCACCAAGAATCGCCGCAGATGCCCCGAGAGGTCCAATCACACACTCGAACCCTCAAACGCGCATTCTGGGCCCGCGCCAGCGTCGTGCCGTGCTGCGTTATGGGGCGTCCTGCCCTTGGCTGCTGGTGCCGGGTGCTGTGGACTTGGTGGCCTACGGTTGGCGCCGCTGCCGACGTCCCCATTGGGGGCCTGGCGCAGCACGCATCGTCAGGAGTGTCTCATCGCAAGATGAGGGGAATCGTCGCAAGACACCGCGATTTCCTGCTGGACATGCTGCGCAACGGAGGTTAGGATAATCACCGTCCGTGGTGGTGTCGGGCATACCTGCCCGGCATCATGCGGGCCATCCGATCTGAGTTCGTCTGCCAAATCGAGTGAGGCAGCACGTCTTCCGGCTTGGGAAGGCACGGGATACGCCACCGACGGATGACGCCGTCGGGTGGACGTGTCCTCTGTGACTTTGACGCGATCTTCGCGGCCAACGGACGCGGCCGCCGTTGCTCGCGCCCGTGGCGCGCCGAACGCCCTTCCCGCAGACGCTCGTTGTGAGCCGGCCACTCTTGCCGGGAACGTCCTCTTGAGAACGTACTGTTTCTGCGGACGCATTGTGCACTTTCAGGAAACCTACAGAAGTCCTTGACGTTTCTTGCAAGGAGAACGCTGATGAAAAGCAACAAGTTCATCTGGGCCGTCGGGTTAGCGGCCTTAGCATGGGCGGGCGGAACGGCCCTCGGGCAGACCAATTGGACCGGTCTGAGCGGGGCCGACGTCACCGACTGGCACGATGCGGCCAATTGGGACACCGGGGTCCCTGATGCCGGCAACGGTGCCCGGTTTGTCAATAGAGATGGCGCTACGATCAATCTCTACGCAACCGACGGCATGGTGCAGGATCTGAATATCTGGGGATGCAAACCGTTCGCGATTCAAGGCGACCCCGGCACGACGTTGAGCTTTCGCACGATGGACCTCAACACGAGCAACGGCGGCGGCGGCAACAACACTACGAAGAACGCCACGTTCGACATTGACTTGATCGGCAGCGATACGATTACCCAATGGAGAAAGAGCACCAATTTCTTCTTCAACCGCAACGTGACGCTTGCGAATGAACTGCGCCTCAAATCGAGCGGTTGGCACTTTGGCGACGGTGTCGGTACCGACACGTTCACGTTCAACGGCGGCCTTAACGTGACCTTCCAGAGCGTCAACTCCGGTAGCACGCTGACGGCTAACATGAACGGCACGGTTGTCGCACCGAACATCACGGTCGGGGCGGCATCGACGTACAACGCCATGACCACGACGGCGCTGGGAGATTCCAGCACGGCGGTCACGGTCCGGGATGGCGGCCAGTTGAATCTTGACGCCGCGCAGACGGTGCCGGCCAATATCAGTGTCGACGCGTTCAGCCTGCTGGCCGGTGATTTGACGGGCGCCGACTACGCGGATCCCGACAAGAACGTTACCCTGGCCGAAGATGCGATCCTGGCCCCAAGCGCAGGTCCCGAGCCGACGTTGACGGACCTGGGCGCCACGAAAATCTGGAAGGGTGCCGTCACCACCGGCACAACCACCGCCGGCAATCCGGCGACTACCGCCTACAAGGGCATCGCCGTAGGCAATTTCACGACGGGCCTTCTGGGAGCTTCCAACACTTTCACCGGATCGGAAGCCAACGACTTGGAGTTGATCGTGGTCACGAACAACACCGCAACCGACGTCCGCGGTGCTACTTTAGATTCCGATACGGGCGTCGCAAACGTTTATCTGGCCGCTGCGTCAGGTTTGAAAATGATCAACGCGTTCCAAGGCACGGCCACCGAGATCCACGTCCGCAATCTCGGCCCCATTAGTAAGCGCATCTGTTACATTGATGAATGGGGTGTTCCCGACACCCATCAGATTCACGTTCACGACGGCGAGTTCGAAATCCGCAGCGGCAGAGAGGCTCGAATCCTCGGTACCGTCGAGCTTCACGGCGATGCCATGTGGGACCTCGGCAGTAGCACTCCGATTGTGGCGAATGATGACACACGGTTCGTCCTCAATGACGACGTGGCCCTGCAGGTGGGCACCGGCGAGGAAGGCGCCCTGGAACTCTTGACGCCCGGGACCAACCTCATCGTCAACAGCCCCAAGCCGGTCGTCTATCTGACAAACCGCAACGGCGGTTACGACTTCACCGGCGCCGCCGGCGGAATACCGAACCCGGTGATGGTGGATCTGTTGTTGGCGTCCGATGTCTGCATTTCAAGCAACAACAACAACCTGTTCGAACTCAACGAGAACCTGACACTCGGCGACGGCAGGTACTTGATCAACTACAGCTCCAGCCACAAGGGTATAACCATCGTCGATCAAGCAGGTGCCCCGGGTATCCTCAGCGCACCTGCCGGTGCCTCGTCGATCGGCTTCGCTCAGATGGGAGGATCGGGAACACTGAAGATCGACGTTGCGATCGACGGCAGCGGCGCAAAGGTCCTCTTCGGCAGCACCGCGGCTCTGGCCGGTGTGCGGGAGAACAACCTGCGGCTGACGGAGGTTATCACCGGAACGGTGGAACTGAACGGCAATGCCTCGTTCATCAACACACCGGAAGTGTCCATCGAGTCCGGCGCCTTGAAACTCAATGCTCCGATGACCTTCCCCGACCTGACGGTCAACGCCACGCTGAATGCCAACAACAACCTCGCCACGGTCACCGGCACGCTCAGCGGCAACGGAACTGTGATCGGCGGAAACGGCGTCGTCGTCGAAGACGGCGGGACCTTCGCCTGGGAAGTCTCCGACCCCGACGGCGACGCCGCCACCGGATGGAACGTGCTCTGGACGACCTCGCTGATCGACTTTGATCTCGACGACACCGGCACGGTCAACTTCGCGCCGGTCGACGCAGGAATACCGCTTGGCAAGAGCATTGAACTCGCCGACGAGTTCGTCGTGGCCGCCCACGACAACGGGGTGATCGACATGCCCGGCGCATGGGCCTTCGTTCCCACTCCCGGCTGGGGCCTCGATGCCGCCGATCTCTCGTTCGTCGAAGACTACGCCGACGTCGACGGCGACGCCGACCCGGACGATTGCCTGGTGCTCTCGAACGTCACTTTTTGGCCGGCCGCGCCGATGACGTGGAGCGGTGGCGTGGGCGACTGGGCCGCAGTCGGGAACTGGACTCCCGACGGGCCGCCCCTGAGCAACAGCCAGGTGACCGTCGGGACCGCCGGCGACTACGCCACGATCGATGCTCCGGCCGCGGCCGCGTCGCTCGACGTTACCGAGGGAACGGTCGACGTGCAGAGCACGCTCGACGTCGGCCAGGCGGTGACCGTTGCCGCCGCGGGAACGCTGATCGTCGACGGCGCGCTGACGGCCGCCGACGTGACCGGTGACGGCATGCTAGCCGTCGGCGGCACACTCACGGCCGCCGACGTTATCTGTAACGGGACGCTCAGCGGCAGTGGAACGATTCACGGCGCCGTGATTGCGGCCGGTGTGGTCGCGCCCGGTCCGGACGCCACCGGTCTGGGAGCCGCTACGCTGATCATCGACGGTTCCGGAGAGTTCGGCGAGCAGTCCGAATACGTTTGCGAGATCGACGGCCTCTCGAACGACCAACTGATCTTCAGAGGTCAAGATACGTTTCTCGGCGGCACGCTGACTTTGGTACCCCGCGGCGTCGACGCCTCGCAGATCGGAACCACGGTCACTCGCTCGATCGTCAGTTCGCAGGGGGAGGCGGCTCTGATGGAGTCGTTCGCCACGGTCCCGCCGTCGCCCGACGGCCCGGCCGATCCGCCTAGCGTGGGCCACTTGGGATTGGGCGTGTTCCACCGCGGCGTCACGTACGTCGAAGAGGTCGGCGCCATCACCAGCGTCGACGTCGAGTTGGAGATCGCCCGCGGCGGCGACGGCAACGCCGACGGCAACGTCGACGGCCAGGATATCCAAACGCTGATCATCAACTTCAACGTCCCCGGCGACCCGGCCGATCGTAATTGGCTCGACAACGACACGGCCGGCGGGGAATTTGGCCGCGGCGACGGCTTCGTCGACGGCCAGGACATCACCGATCTAATCACCAACTTCACCGGCGACGGGGGGCCGACCGAACCGGGAACGGCCCGGGCCGAGTACAACCGCCTCACCAACGAGTGGAAGGTCTCCGTGGAGAATGTGATGAGTTGGACGCTGATAAGCGAAGGCCAGTTCATCGGATCGGAGGCGAACGGGGCCTACGACAGCCTCTTCGTGGGTGGTCCTCCGAACCTCGTTTCCGCCAATGCCAACACGATCGGCGAAGGCAGTTTCGCCACCCCGATGACCTACGCCGACGTACGGCTGGGCCAACTCATCGAGCCGGACACGGCCATCCACCGGATCACACTGCAATACGTGAGCAGCTTTGGCGGCGAGAAGATGGAAGGCACGATCCATGTCGTTCCCCAACCTTCCACGCTCATCCTGCTGTGCGTCGGCGCTGCGGGCTTGGCAGGCTACGGCTGGCGAAGACGGCGACGGAGTTGACGGCCGGGCTCACGCTCGGGCTACAATCACCGCAAACACCCCTAGAATCGCCGCTTGGCCCCCAGCAGGTGTTCCGAGTCATCTGCGGCAACGGAACGCACGGGCGCCTCTCAGAAGCGCGCTATACTGCGGGGTTGCGGACACAGAGGGGCGGTCACAAGTCGATGCGGCCACTACGGCAAATCGCCTGACCCGCCCACGGGCAGGCCGGTGATATCGGTCACATCGAGAATGGAAGGCTGATGCCCAAGAAGACGTTGGTGGCCGGTTTGTTCGTCTACTTCCAGTAGTCGGGCAATCCTCGCTTGGTGTCGCGCAGAATCTCGCGTATTGCCGTTCGGTCTTTGCTGGATAGATGAGCAAACTCGTCGCTCTTGTCCTGTCCGGTCAGCACCTCCCACAATCGCCGATAGATGGCGTCTTTCACCGCTGCCGGCAAACCGCCAAATGCCTCGGAGTAGATCAGATAGCTGCACGGATACTTGAAAAGACGGCTCTTCAGGTCGAACTCACGAAGCGATCGGCCTTGGCTGTCGCGCGGACCGCGGGCTGCAAATTCCCGGGCAAACCCAGATGTGCCTTGAATCGGGTCCGTGAGTGTGATCTCCCCGCCGAACAGCAGATACCGGACAACCAGTTCAGCCGCCTTTGCAATGCGCCGCTTCGTCGACTCAGAACGGTAGTCATCGGGACGTTCCAGCACTTCGTTCATTACGCCCTGGTCGCGCAAAGCGATTCGCGTTTGGAAGTTGGCTCGCGTGATCCGATTGTGCATGCTGGTCTGATGTTCCAGCACCATCAAGGCGATGATGTCACTGTGGGGCGTCAGATACTTCGATGTTTCGAACCGGGTTGCGAGGTCCGTGATATTCGCCCCCTTGTCCATGTCCAGATGTTGCGGGTCGTCCGATTCCCGCACCAACAGATTGCCCAAATGCCGCTGTGCTCCGTGGCGGCCGGTCACGTACCAGCCGCCCCAACGTTCCTTGAGCGGACTCTCGTGATCGGTTAGAAACGTGCCGGCGCTGAGAATCAACTGCCCATCAGGGGCTGGGTAGACCGATCGTACCAAGTGTCCTGGCACGCCGCGAGTGAGCGATGAGCCATGACATTGTAGGCAGGTGTCGGTTTGCCGCACGAACTTGGGTTTCGCGGATTCTTGCTGGCTGAGCGTGTAGAAATTCACGCCCAGGTTGGGGTCCACGGCGGAGATTTCCATCACGTCTCCCCCCGGAACCCAGCCCAAGTACACGTCAGCCCCATAATACAACGCACGTGGCGACCGTGGCGAGATTCGCCGGAGTTGAAAGCTCGTCTTCGAGAACACCAATGACTGGGACGATGCCGGAACGTCAAAGTGTGTGAGAAGGGACTTCAGGTACCCGAAGCGAGGATCGCGATCCAGTTTCTTCTCGCCGGCGTCGAGCTTCCTCTGTAGACGTGAAACCGGATCGTTCACGGGCGCCTGATTGTAGTTGATAGGCGCCTCCTCAAACGAAATCTGCCCCAACGCAGGCGCGGAAAAAGCAAACGCCGTCAAAACTGCCAGCGCCAGTGCCCCGTCCAACCGACGCTCATTGTGTGACCGTGCCGACCGGCAGTGCAAACTATCGCCTGCCTCCCTCGCTAGGGGCGTCACGTGCGACTTCATGATTCCGGTCTCCCCGTAGGCTTCTCTGGCACATCAAGGGTCGTCCATGGTATCCGGAGGACGTCTCAGCGTCAAACAGGTCAAGAGGTCCCCGTGTCGAACGAGTTGCAAACGTTGGCGAAAATGCAAGCCGTTGTCACGTAGGCAGTTGCGAGAGTTCGAGTCTTTTTCGAGCGGCACCGGAGACTCGAAAAGCTGTTCCGCGGTTAACCGTGCGCGACCGCCGGGCAGAGGTCGCGGTTAACGGCGGCGAGAGCGCCGGGCGGGCATCGTCGGCGAAGCGGCCCTGTTTTTCAGGCCGGCGACGGGGTACAAACTTCCTTGCCCCTTCGCGACGAGAGAACCAGCCGAGGTCGGCGTGGCAGAATTCTTCTTCCTCGATACAATGACATGAGACCTTCCTTGGTCTAACGGATAGCACCCAAGCCCAAGGAAGGCCTCGTCGGCGTTTACGTTAGACGAAAGAAGCCCCCGTTGGCAATGCCAATTCGACGACGCGTCGTGAATCGCATCGAGAAACCAGGCCACGGAACACGACGCGAGAAACTCTGCGCCTTGGCGCGCCCGTCGGGCATGGTCTGCGCACAGGGCCGATAACCGTCTCCGTAAGCCTCGATATGAACAGTGGAAGTGCCATTCGGGCCTGACCTCCTTTTCCGGTTTCCAAGCGCGACAGTACGCTATTTCGTGCTCGCAGTAATAGGTGTGCGTTGACAGGCGAAGTTTCATCAAGCAGGAGAATACCCCCATGACACGATCAACGTTAGAAGCGGCTCTCAAGGCCCTTGCCCTGTCGCTTTGTCTCGCAACTCTATCCGTGATGTACAGTTTGCAGGCAGTACAAGCGCAGGATACCAGTCAATCGGAGACTGAGTCGGACGATGCTCAAACGAAGAAGAAGGGAAAGAAGCATGCCAAGCGCCAAGCGAAGCACGCCGATAAGGACGTGGTCAGTCAACTGAGGGACGGCGAACTCTCAGTTGTTCAACTGGCGCAAGCCTTGAGTCTGGACGCGAGTAGGATCGGGGCAACCATCGATCGTCCCACGAGTTCGGGAGTAGCCATCATCAAAGAGTTGCAGAAGATGCCGCGTGAGAAACTCACCAGCGAGATCATTCCGGCTATAGAGGAACAGCTAATGAGTTCTCTCAAAGAGGATTACGAAGGCTCTACGGCCATATCCGGTCGCCTGCTCAATCTCATCAGTGCTTTAGCGGCAATTGGAAAGGAAGCACACCCGTCTCTGCAAAGAGCATACGGGTATGATCCAATGATCGACCTTTTCATCACCAGAAAGCTGGGGCCGGATGCACCGGCGGCACGAGTCAACGAACTGCTGCAGAATCCCCCGCAGGGCGAATACTGGCTCTCCTACTACATAGCGGCGCTCACGAAGCCCGGAGAAGAGGTCGTTCCCGTTCTTCTGGGAAACATGAAGAATGACGAAACAACCGCGGGGAAATACGCAAGCATGCTGCTGGATCTGACGGGCCCCGAATGTGTGCCCCAGGTGGCCGCAACCCTGGACGACTCGGATTGGTTCGCCCGCTGGTCCGCTGCAAAGACGTTTGAAATGATGGGCCCCAAAGCGAAAGCCGCCTTGACCGCGCTGGAAGGACGTTTCAGAGATCCTGCCGAAGACCTCGACGTTCGTGTTGCAGCCGCCCGTGCGATTGGCCGCATCCAAGGCGTCCAGCCGGAAGAACTCTACCAGACCATTCCCGACCTGGAAAGTAAGCTCGTCAAAGCGACCCATGAGAAGAGTCTTGCCTGGCGCAAAGAGTATATGACGCGGGAAGGCAGTACGAGTATGACCGAGTTGGCCGCGTTGAGTACGCATATATCAGGCTGGAGCGAATCCGCTTGGACGGTATCCGCGATGATGACCGGACAGAATCTTGCTGAAGCCAATGCCATCATCAGAAAACACACCGAAAATGGATACGGCTCGTCCACAGGCAATATCGTCTGGATCTTCATGAACTGTCACAGCAAAGCCGATCGGTTCCCCGGCAGACTGGAACCTGAAACGGAAGATGCGCTGAAACAGTATTTCTTCAGGGAGTTGAACAGTACCAGACAAAAAAGGGCGCTGAACACGGCCTTGATCAATGAAGCGTTGAGCACGGATCAGTACCTGATGACATGGAACGACGACTATCCGCTCTGCATCCGAATACGCGACTACCTGGTCCTTTCTGTTCTGAAGGACGATCCAGCCTACCGCGATAAGAAACTGGCCGCCGGTGATACACTCCAAGAGCGCTACGAAGCTTATATTCGGTTCTATAGAGAGGCGTTGAAACACTGGGCGCTGTATGGAATCCAGTACCAGCTAGGGTCTCCCGCCTATACGTACAAGACCTACCCGCACTACTTCAATCTGATCGAACTATCCCCCGACCCGATCATCCGTCAACGGGCCAGGATGTACATGGATCTGGTGATGATGGAATCGGCACAGATTTCAATCTCGGGTTTGCGCGGCGGCACCAAAGGCCGGGCCAAGCGTGGCGGATTGGGCGACCGTTGGGATCCTATCCAGGCCATGCTTTACGGCCAGCGCGGTAGTTCGTATTTCCTCACCATGCCGGCCGCCAGCAGTTATCAGGCGGCGGAGCCGGCTGTGCTTCTGCGCAAGCTCGGCACAACGGCCGAGACCTACGAAATCATCAACGATCGTGAAACCTATGGCGGTAAGCAGTGCAATGCGATCCATTATGCCTGGTGCACTCCGGAATACGTAGCGGGATGCGGGATGTACGATCCCAATCTAGGTGCAAAGAGTGGTTCAATGGGCCGGTGGAGCGGCGTTGTTTTCCGTAATCTCTCTGCTATTTCGCTGGACGCCTACACGGGAGAAAAATGGAACGTGCAGTACAAAGACGTCAGAATAGCGCAGATGTGCTCGGACGGCCCGTATGTACCGGGCGATACTCGGATTGTCTTCGACGCGCTGCCCGGCAAAGTTTCCGAGATGGATGGTTGGGTGCTTGTGAACAACGATGACGCTTATGCAGCAGTCAAGGTCGTTTCGGGTGGATACTTCTGGACTGATTCGATCATGCGGCAAGTGTATCTGAATGATGTCTATTCTCCCATCATTATCCAGACCGGCCGTAGGGCCGACTACGGGAGCTTCGAGAAGTTCCAGAAGGCTATCCTGGCCGCGCCGCTGGAGTATGATGACAACAAGGTCGAGTACCGCGGTCCGAATTCATCCAGGCTGGAGTTCTTTGCCATGACGCCTGCAATGCGTAAGGACGAGGGCAAGGCCTATATTCTGCCGAAGGTTGAGGACAAAACCATAGACCTGAATCCCGAGTACGCCTACAGCAGTCCTTACCTGCAGAATAAGGCCGGCAGCGAGATCGTGGCCGTCAGGTACGGCAGGCGGAAATGGGAGTACGACTTCGAGCAGAACACGGTGACGGAGGTGGGCAGAAGAGGGGGCAGGACTCGTTGATTACCGTTTGGCATTCCCGTGGACTGCCGTAATGCCCAGACTCAAACGTGCCGATGAAGCTGCCCGCTTCTACCACGCCCTCAATCGCGGCAACGCTTGCGCGGGCATCCTCCACAAGGAAGGTGACTGCACAGTGTTCGAGCGTATTCTCGCTGCAAGTCTCGATCGATTCGAAGTCGAACTGCCGGCGTGCCAACGCACGCCCAATCACTCTGCCCCCTTTTGTTCTCTCTGTTCTGCCCTGTGTTCTGTGACGTCTCGCGGAGCGAGACGCCCACAATGTGCTAATCTTCGATCCCGAATCCGGCCTTGAACGCTCCGGCCACTTCGGGATGCACGTCGGGGTTGATGCCGTCGGCGTCGTACTCGAAACCGAGTGCGTCGAGGTCGTGCTTGAGTTGGACGATCTCTTCTTCGGGACTCACGCGCGGCGGCACGGACCTCTTCAGCGGGACCAGCCAGGCGTTGAGTGTGTGGCCGCCGTCGACGACCAGGTCGAGCCCGGTCACGTAGTTCGAGGCGGCCGAGGCGAGGAAGATCACCGCGCCGGTGAGATCCTCCGGCCGCTCGACGTATCCCAGCGGCGTCAACTCTCGGATCCGTTCGCGGACGATCACCGGCGTCGAGGCGTGCATGGGAGTGAGAAGGTAGCTGGGGCTGAGGCAATTGACGTTGATGTTGTAGGTGCCCCATTCGGCGGCCAACATCCGCGTCATCTGCACCACGCCGGCCTTCGAGGAGTTGTACGACGCGTTGCAGTTGGAGATCGTGGCCGACATTGAGGCGATGTTGATGATCTTGCCCTCGGTCTTGCCGCCGTCCGGCGGAGCCTGACGGAGGAACTGCTGGGCCTCGGCCTGGGCACAGAGATAGGTGCCGGTAAGGTTGACGTCGATCACCTTGTCCCAGTCCTTCTGTTCCAACTCCTCGTCGGCCCCGAGGATGCCGATGCCGGCGTTGTTCACACCGACGTCGAGCCGCCCGAACCGTTGGGCGACCTGGCGGACCATGGCCTGGACCTGGTCTTTGTTGGTGATGTCGCAGGGGACGAAGATCGAATCGCGTCCCATGCCGGCCAGTTCGGCGGCCGTCTTGGGGCCGGTGGCCTCGTCGATATCGGCAATCGCCACGTCGGCTCCGGCTTGGGCCAGCGCCAGGGCACATCCGCGGCCGATTCCCACCGCCCCGCCGGTGACCAGGGCCTTCTTTCCGCTCAGATCGAACAACGACAACTCCGCCATGGGTCTCTCCTCGAGGGTACCTATGTAGGGGGTTTGCAGCATCGGTAGTATCTCGGAAAGATAGTCTTTGTCGGTTCGGCGGGCAACCGGGTCGCCCGGCCGAATCGCGTTGCCCTTCCGCACCCCCTGCCCTGTGGCGGGGCCCTGTGGTAGGATGTCGCCCTTGTCGGCCCGTTGCGGGCCTCTCGCTTTCTGCCCCCTCCGATTGGAGTTCCTCCATGCCCATCGACGCCTACTCGCTTTGTCCCGGCGGCACAGGCAAGAAAATCAAGTTCTGTTGCTCCGATTCTCTCGGCGACCTGGAGAAGATCGAGCGAATGCTCGAGGGCGACCAGCTCGAGGCCTGCCTGAATTTCACCGAAAGTTGCCTGCAGAAGAATCCCGATCGGGCATGCATGTTGGCCACCAAGGCGATGCTGCTGCGCGGGACCGACCGCTTCGAGGACGCCAAGGCCAACGTGGCCCATTTCGTCGAGAAACACCCGGAAAACCTGATCGCTCTGGCCGAGACGGCCATGATCACGGCCGTGGAGAAGGGGGGCGCCGAGGCGACCAAGATCATCTGCCGGGCGATGGCCCTGGCCGATGGGCGGATCGAGATGCGGACCTACGAGGCGTTGGAGATTGTCGCCCAGGCATTGGCTGCCGAACGCCGTTGGGCAGCCGCTAGGGCGCTTCTGCAACTGCAGATGGGCATCGTCCGCGACGACCAGCGACCGTTGACCATGCTGCTGCAAATGCACCGCTCGTCCGACATCCCGCTGCTGCTGAAGGAAGACCCGCCGATCGACGACTGCCCCGACGGCGCCCCCTACAAGCCCGATTACGCCGAGGCGGTCGCTCCGGTCGATCAGGGCAACTGGCTGCTGGCGGCCGAGCTGCTGACGGCGCTGGCCGAAAAGCAGCCCGACGCGCCGGTGGTCTGGCAGAGCCTGGCGACCATCCGCGGCTGGCTGGCCGACACCGACGGCTGCGTCGAGGCCTTGCGCAAGTTCGCCGCGCTCGATGTGCCGCTGGAAACCGCGGTGGAAGCCGAGGCCAAGGCGATGCTCTCGTCCGACGATCCGCTGGGCGACCGTATGGAGATGCTCTCGCTGCTGGTAACGATCAAGGACTTCGAGCCGGTCGAGACGGCGCTGCTGGCCGACGCCCGGGCCGTTGCGCTGCCGTTCGACCCGTCCACGTTCGGCGACGCCGACAATCCGCCGCCGAAGGCTGCCTATCTGCTGTTGGATCGCCCGATCGGCGAATCGGCCGAGAATCTCACGCCCGAGAGCGTGGCGCGTGTGTTGGGCCAGGCGATGCTCTACGGCCGTCAGACGGACCGCGACGCCCGGCTGGAACTGATCGGCGTGGCCGGCGACGACGTCGAGGCGTTGAAGGCCCTGCTGGGCGAATTGGGCGACGACGCGCTCGATGCCGAGTACCAGCAGGAAGTAATGGCGCACGTGTCGGCCAGCGAGGAGCTGCTGCAAAACAAATGGCGCCCGCCGAAGGGCGTGACTCGAGAGCAGTTCGAGGAGTTGGTGGCGACCTGCCGCCGCGAGGCCATGTTGCAGCGCTGGACGGAGTTGAAGCTCGGCGTGCTCGACGGCAAGACGCCGCGGGAAGCGGCCGGCGAGGAAGCCTATCGCATCAAGGTGCTCGGCGCGATCCTCTTGCTCGAGCAGGCCTCGGCCGGCGCCCCGAGCGTGTTCGACTACAACGAGATTCGCAGCGAATTGGGACTCCCGACGCTCGAAGCGATCGATCCGGCGAGCGTATCGACGGACCGTTTACCGCTAGCGCGGTTGCCGCGATTGGCGACCGAAGGAGCCTCCGACGAAGCGCTTGCGATTGCGTTTCGCCGCGCCGAGATGTTTGCCGTGGCCGACGCCGCACGGAAGTTTGCCACGGTAGTGGTCGAGCGTGAGAGTCTGGCCGGCGGCCCCGACCAGCAGCGAGCCTACAACCTGTTGGCCCGCTCGGAGCCCGATCCGGAGAAGTCGCTTCAGTACATCACCGCCGGCCGCCAGGCCGCCCTCGACGCCGGGCGTTCGTGTGCCTCCTGGGACTTGCTGGAGCTTTCGTATCGCTTCTCGCGCGGCGAGCCGGCCGAGGCGCGGCAGTTGATCGAACACATCCAGTCGCGTCACTTGGAGGAGCCGGGCGTGGCCGAGTCGTTCACGCAGTTGTTGGTACAGGTCGGCGTGCTGCGGCCCGACGGCACCGCCGCCCCGCCACCGCCAATGCAACAAGACCCGATGATGGCCTCAATGGACCAGTCGACGACGGCCCCACCCGCCGCCGCTCCACCTGCCGCCCCCGCCGACGACGGCAAGATCTGGACCCCCGGCAGCGAAGAGCCGGGGGGAGAGAAGAAGCTCTGGACGCCGGATTAGCCGCACTAGACATTACCTTGGGGGCAACTGGAGGCCGAGATTTCACTCGATGCCTTCTGCGCCCGCGTTGGAATCGGCATCTGCAGGCAGTACCCACTTTTCATCGTGCTCCACTCCAGGAAGCCCTTTTGTGGTGTCCTGAACGCCGGTCGGCAAATCCAATTGAAGGCGTGAGGGGATCTTCAAGGTCCGTGGCGGAGTGCCCGACACAGCAACTCGTGCCAGGTTCAGCGCGAGACTACCAAATCCGGGGATGTCTGCCCAAAAACATGGGATGCCCAACGCAGTTGCGCAGCAATTCACCCATACCATTTGGGTACCGAGCGCTGGCGCCCACGTCGAAGGACTGCCTCTTGCCTTGGTACTGGCGCGGAATTCCCAAGGGAACACTGACGGTACCGTAGCCGGCTGGGCCGCAGGGGAACTCGACTGATACGGACGGTATGTCGTTTCTAGACCCAAGGAAGCTCTGCGACGGTTGCACGACAGCGACCACGATCGCTCGATTCGCAAACCTGTTCTGATAGTGGATAGTCATCCAACAGGCACCCTGTCTTACGACCACTTCAAACGCAAACAACACGCCGCCGCGACCGAAATAGGGGCCTGAGATTTCTGCGAGGAAGTCTGGAACCGGGTCGGGCTTGAGAGCCCACACTACCAAGATCAGCAAGCTCAGAGGGCCGAGCACGACCGAGGCAATCCGGATCGACCAACGAAACGTAGCTTCCGGCCCGACGGCAGGTATCAACCAGGCAATCAGCCCGAAAAAGACGCTCGCAATGCAGACGATCACACAGAGTAGAGAGATTGCGGACTTGATCAAGACGGGCCCCCTTTCCCATTGAGAGCCAGAGTCTCGCGTGTCTGTGGATCACCCCACGAACTCCGGCTCGACCAACGTCGGAATCACCCCGGCCCGATGCCCCCGGGCAAGCAACTCCGCGACGGCTTCGCGCCCGCGTGGGCCGAAATCGAGCGTCCAGTCGTTGACGTACATCTCGACGAATTGATCGGCCTTGCCGTGGTCCAGGCCGCGGCCGTATCCCAGGGCGTAGTCCAACGCCTCTTCGCGATGCTCCAGGCCGTAGCGAATGCTCTCGAGCAACAGCCGATGCACGTCGGCGATCGCCTCGGGACCCAAGTCGCGGCGGATCGCGTTGGCGCCCAGCGGCAGCGGCAGCCCGGTCTGTTCGAACCACCATTGGCCCGTGTCGACGATCAACTCCAGCCCCTGTTGTGCATAGGTCAGTTGTCCTTCGTGGATGATCAGCCCGGCGTCGATCTGGCGGCCTTCGTACTGGCCCGCCTCGACGGCGTCGAGGATTTCGTCGAACGGCACCACCACGTGCGCAAAGTCGACGCCCAGGCACATCCGCATCGCCAGATACGCCGTGGTCAGCGTGCCGGGCACGGCGATCGTCCCCCCGACGAAGTCCTCGAGCGGCCCCTTCGACCGGGCCACCAGCATCGGGCCGTAGCGGTCGCCCATACTGGCACCGCAGTTGCACAACATATAGCGGTCGTTCAAATGCGCGTAGGCGTGAACGCTCACGGCGGTCAGTTCCAGTTCGCCGGAAAACGCCCGGCGGTTGAGCGTCTCGATGTCGACCAACTCGTGCTCGAAGCGATAGCCGCCCGTATCGATGCGGTCCTTCGCCAGCGCAAAGAACATGAAGGCGTCGTCCGGGTCGGGACTGTGGCCGACGCGAATCAGCAGGCGGGGGTCGCTCACGGGTGGGCTCCGGAATCGAGGGTACGATGGTGGCTTGGGGGCATGTGCGTCGTCGCCAAACCTACTAGTGGGTGGCTGGGGCAAAGCGCAGCGGTGCCCCAGTGGCGAAAACCTGGGGCACCGCTGCGCGTTGCCCCAGCCACCCGCTGTGATCGACCACGACCGTTGCGCCACTTGGCCACAGAATACACCAAACGCCCCCGTGCCTCCAGGCCCTACGCCTCCAAAGAGAGCCCCGAAGTGGTCGAATCGGTCGTCGATCCGAGATCCGGCAGGTGCGCAATGGGCGGTCCGGCCGTCGCGGTGTCCTGTATCACAGAAGGCGACGCCGCGACCGATTCCTCGCCGGGCTTCCGCGTGCTGCCGAGCTTTTCGCAAACCCGGTGCCACGTCTCGCGTTCGACCTTGAGTACCTCAATCGCGTCGGCGAGCTTCTTCTCGTCGTGCTCGTGCAGGGCTTCCATCAGCGTGCGGAAGACGAACAAGTAGACCGCGGCCACCTTCTTGGCCAGCGTCTCGTCCACCTCCGGATTGAGCCCGGCCAGCATCTCGCCGACGACCTCCTGGGCGTGGATCAACGCCTCGCAGGCCTCGTCGTTGAGGTCGGCGTGCCACTTTTGCCGGGCGATCTCGGCGGAGCGGATGGCCGCGTCGATCATCATCAATTGGAGTTTCTGCGGCGTGGCCGTCATGACTTCCGTTTCCAGGTAGTTTTGTCTTGCCGACGATTCCACTGGCGAGTCCTTTCTGCTTCTGAGTGATACGATAGATCCGAGTCTTCGGCCGCCGGGGCCAACCGCCACGATCACACGCTGACCAACGGCGAGATTCTCTGAATCGACTCGATCGCCGCCAGCCCGTTTTGCAGTTTCCCGATGGCCAATTCCATGCGATAGAAGTCCAGGTACAACAGCTCCCGCTTCTGATCGAGCCGGTCGTTAAGGAAGCCGATCCGCTGGTGGTTGTCGTCGATTCGGGCCGCCAGCGTGTCGGCACGGTTGGTCAACAGCGAATTGTCGATGCCCGTGAGTTGATCGAGCAGGTCGCCCAGCCGCGTGGCGACTCCGAAATTCTCGTCGGCGAAAAACCGCTGAACGGTATCGGGGTCGGCGGCGAATTTCGTTTTCAGCCGCCCCGCGTGATAGCCGAGCGTGCCGTCCTCATTGAAATCAACACCCAGCTGTGAAAGCGCCGCATACGGTCCGTCGCTGCCGAATCGGCCGCTGAACAGCCCCGATAGCTCGATATCCAGGCGCAACGCCGTGGAATCGCCGGTGAGGATTCCGCCGGTCTCCGTCTCGGGGTCGAACTTCGTGTATTCTTCGAGTTTCCCGCGGAAGTTGTTGTAGTTGTCGACCATCGTCTGCACGGTGGCCGACAGGTCCGCGTCGCTGGCCTCGACGGTCACCGTGACCGGCACGTCGGAGGCCCGTTTGACCTGCAGTGTAACGTCCGCCAATACGCCGCTGAAAGTGTTGCTGCTGGAGGAGACCAACACGCTGGCAGCCACCATGTCCGGCTCGCCGAAGACCAGCAGCGCGTCGCGGGCGCGGACCGTCTGCTGCATCGAAAAGCCCGCCTCCGAGGTGTCGACGACCAACCGGCCGGCCGTGCCCGAGCGATCGCTGACCAACGAGAGACGATGCGGTTTGCTCGAACCGTCGAGAAACGTCGTTGCCGTCACGCCCGCTCCCGAGGCGTTGACGGCCTGGCGCAGATCTTCGAGCGAATCGATACCGTCGAAGACGCCCGCGCCGTCGATGACTAGTGCGTCGGCGTCGTCGACCCGGGTCTGCTGGGCCGCGCCGAGCAGTTTCAGGTCGGCCGCCGTGGTCTCGCTGCCCTCGAGCACCTGGAGTTCGTCTTCGCCGCCGACTTGATCGATCAGGCGCAGGCCGTCGCCCGTCTGGTTGATCTCGGCCCGGACTCCGGCGTTGAGTTGCTCGACGGCGCCGATCACGTCGCCGACGGTCCGGATGTTCTCGCCGCTGAGGTCGACCAGCGCCGTGTCGCCATTGGAGTTGATCAAGGTGAACGATCCCGCCGCCACACCGTTGCCGCCGTTGAGGTCGGCCAGCAGCGTAGCGACGGTCAATCGCGAGAACTCCAGGGTATGCGTGGTCGAGCCGTCGATCACCTGCGTGGCCGCGCCGTCGAGTTCGGCTTCGGTGGAGAATCCCAGCAGTCGCAGGTCGGCGGCGGTGCTCGAGTTGCCTTCGTCCACGTGGAATCCGGCCGAGTCGCCCGCGGTGCTGCGCAGCAGGATGCCGTCGCCGTTGGCGTTGATTTCGGCGTGGATCTCGAGTGACTTCTTGCTGACCGTGTCAACGAGCTTGTTAATCTGGTCGATCACGTCGCCCACCGTATCGCCGTCGGCGGCGTCTACGGTCAGTTCGGCCTGCCGGCCATTGGCGTCGAAGATCGTCATCGTGCCGCGGGCCACGCCCGCCCCGCCGTCGAGATCGTCCAACAAGGTGTTCTCGGCGATCACCTGCAGGTGCAGGTCGCCGCCGTTGATCTGCGTTACGTCGGCGTCGACCGCGATCCCCAACTTCTCGGCAGTTTCGGTACTATCGCCGCTGGCTACGATGAGGGGGCCATCCGAGAGGCCGGTGGTGTCGATCAGTTCGATCCCGTTGCGGGCACGGTTTACTCGGGCGGTAATACCCAGTTCTTCAATGGCGTTGATCGCGTCGATCACCTCGTCGAGCGTCTCGGCGTTGGAGAGATCGGCCACTTCGGGGTGCCCGGAACGGTCGGTCAATTCCAAGCTACCCAACTCTCCCAAACCGCGTCCGCCGCCCAGACTCGACAGCAGCACCGTACCCGCCCCGCCGAAGATCCGCCGGCCGATGATCGGGCCCTCGGCCGATTCCGTCGCCGTGAAGCCCAAGTCGCCCAACGTCTCCTGGTCGTTGGCTGCGGCAATCTCGAACGAGCCATCACCATGAGTTTCGTCGGCCAGCACGAGGTTGCTGCCGTCCGGTGCGATGGTGGCGACGAGCTTCCCGGGCGCCGCGGCATTGATCACCGCCAAGATCTCACCCAGCGTCGCTTCCTCCAGCACATTGGAACTGCCCTTCTCGATGGTCGAGAAATCGATCTTGTACCAATCGTCATCCTCGACGTCGGGGCCTTGCTCTCGCAGCCGGAACTCGATTTCCGCCAGCCAGGCGTGCGTCCGCACGCCGCTGCCGTCGTTGAGTTCGTCGACCGACAGGTCGTCGAAGAGCCACAGCACGTCGCGGCCGTCGACCACGTCGGCGGCGGCGTCGATAACGTCGAGTCCCAGCGAGGCCGCCGTGCGTCCGCCGACCTCGCGCACGATGAGATTCGAGTCCGTCTGGCCCGTGGTGTCGATCAGCCGGATGCCGTCGCCGTGGGCCACCGCCGTGACGCCGATCGCCCGGTTGGAGTTGATCGCTTCCAGGACGTCGTCGACCGAGAGCACGGCCGAGAGATCGATCTCGGAGGTGGCTCCGCTGCGGTCGGTAATGCGGATGGTGCCCCGCTCGATGCCCGTGCCGCCGGAAAACCACTCCAACTCGGCGCTGCGTTGAACGTCGTCGCCGAAACGGAACGTGAGCTTGCCGTCGCCCAGCGGTTCGGTGTCGGACTTGAAGCCGGAACTGATCAGTTGTTGGCTCTGAACGGTTCGCAACGGCGTAAACTGATAGCTCCCCATCGGCGGCTTGCCGTCGACCGAGGCGGTGAGCACCTCTTCGTCGCTGCTGGTGGCCTTTCGCTTGTCGTAGATATCCTCGCGGGCAAGGTTGGTCGCCGCCACGTCGACCGACACCAACAGTGCCGTAAGCTCGGTGATCGCGACCTGCTCCGCTTGCAGTTCGGCCGTCCGCTCGGCGAGCATGTCGCGGGGCCTCGCCGAAAGCTCCATCAGCTTGTCGACGGTGTCCTGGATCGGGATCCCGGAAATCAGCCCGATGTTGGTTTGGATGCGTCCCATCGGCGTCTCGGCGCGTATTGGTAGGACAGGGAATCTAACCCGTCACATCCAACTGGGATCGGTTCGACGGTAGGAGAAGGTTTAGCAGTTCTTCGCGTTGCGCGGTTCCGCACCGTGGCCAGGCCGAGAATCCGCCTTTCTGACGCGAGCGGAACATCCGTCCGCAGGGGGATCACCCAGTGTCGAAGCCCTCACCACTCTCGCGCAGGAAGCGATTGCCGGAAAGGCTCTTCTGCCGACGCCTTTCTTGCCCCACCAAGAGCGGGGGTCGCGCCGACAGCCGGCGTTTTCCGAGCACCGCCGAAATCGGCACGTGCACCTATCGCCACATTTCCCTTCGCCACATTTCCCTTCTGGGGATCGCCCAAGCCGCGGGGCTGCGGTGTGGAGACGGAGACATTGCCCGGCGCCTTGTCGCGGCTGATGGGATTTGCACCAACCGGCGTGTCCCGCTCGGAGGGCTCCGCGACGTAGTTGTAGGCGAGCGCTTCATCAAGGCTGATGATACCGTCGGCATCGGCATCGGCCATCTTGATCTGGTCGTTGTAGAAGGCGTTTTCCGAGAGGATCCGCTCTCGGTTCACCCCTAACAGGAAGGGAATCGACAGCCCGCTGCTGCTGGCCGAGCGTTCCCGAAGGTTCGGGCTCAGCGCCCGACGCTGGAACGCGATCATGGCATCCCGAGATTCAAACCGCACGCCTTGACGCGGCTCGCCTTCCCGAACGACATGGGTTCGCGACAGATTCAAGAGACATCCACCGCAGGGAACCAACATTCCAGCGGATAGAAACAGCGAAAGCCAACGTATCTTCGACATGGTACTCCCCGGTACGTTCCCGAGAACGAATCGACAGGTGAGATTGCCAGGCAGTTTCTGCCATCGGGTGGGGCAGGCAACGTGCGGGACAAGCAACGTGTGGGACAGGCAACGGGCGGGACCGGCCCCACCCCACCAAGCCCTGAGTAGCCAATCAACGGGATGAGTGTCAAGGGCAATTCGGAAAGTTGGGGCATCTAGGGCGACGGCGCACAAAAAAAGCCGGATCTGCGCACAGACCCGGCTTACGTGCTCTCGAACTGCGAAGCAAACGCCAAACGGGACAGGCCCGGGGTTGCCTCAAAGGGGTGGGGACGCTGGACGCTGGTCAAACCGGTCGACCGCATCGCGAGCGGCACCCCGGTCAGTCCGGAGGGTTTAGGTGGCGGGGGGGGGGAGGCAACGGCGCTTCGTCGTCGCCGGGGGAGTCGGCAGCCTTACCACAGGCCGCTTTCTGTTGGCAGCCCTTCTGCGCCGGACCACAGGTCTTCGCGCCGCCCAATTCGGGCTTCAGGGCCTTGATCTTGTCGAGCAGCTTCGGACCACAGGTCTTCGCGCCACCCAGGTTGGGCTTCAGGGCCGCGAGCTTGCCGCCCAGGTCGGGCTTCAAGCCTTTGACCTTGTCGAGCAGCTTCGGGCCACAAGTCTTCGCGCCCAACTCGGGCTTCAGGGCCGCGAGCTTGCCACCCAGGTCGGGTTTCAAGCCGGTGATCTTGTCGAGCAGCTTCGGGCCACATGTCGCTGCCTTGCCGGCGGGGCCGCCCGCCGTGGCTTGCTCAGCGCTCATCAGAGCGCAACCGAGCACCGCGAGAAACACCGCGATGCCAAAAATACAAGTGCGGTTCATTCGGGGAACCTCCTGCTACCAGGTACCGTAGCGTCAAGGGACTCGCACTGACGCCGTCACACGTTCGATACTCCCCGGCCCTGACGGCTTTCAGCAAGGGAGGGAATATATCAATCTGTGCCACTACCGTTTCCGTGGCCAAAATGGGCCCCTTTAACACGTTCGAGGCCGACGGGCGTGGCAATCAGCGCACAGGTTTGACAGCTAGGCTAGCACAGTCGAATTTCGTGTCAACTGGGGACCGGGGGATTTGTGTCCCCTGCGGTGTCGCGGTGTCCTGGGCATTCTGGGGGTAGCCCCAAAAAAAACTACCTACCGCCTTGCCATTGCCAACGCCAAGCACCGCAAACGCCCCCGCCACGGGCCGGATCGGATTGCCACAACGGCAAGCCAACCCCTTCGCCAGAAACAAGTTGCGAGACTTCCCCAGCCGTCGTTCTCGGCCAACACGGCAGGCCGTTCTTCCATCGCTAAACTGGCAGCCGTCACCCGCAGTCGGAAAAATCCCAGAATTGTTGCAAAATATCGTGCCGTGGCAGCGGCTCGATTTGTCGTGGTTTTTCCGCCGCGGCGGTCGAAAACGCGCCGCCGCTACGGCACACTTTCATAAACGCCGACGCCGCGTCACTTCAATCGCAAGGCAAACAGCGTCACGCTGCACGGCGGCACGGTGAGTTTGTCGCCAACCCCGGAGACGGCTGCCTCTTCGATCGAGACCCTTGCCGGTTTGCCCGGCTCGTTGTAGGCCATCGGGTCCTCGCCGGCGATTTGCCAACGCGTGCCGGCGCCGGTGAGTTCGACGCCCTCAATACTCAGCGGTACGTCCAACGTCTCCATCGTCGGGTTGACCACGCCAAGCGTGAGCGTCTTGCGATCCTCGGTCAGCGCAGCCGCCGCATCCAGCAGCCGATCTGTCTCGACGGCCACCGGCAACACGCCAAAATGCTTGCGATAGAGCTTCAGCACCAGGCCCGTGGTGGCAAACTCGGCCTCGGTCTTGCTGGTCTTGATGCAACCGATCACGTTGACCGTTTGCGCGTAATTGGCCATGAACATGATGTCGCTCTGCCGGGCGTACTCGTGCAGTCCGGCGGCGACGCCCAGGGCGTCTTTGAGGAAGTAGCGGGTGCCCAACTCGCCGAAGACGTGCGGACCGTACCAGTAGTTCCACTCGTCCAGTGCGACGCGGATGTCCTTACCTTTGAGGGCCTCGAACCGCCGGCGATAGTCGTGATGGGCCTCGGCTTTGCCGCGCACGGCGTTGGGAATCTGCCGCACGTGGGAAGCCAGCCCGTCGCGGTTCTGGCAATAGAAGTGCTCGCTGATCAGGTCCATGTGATCGGCACACTGCTGCATCATCATCTCGCTCCAGCGGCCGGTGGCGCCCACGGCCACGAGCTTGATCGACGGATCCTCCTCCCGCATCGCTTCGGCGAAGACGTTGTGTTTCTTGACGTACTCTTCCAACGGCATGTGGCCGAGCTGCCAGCCGCCGTACATCTCGTTGCCGATGCCCCACCACTTGACCTTGTACGGCTCGCGATGCCCGTTGTGCGCTCGGAAGTTGCCCATCGGCGTGTCGGCGGCGCCGTTGGCGTATTGCAGTTGTTGCACGGCACTTTCCACGCCGCCGAGGCCGCTGTTGACGGCGATATAGGGTTCCGTCTTCAGGACGCGGCAGAAGTGGATGAACTCGTCGATCCCGACGTCGTTGTGCTCCACGCCCCGCCAGGCCGGGTTCTTCCGCGGCGGCCGGCGGTCGCGGGGACCGATGCCGTCTTTCCAGTCGTAGCCGCTGACGAAGTTGCCGCCCGGCCAGCGATAGACGGGCGAATCAAGTTCTTTGAGCAGCTCGAGCGTATCGGCCCGCATGCCGTCGACGTTGTCGGCGGGCATTAACGAGACGGTGCCGACGTAGCAGGAGCCGCCGGTGATTTTGATAGACAGCGTGGCGTCGTCGGTCGTTTTTCCAGCGGTGAACTTCAGGAGATACTTCGCGTACGTATCGCGGATGTCTGTCAAGCGCACGGTCTGCAGCTCGCGGCCGGTTTTGCCGGCGCCCCAGATCAGCGACACGCTAGCCGTCGGGCGTTCGCCGGTCGCCTGGAGCCAGATGGAGCCTTCGTATTGCTTCCCGTCGACCAGCCCAAGCCCGGCTTGGCGGATACCCTTGCCCGAGGCGATCCTCGGCGTGTGATGTCCGACGAACGAGTGCGCCTGGATCATCGCGACCGAATCCTCGTCGAACGGCTCCCACGGCGACTCCTCGGCTTCGACGCCGTAGTAGAACTTGCGGTCGTCGAGCATCTCGGCCGAAATGCCGCGGTAGATACAGCGGCCGTGGTGCTCGATGATCTGACCGTAGATGTACTTCGATATCGGCTCGCCGGTCTTGCTGGCGTCGATGGCGATGTTCGGCTCCCAGTCTTCCGCGGAGAGTTGCTCCAATCGCAGATCGTCGAACCACGCCTTGCCGGTACACAGCCCCCAGCCACCGAAGAGGCAGTTGACTTGCACGGTATCTTCGCCGGCGGTCTCGAAGACGACCTCGACCCGGGTCCAATCGGCGGTGCCGGAGACGGCCTTGGTTTGGATGGGCTGCAGATTGTGCAGATTCAGCAAGGCGCCTTTGCCTGGCCGATTGGCCACGCCGGCCACGTTGTCGGTCTTAATCCAGGCGGAAAGCCGGTAGGTGGCAAACGGATCGACCGGGACGGTGGTGGTCCAACTGACGTCGGCTCCGTTTTGTGAAGCGATCGCGACGCTCCGCTTGCCGGTACGTCCGGTGGCGGCAAACGAAAACGTCCCACCGCCGCCCCAGGTCTGTGTCTTCCAACCGGCCGGCGCCTGGTTGACGTCCTCTTCGAACGACGGATTCGGCAGCAGGTTGGCGGCTTCGGGCTTCGACGTGCCGTCGGCCGCGGGGGCTTTTGCGACAACCACGGCGGCAAGCAACGCTACGAGACAAGCGGCTGCCACGGGAATTCGGGTAGGTCGGGTCATTTCATGTTCCTCCTCTGCGCAGGTTGAGATTCCGGGCGTACAGTAGTCGTCTCGCACCGCGAGACCGAGGTCCATATCGCCGAGCGCGAAGACAACTATAAGACGGCTAGTTTGAAAGATGAAGCCGTTCAGCGACAGCCCCCCCTTCGGACCGTTGCCGCGGTGGTTGACCAATCGGCCCCGGTGCGATAAACCTGTTGCGTAAACATGGCTGTACACATCCACCGCACCGTGAGAGAGGGGAATCATGGCCAAATCGGCAGCTAAGCGGTTCGCCATCGGCGTGGACTACGGCACCAACAGCGTTCGGGCGTTGGTCGTCGATGTGGCCGACGGGCGGGAAGTCGCCACCCACGTCTTCGACTACCCCAGCGGCCAGGACGGCATCCTGCTCGACGCGAAGGACCCCAATCTGGCCCGGCAGAACCCGGCCGACTACATCGAAGGATTCTACGTGTCGGTCCGCGAGGCGGTCGCCGCAGCGGGTCGCAAGCGCGGTTTTCGGCCGGAAAACGTGATCGGCATCGGCGTCGACACCACCGGCTCGACCCCCATCCCGGTAGATCGGGCCGGCATGCCGCTGGCGATGCAGCCGAAGTTCCGCAAGAACTTGGCCGCCCATGCGTGGCTCTGGAAAGATCATACGGGCCACGCCGAGGCTGCCGAGATCACCGAGAAAGCGTCGCGAGGACGTATCGGGTATCTGGCCAAATGCGGCGGAACGTACAGTTCCGAGTGGTTCTGGTCCAAGATCTTGCACTGCCGCCGGACCAGCCCGGAGGTATTCGATGCGGCCTATGCCTGGGTCGAGTTGGCCGACTTCGTGCCGGCCTTCGTCACCGGAAACCTCGACCCGGACACGCTGCCAAGAGGCGTTTGCGCCGCCGGCCATAAGGCGATGTATCACGAGGATTGGGGGGGATTGCCGAAGAAGGCCCTACTCAACCGGCTCGATCCGGGGTTGGCCAAAGTCCGCGACCACTACGCCCCGGCCGCCGTGCCATCGGACCAAATGGCCGGCGAATTGACGGCCGAGGTGGCGGCGAAGGTAGGACTGCCGGCGGGAACACCCGTGGCCGTGGGGGCGTTCGACGCTCACATGGGGGCCGTCGGGGCCGGAATCAAGCCGGGCACGCTGGTCAAGATCATCGGCACCAGCACCTGCGACATGCTGGTCGCCCCGATGACCCGAAAGCTGCCCGACGTACCCGGCGTCTGCGGCATCGTGCCCGGCTCGATCATCCCGGGGATGTACGGACTCGAAGCGGGTCAGTCCGCCGTGGGCGACATCTTCAACTGGTTCGCCTCGCATCTGACCCCCGCACAATACACAGCCAAAGGCGATCCGCACGTCAACCTCACCCGAGCGGCCCAGAAACTTCAGCCGGGCCAAAGCGGGCTGCTGGCCTTGGACTGGAACAACGGCAACCGCACGATCCAC
>CAYYNP010000126.1:0-25867 GCA_964472545.1 uncultured Planctomycetaceae bacterium | reverse complement strand
GTGACGCAGCGGGGGAATCGGCGGCAGCAGACGTTCTTCTCGAAGGAGGACTATCAAGCGTACATCGATCTGATGGCGGAGTGGTGTGAAGAGTGCGGAGTGGCCATCTGGGCTTACTGCCTGATGCCCAACCACGTTCACTTGATCGCCGTGCCCGAGGACGAGGACGGGCTGCGTCGGGCGATCGGCGAGGCCCATCGGCGATACACGCGGCGGGTCAACTTTCGCGAGGGCTGGAGAGGGCATCTTTGGCAGGGCCGTTTTGCTTCGTTTGTGATGGACGACGAGCACCTGCTGGCCGCCGCACGATACATCGAGTTGAACCCCGTGCGGGCGAAGATCGTCCGCAAGCCGCACCGCTATCCCTACAGCAGCGCCCGGGCGCATCTTGAAGGCCGCGACGACCAACTGGTGACGGCCCGGCCGCTGTTGGAGATGATCGGCGATTGGTCGCGTTTCCTGTCCTCGGCGGTCGCCGCAGAAGAGCAAGAGTCACTCCGCCGTCACGAGCGAACCGGCCGACCGTTGGGCAGCAAGCGATTCGTCAGCAAGCTGGAACGTCTTCTCGACCGTCCTCTCCACCCCCGCAAGGCCGGCCGCCCGGCAAGGGGGGAGAATCAGTAACTACCGGCAGAGCCGGTAGTATGAGGAAGGCCCCTAAAAGGGGCCGATGTCAGGGGTTAGTGTAAATCAAACAAACCGCGTTCTTCGTCACGCTCGTGTTTCTCCTGGTTCTGGATGTACTCCTTGATCATTGCTTCATCCAGCCCCACGGTACTCACGCAGTATCCGCGTGACCAGAACGCTCGTCCGTACAAGCTTCCTTTCACCTTTCCGAGGTCACGGTTGATCCGAATGGCACTCTTTCCTTTCAGGAATCCCACCGTGTTCGCGATGCTGTACTTCGGTGGAACACTCAACAGCAGATGAACGTGGTCCAGCAATGCATTGCCCTTCACCAATTCGATGTCCTTCTGCCGGCAAAGCTCGCGGAGAATCTTCCCGATTTCCACACGAAGACTTCCAAAGAACTTACGCCTCCTGTATTTTGGAACAATCACAACGTGGTACTTGCAGTCCCACTTCACGTGGGCTTGGCTACGCCAGTCCTTCATCTGGGATCCTCCTGTGCCCCTCGGGGCCTTCCTCAGGAGGGTCCTTTTCTATACTCCGGGAACGGCGGAGCCTAGTGAGTACTCACCAGCAGAGCTGGTGGTTTACGATCATGAATTAGTATGGTGTCACCGGAATTCCCCTCTCCACCCCCGCAAGGCCGGCCGCCCGGCAAGGGAAACGAATTAGTATGGTGTCCCCGGAATACCCGGAATACCGGACGGTGCCCGGTGCGGACTGTCAGCGTTCCAGTCTCGGGTGCCCCGGACGAATAGGGTGGCCCGGACGGCTTTGCGGAGAGGACGCTGCGATCTTGGTGACTTGCTCGCAAAATCCGTCCGGGTGGCAACGCCACAAGAGGCACACGCTCGGTCTCCTCATGTGGCTACGCTACCCCGACACATTTTCCGACAAAGCGACAGAGATGACAATGCCTATTGCGGAAAAGTGTCGGGGGCACCCGCGGGAGAAACCGGGTGATCCGCGATGAATGTCACCGATGGCAAGGCATTGACGGAACGGGCATGCGCAGTACAATGGAAAGTGGAGGCCAACTATGGAGAAGATGAGTATTGCCATTCCGGACTCGATGAGGTCCTTTCTGCGAGATCGGGTCGCGGACGGCGGCTTCGATAGCGCGAGCGACTACATCCAATCGTTGATCTCCGCCGACCAGGAACGTCGTGCTCGGGATATGCTGGAATCGGAGGTGCTCAAAGGCCTCGATAGTGGGCCGTCCACGCCGATGACCTCGGAGGATTGGGCGGAGATCCGTCAGGAAGTTGCGGAGCGACACGCCGGACGGACGGCGAACTAACGCCTGGGGGCAAACGCCGGATGATCGGTCTCGTCACGAAGACACCGGAGGCTCGACAGGACCTCGTCGAGCAGGCGACCCACATCGCGGCCGACAGTCTCGACGCGGCCGCACGATTCCTCAATGCGGCTGAGGAGACGTTCTCTCTCTTGGGGCGGGAGCGTTTGCTTGGTGAGTTGTGCCGTTTTCGCAATCGGCGCGCAGCCGGCCTTCGGATGTGGCAGATTCGCGGCTTCGAGAGCCACGTCATCTTCTACCGCCCGACCAGCGAAGGGATCGACGTAGTTCGTGTCATCCACGCGGCTCGAGACTTCCGCCGCCTCTTCGAGCAGGAAACGTGATCGGCGCCACGTCCAGCGAGTTACCGGCCCGTTGTCCCGTCGACCCCAAACGGCTACACTGTCCTCCTTGACGCGGCCCGTTACCGCCCGCCATCGACACCACCTCGGTACCGTCATGTCCACAGGCCCCTACTACCCCGACCTGAAGACGTTCACGAAGCTGGCCGACGGCGCCGACATGGTGCCGGTTTATCGGCGGCTGCTGAGCGACGCCTTGACGCCGGTGACGGCCTTTCATCGGATCGACGCGGGGCGGTGTGCGTGTCTGTTCGAGAGCGTGGTGGGCGGCGAGAAGGTGGGACGGTATAGCTTTCTGGCTACCGAGCCGTTCTTCGAGATCGAGGCCTACGGCAATCGGGTGACGATCAACGAATACTCGGGCGTGTCGGCCGGCGGCGTGCCGACGCTGGTTACGCGGCAGTTCGAGAGCGACAACCCGCTGGATGAACTGCGGCAGCGGGTCGAGGCGGTCAATGCGGCCCATCTGCCGGAGCTGCCGCCGTTTTGCAGCGGGGCGGTGGGCTATGCGGGATACGATACGGTGCGTTACGTCGAGCACTTGCCCGACGCCCCCACCGACGACCGCCAGGTGCCCGACTTGGCCTTTGCGTTTTACGACCAGATGGTGGTCTTCGACAACGTGAAGAAGACCTTCGTGGTGGTGGTGATGGCCCGGGTCGACGGCCAGCACGGCGACATCGAGGCGGCCTACGCGGCGGCGTGCGAGCGGGCCGATCGGCTGGTCGAGCAGCTTTCCTCGGCGGACGACTCGGTTTGCCCGGTCGACATCCACGCCCCCGGCGAGGTGACGCTGGCCTACGAATCGAACTTCACGCAGGCCGGCTTCGAGAGCGCCGTCGAGAAGTGCGTCGAGTACATCCGTGCCGGCGACATCTTCCAGGTCGTCTTCAGCCAGCGGCTGCAAGTGCCCATCCGGTCGCATCCGTTCGAGATCTATCGCACGTTGCGGGTGGTCAACCCCAGCCCGTTTATGTTCTACGTCCGCACGCCGTCGGTCACGCTGGTCGGCAGCTCGCCGGAGATCATGGTCCGGGTGGTCGACGGCCGGATCACCGTCCGCCCGCTGGCCGGCACGCGGCCGCGTGGCGAAACGCAAGAGGAGGACCATCGGCTGGCCGCCGAGTTGCTGGCCGATCCCAAGGAACGCGCCGAGCACGTGATGCTGGTCGACCTCGGCCGCAACGACGTGGGCCGCGTGTCGCAGTATCGTACGGTCGAGCTCAGCGACGTGATGACGATCGAGCGTTACAGCCACGTGATGCACATCACCAGCAACGTCAACGGCCAATTGACCGACGACATGACCGCCTTCGACGCCTTGCAGGCGTGTCTGCCCGCGGGAACCGTTTCCGGCGCCCCGAAGGTTCGGGCGATGGAGATCATCGACGAAGTCGAACCGCATCGCCGCGGCCCGTACGCCGGGGCGGTGGGCTACGTCGACTTCAACGGCAACATGGACACTTGCATCGCCCTGCGGACGATCGTCGTCCAGGACCAAACGGCCTACGTCCAGGCCGGCGCCGGTATTGTCGCCGACAGCGTGCCCGAGAACGAATTCAACGAAACGCTCAACAAAGCCCGGGGTTTGCTCAAGGCGATCGAGTTGACCGAGGAGCGGGCGTAAGTACAAAGGGATTCTGAGGGGGGATTCTGATGAGTGAGGGGAGTGCGAAGCGGCGGCCGCCACGGCGAGCAGCGTCGAACGATGCGGCAGCGGCGGTTCCTGCAGCGCCTACTGGACCGGCTCCTGCGAAGCCGGCCACGGCGCCGCCGATGCGTTATCGTTCGGCTGCGCCGCTGGCGAAGCGAGCCGTGATTTGGGTGATTCTGGCTTCGGTATTGTCGCCATTATTCTTCTACACCGCCTATCGCGTGCAAAGCGTTGCCGTCAAGAAGCCGCCAGACTACGTCACCGAGAGCCTCGGGCGGTTTGGCTACCGGACAGAACCGAACACCGAGGCGTTACAGGCGTGGCAATCGCAGATGATGCCGAGAGTGCTGTTCTTCGGTGCGGTGTTTCTGCCGGCCGCGGTAGCCGGCATCACGTCGATCGTCTACTTCATGATGTGGTTCTACCGCATGTACCGCAATCTTTGGGCGTTGGGAAACCGGCACGTGCAAACCACTCCCGGATGGGCGGTCGGATGGTGGTTCATCCCCGTGGTCAATCTGATCGTGCCCTATCAACTAACGGCGGAGGTCTGGCGCGGTAGTCTTCCAACTCGCGATCTGGAGTTGCTGCACGACTTGCGCTGCAGCCGGACGCCGCCGCTGCTCCCGCTTTGGTGGGCACTGATGTTGGCCCCGCTCGCGGTCGGCGTCGTATTCAATCTGCTGCCTTCCTTCTTTCCGGTCGGCCGCCACTACGCCGCGACGTCGGGTTGGCCCCACATTCTCCAAGCCGTCTTTGCGGTCCTCGGCGGAGCGGCGACCGTCGGCGTCATCGTGGCGGCGACCAAGAACCAGCTCGCTCGTGCGGATATCCTTCGCGGTGCCCATCAGTAGTAAGGACGCAAGGTGCTACTCCCACGGGATCCGCCGGAAAGAGATGAACCCATGAGTGACGACAACCTGAATCCCTTCCAGAGCCCCGAACACGCGGCAGTCGAAATCGTTGCGGTGATCCCCGCCGGATGCGTTGTGCGGCCCTTTGCGACAGCGTGGCCACGGGCGAGGTGGTCGATTGCGCTGGTGATTCTTTGCACGCTGTGGTCGCCGGTGCAGCAGTACGCGAACTACCGGCTGGAGACGATGACGGCCCGGCGGCCGCCGCTGCACGTCGAGAGTCGCTCGAGGTACGGCCCGCGGCGAGTGCCAAACAGGGCCGCGCTGGAGGCCTGGCAGGCAAAAATGGCACCGCTGCTGCAAACGGCACTCTTGACGCTGGTGGTCAGCGCGGCGGCCGGGATTCCTTCGGCGGTGCTTTTCCTGATGTGGTTCCACCGCGTCTACCGCAATCTACCCGCGTTGCGAAACGCCGTTCTGACGACGACGCCGGGTTGGGCCGTGGGATGGTGGTTCATTCCGGTGGCCAATCTCTGGATGCCCTACCGCATCGCGTCGGAGATCTGGTGCGGCAGCGTGCCGACGCGCGACGCCGAGCGCTTGCACAATCCGCGCCGTGGCCGGCGGTCGTCGCTCGTGTTGGCGTGGTGGCTGCTCATCTTGGCACCGTTTGTGATTGGGCTGGCGTTTACGATCATCCGCGCCAATCTCACCTTCCACGGCAACGACGGCGAACTCCTGTCGCACACCTCGAACCTCATGGTGGGTGTCATTTCCGCCTTGTCCGGAATCGTCACCGTCGCGCTGATTGCCGCGATCACCAAGAACCAAGCCGCGCGCGCCCGGATGCTGACGGACGCCCGGGCGGCGTAGACGAACGGTGTCGGAACCGCGGCCGCTTGCTTGTGTTCGGTGGCGGCTTCGCGATAATGGGTGTGCTGTCCGGCGCTCGTCGGTTGCCTCCCAATCCGGGCGGCACGTTTGGGCGACGCCTCACCCTTGCGGGAGTCCTGGAGAGATCGTGATGATTCCACGCACTCTGATTATCTCTGGTCGATGGGTACCGATGGTCGGGCTTGTCGCGCTGTGTTGCTGCCTGGCGGCCTCGCATGCGGCGGGTCAGGCCGTGCCGGACGCGGCCGATGGACTAGCCCGGCAGATTCTCGACGCCACGCACACCCGCGGCGGGTTGATCGTCCACGTCGGCTGTGGCGACGGCCGGCTGACGGCGGCGCTGCTCGTGTCGCCGGGCTCGTTGGTGCAGGGACTCGAAAAGGCCCCCGCCCAAGTCGACGCTGCCCGGCAGCACGTCCGCTCAACGGGCCTCTACGGCAAAATCACCATCGAGCCGTTCGACGGCCGCCGGTTGCCGTACATCGACAACTTGGTAAACCTGCTGGTGGCGGAGGACTTGGGCGAGTTGTCGATGGACGAGGTCACGCGAGTGCTCGCACCCGGCGGAGCGGCGTACGTTCGCGACGGCGACGCCTGGACGCGCACCGTCAAGCCTCGCCCGCCGCAGATCGACGACTGGACGCACTTCCTGCACGGCCCGGGCAACAACGCCGTGGCGGAAGACCAGGTTACCGGCCCGCCGCGTCGGATGCAGTGGCTGGCCGAACCGCTGTGGACCCGGCACCATCACTACGACAAGGGCACGCAGCCGGGATTTCGCGGGTTGGTGTCCAGCGGCGGGCGGATCTTCTACCTGGTCGACGAGGCGACCGCCGCACACATCGGCGTGCCCAGCCGGTGGTTTCTGGTCGCCCGCGACGCCTTCAACGGCGTATTGCTCTGGAAGCTGCCGGTGGCGGTCGACGACTTCCCACGGCGGCTGGAGCAGCTTTGGCGCGGGCTGATTGCCGACGGCGACGGCGTGTTCGTTTCGCTGGGAACGGACAAACCGCTCTTTGCCATCGAACCGGCGACCGGACGCGTGCTGCGCGAGTATCTCGGCACCGAAGGCGTGCAAGAGGTCATCAAGGACGGCAATACGCTGCTGGCGGTCGACGAACAAGGGGGCATCGCGGCTTGGCGTGTCGACACGGCCGAACGCCTGTGGCAATGGACGCCGCGCGAAGGCGACGAGATCGTGCCGCTGACGATGGCCGCCGGCGACGGCCGCGCGTTCGTGAAGACGGATCAAAGTGTATGTTGCCTGTCGGCCGCCAACGGCAAGCTCGTTTGGCGTTTCGTCCCGGAGATCACCACCAAACGCCGACGCCTGGCCTGGCCGAGGGCAAAGCTGATCGTGGTCGACGGCGTGGTGCTCTGCTCGTACGGCGGCGGCGATCCCACGGTGCTCAATCGTGACATCTGGGAGTACCTCGGATCACACCCACGCGTGAACGAGTACGGCGGCACGCTGGCGGCGCTGTCGGCGGAAGACGGCAACGTACTTTGGACGACGGCCTATCGCCCGGGGCTGGAATCGTATCCCGGCGACGTCTTCGTGATCGACGGCCTGGTTTGGGCCGGCCCGGACTTCGCCGAGGGCCGCGACCTGCACAGCGGCCGTGTCGAGCGGAAGCAGGAGGTTCTCGAACAGCTTTGGACCACCGGCCATCACCACCGCTGCTACCCCGAGAAGGCAACCACGCGATACATCTTCAACGGCAAGCGCGGCGTGGAGATGATGGATCTGACCGGCGAGAGCCACAGCCGCAACAACTGGCTCCGCGGCACGTGCCGGCTGGGGGTAACGCCCTGCAACGGCCTGCTCTACGCCCCGCCCCATTCCTGCGGCTGCTACATGGAGGCCAAGCTTTACGGATTCTGGGCGTTGGCGCCGAGCGCAACCCGCGCAGCCAAAACCCCGCCCGTCACACGCCTCGACAAGGGACCTGCCTACACCCCGTCCGCCAATCATGAGTCATCAATCGTAAACCCCCAATCCCCCGACTGGCCGACCTATCGCCACGACGCGATGCGCAGCGGCTCGACCTCGTCCGAAGTGCCTGCCGATCTCGCGCCGGCCTGGAAGACGCGTCTTGGCGGCCGGATCACTCCGCCGGTGATTGCGGCCGGAAGGGCGGTGGTCTCGTGCATCGATTCCCACCGCGTCGTTTGTCTCAACGCACAGGACGGGGCGCTCGCTTGGCAATTCACCACCGGCGGCCGCGTCGATTCTCCGCCGACGATCTACGGCCAAAGCGTGTTGGCCGGATGCGCCGACGGCCGGGTCTACTGCCTGCGGCTGACCGACGGGGAGTTGGTGTGGCGATTCCTGGCGGCCGCGGAAGAGCGAAGCACGGTGGCCACCGGCCGAGTGGAATCGCTCTGGCCGGTCCACGGCAGCGTGTTGGTTCACCAGGGCACGGCGTACGTGTTGGCCGGCCGCAGTTCGTATCTCGACGGCGGCATGGTGCTCTACGGCCTCGACCCGGCCAGCGGTGAAGTCCGCGGTCGAACGCGCCTGCGAAGCGAGCACCCGACCGTGCTGCCGCCGCCGTCGGAAGCAGAGCGCGAGCAGATGGATACGCTGGTCTCTCAGAACGCCACCGACTACAAGACGTTCATGGCCCCGGACCGCAGCGACGCGTTTTCGATGGCGGGCGCCCGAGCCGACGTTCTGGTTGCCGATGGGGAATCGATCTATCTGCGGAATCTTCGGTTCGACGCCAACCTGCAGCCTCACGAATCTCGTGCCCCGCACCTCTTCTCGACGTCGAGCCTGTTGGACGACGCCGAGATCCATCGATCGCACTGGGCCTTCGGCACGGCCGATTTCAGCCGCACGCCGGTGGCCTATTCGTGGATCGCGTACAAGGCCCGGGGCGAGTCGCGGCTGTCGGTGCCGTATGGACTGATGCTGGCCGTGGGCGAAGAAACCGTGTGGGGCGTGCGCCGAAATCACTTGACGCGTCCGGCGCTGGCAAAAGGTGGTCTGTACGCCTTGTTCGCTGCGGAGCGGCCGGACGCGGACGACAAGCAAAGTTCGCTGCCCGACTTTCGCTCCGCCGGCGTGAAGCTGCACTGGACGGCCCCGTTGCCGTTACGGCCGGTGGCCATGGTGCGTGCCGGTGGCCGGTTGCTGATCGGCGGGATGACGGACGAGTTCGACGCTTCTGATCCGTCGTCGTCGGCCAACGCGGCCTTTGAGGGACGCGGCGACGGCCGGCTGCTCGTCGCCTCTTGCGACGACGGCGGCACACTGAGTAGAATCCAACTCCACTCGCCGCCCGTCTGGGACGGCATGGCCGTGGCCGCCGGGCGGTTATACCTGTCCGATCGTAAGGGGCACGTGTTGTGTATTGGGGCCGGCCGATGACCGTAACCGTTTAGCCGCCGCCGGCACGGCGGTGCGGAGCCGTTTAGCCGCCGCCGGCACGGCGGTGCGGAGCCGTTTAGCCGCCGCCGGCACGGCGGTGTGCCATCGAAAGCAACTCACGACAGGAGAATCCCATGATATCCGAGAACAAGCAAACGCCCACGTCCACCCGCCCCACGCGCCGCGAGTTCCTCAAAGCGTCGGCCGCCACCACCGCTGCCGTCGGCGGGCTCTCGCTTGCCCGCAGCGCCCACGCCGCCGGAAGCGAACAGATCAGAATCGGCATGATCGGCTGTGGCGGACGCTGCAGCGGGGCGGCCGCCGCGGCGTTGCGGCTGGGCAAGGACGTCAAACTGGCCGGCATGACCGACGTCTTCGAGGGCCGCATGCGGGCCAAGCAGCAGTGGTTCATGGCCAACTTCCCCGAGCAGTTCATCGCCACCGACGACGCATGTGCCTGGGACCTCGACGGTCACCAGGCGGTGATCGAGGCTTCCGACGCCGTGTTGATCGCCTGTGCGTCGAAGTACCACGCCTACTATGCCGAGGCCGCCATCGCGGCCGGCAAGCACGTCTTCATCGAGAAGCCCCACGCCATCGACCCGGCAGGCTGCAAGCGGCTGAAACGCGTTTGTGAAATGGCGCAGCAGAAGAACCTCTCGCTGGTCTCCGGCCACGAGAGCCGCTACAGCCTGAAGTACCAGGCCCAGGTCGAGCAGATCCACAACGGGGCGATCGGCGATATCGTGGCCGTGCAGTCGATGTTCTTGCGGCCGCCGTATCGCACGGTCGCCCGGGACCCAAACCTCAGCGAGATCGAGTACCAATTCTCCAACTGGTACCACTTCTGCTGGCTTTCCGGCGACGACGTCACGCAGTCGTTGATCCACAACCTCGACCGCATGCGGTGGATGCTTCGCGAGGAAAACCCCACGTGGTGCTTTGGGCTGGGCGGCCGCTCCGCTTCGTTTGGCGAAGTCTACGGCGACATGTTCGATAACCACACGGTGGTCTACGAACTGGCCAGCGGTCCGCGCGTCTATGCTATGTGCCAGACGCGCGTCGGCTGCTACCCCAACTGGGACGACGTCATCATGGGCACCAAGGGCGTCTGCCACTGGACGGCCGGCCGCATCGAAGGCGAGTCGCCCTGGCGTTATCAAGGCCCACAGAACGACCCCCACGCCGAAGAGCAGAAGATCCTCATCGGCGCGATCCGCAGCGGCCAGCCGGTGAACCACCGCGAGACGATGATCGACAGCACCTACATGGCCGTGATGGGTCAAATCGCCTGCTACTCCGGCAAGCCCGTCACTTGGGAGCAAGTCACCGGTTCCGAATTCGAGTTCGGCCCCAGCCCCGGTGACGTGACCCTCGACACACCCCCGCCCGTCGAACCCAACCCCGACGGCAACTACCCGCTGCCGCGGCCGGGGTTTGAGAAGTATTTTTGATGTTGAGGGTTCAACCGCGAAGGTGTAGAGCGCAACGCTACGGCGGCGGGAGCAGCTTGTCGCGGAGGCGTCGGATGGCTTGCGGGGTGAACGGGGTGCCGTCGAAGACGACCTCGGCGACCGGGCCGTTGTCGGCTTGGCTGTACTTGCTCAGATCCAGGCTAATGTCCATCCAGTCGATCATATCGAAGGGCATATCGACAACCAGCAAGATCGGTTCGGTTTGCCGCTCCCAGTAATCGCGCCGAGGCATTCTGACCGGGAATACGTCATACTCGATGTCCACGTCTTCGTCCCACTCCGTGGTGCACGAAAACCACTCGTCGAGTTGCAGGTAGACACGTTTGCCGCTGGCGGCGCCGTCATCGTTGCAGAATTCGATCTCAGCGTCGACGCCACGCTCGGCATCGAAAACGCGGCGGAATATCTGTCCGGCCTCGGCCACAACGGCCATCACTCGGGCAGCGTGGTTCAAGCGGCTGTACTCATTGTTGATGCTGCGTCGGGCCCTTTCCTCCCACTTACGGATCGAGCGCATCGACGCCTCTGGTGCGGCCTGCTCCTCGATAACCTCGGCTGGCTTGATGCGGTTCTCGCACCACGTGCAAACGCACACGCTGCAAGCGCCTGCCGTTCGGTCTGGCGGCATTTCCTGCAAGCCCACCGGCTCTCGACAGTGCGGACATACGCGTAGGCGTTCTACCTCGGAGGCGTCTTTTGCCAAGTGCTGGTGTACGTAGCGGAAGAAGGTCGCCTTGGTGTCGCTGGGGCATTGCAACTCGCAGTAGACGGTGATTTCGCCCGCCGCGTCGCCGGTTCTGGTCATCGTCAAGCCCAGACGTCTTCCGCTCGGCGTCCTCAGATCGGCCGCATCCTGCCAGAGTGTCTTGCGGCAGACGTTCCCGGTATGCAGCAACCGGACAACGAGCGTGGCGTAGATTTCGTCTGGCGGGCCGTCAAATCGGTAGGTCGCGGAAACGGTTGGGAGGCTCGGTGGTTCAGGGCGTTCGGCCTGATAGCCAAAAGGGAATATCAGTTGCGTGCCTTTGGCCGTCTGCTCGGGGAAGCAGAACGCGCGTTCGACGAACTGATGATGCACGGCGCCGAGAACGATCTGCTCCTGCTCGCGCGGTAGGCGTTGTATGTTTTGGTAACGCAACTTGCCTGTCAGAACGTCCTTCTCAGCGATACTCCCAATGCCGTCTTCTCTCTCGCCGATCTTCTGAAGTACGGCGGCCGCGTATGCGTTGACGCTCGCCGGCTGCAAGACCACGTAATCCCCGAATTCGTCCCACACGTCCCCGGGAGCGACCAGCAGGCGGACGGCTGTCTGCAAGTCTTGCAGGGTGAAGTCGGACGCCGACAGCCGAGCCTCGATTCGTTGCTTCAACTCGCCGACGGTCATCAGCACGTGCCCCTCGCTCTTGAGTGCGAGAATCGCTTCCTTGAGCCATTTGAAGGTCGGCGGGGATGAGATCCAGGGCGTGCCGTTGGAGGAGAGCGTTTCCGCCGGTGAAGCGCCGGACGTGTCCTCGCCGACATTGGAACGCGAGCCCGCCTCGTCCGGCGGGCCGTCGGTATCCTCCAAGCCCGACAAATCCCAAACGCGCATCGTCTCGTCCATCGACCCGGAGACGGCGCGGTGCCCGTCCGGAGTCATTGCCACGTCGAAGACCCACTCGGTATGTCCTTCGAGCACGGCCACATGCTGACGCGTCGACAGGTTCCACACGCGCAGGGTCTTGTCCAACGAAGCGGTGACCGCCCGGTGGCCATCCGGTGTGATCGCCAAGGCATTCACGGTGTCGGTATGCCCCTCGAACTCGGCGGCGCACTCACCCGTCTCCAGGTCCCACAGCCGTGCCGTCATGTCCTCCGAGCCGGAGAGCACCCAGCGCCCGTCGGGCGTGAACTCCACACACCCAACGAAACCGTTGTGCCCGAGCAGTTTCGCCGTGCAAACGCCCCGCTCAAGGTCCCATACGCGTATCGAATTGTCGGCGGCCGCGGAAACGGCCTGGCGGCCGTCGGGCGTCATCGCCACTCCGCAGATCGTGCTCGTGTGACCCTCGAGCTTGAGAACACCGCGCAGCCGCTTGAGGTCCCAGATCCGCACGGACCGGTCGTCGGCCCCCGAGATAGCTCGGCTGCCGTCGGGTGTGACCGCAACGTCCCACACCGCGCCTTCGTGGTCGCCAAATTCCGCCTCACACTTGCCCGCCTCGAGGTCCCACACCCGGACGGTGCCGTCCGAGGAGCCGGAGACGGCCCGGCGGCCGTCCGACGTGATGGCGACGGCCTGCACGGGGTCGGTATGCCCCTCCAACTCGGTGGCCGGCTCGTCCGTCTGCAGGTCGCAGAGCCGCAAACGATCGTCGATAGCGCCGGAGATGACACGATTGCCATCCGCTGATATCGCTACGCACTCGATCCACGTGCCGTAGTCGCCGAGTACACGGACTGGGGGGGCGACAGCAATTTGCCGGGAGCCTGCGTTTGCCACCGTGGGGAGTTCAGCCACAGCCGGACAAATGAGCGGGAAGGTCGCAGCCGCTCCGGCCGCTTGGAGGAACTGTCGGCGTGTAGCGTTCATGTTGCCCTTCGGTGTCTGCTCGTGGCTGGGCTTGAAGTCGCGTCCACTCGAGGCCTATCGGTCCATCTATCCGCTGCCGCCGTACTTCCTCAACGCCGCGGCCGCGGGCAGGATGTCGACGGTGTCGATAGACGTGAGGCGCGCCAGAAGACGATCGAGATACGCGGCGCGGATCGGCCCCCAGCCTTCTTCGTCGAGGCCGTGGGTGTTGAAGATCAACCAGCCGGATTCTCTGGCCAGGAGTTTCTCGATCTCGGCGTCGATCGCCCGTTCGCAGTTGCCGGGGCCGAAACTGGTGCAGGTGAGCTTCGGGCGGCCGCGGCGGGGCAAGGGGTTGATCGCCCCGCCGCCGGTGCGGAAGGCCATGACTTGCGTGGGCAGCCACTGTTCCAGTTCCGGCGTGGAGGCGTTGTAGGGGAAGTTGAACACGGCCTGCTTGCGGTCGAAACCCTTGAGTTCTTTGTCGAACACGTCGAAGCAACGCAAGGTCAGAGCCCGGGCTTCCTCGAACGGTAGCTGCCGGAGATTCGCGTGGCGGTGGCCGTGCGGCATGATCTCGTGGCCGCGCTGCTGCAGTTCGTTCCAGAGGGCGAAGTCGCCCCGCGGCGAGCCGCCGATATACTCGCCGGGCGGGCGAAAGTCCCGGCGATGTCCGGTCGCCAGCACGTTCAAACAGGCCGAGAGTTTGTACTTCTCGTAGATCTCGGCCGTGCGGCGAAACGACTGTCGGAATCCGTCGTCGAAGCTCAATGTGATCAAGTGCCGCTTGCGGGGCTTCTCGGGGGGCTCCGCTGCGGTCGCGCCGGTCAACGGGAAGGTGACAGCCGCAGCGGCCGTGGCCTTGATGAAATCGCGGCGTGTTCGGAGCATGATTCCCTCGCGTTTGAGGCGTATCGTAAGCCGTATTCTCGGTGGCTCCTATTGTGAACAGTCGACCGGTTCGGCGTCAAGCGCACGCGCCGACAATCTGGAACACCGTCGACTGTAGATCGTTGGGTGCCGTGCCCACGCTTGCGTGGGCATGACGAGAACCCGACCAACATGCCCACGCAAGCGTGGGCATGGCACCCGGCTACGGGTGCGCTGGCTCGCCCTCTTTGTGAACGTGCTCACCCTCTTCGTGGTCGCCACAGGCGGTGACCGTACCGGAATAGCGTTTGCCTTCGACGGTGACCTGCAGCGTTCCTTTGAAATCCTCGTCGTCGGCGATCGCGTGGCAGAGCGCGTCGTCGTCGGCGCGGAATTGCGACGCGGTGCCGTCGACCGCCCCGGGCTCGGCAACGGCCTTCAGGGCGTAGGAGATGTATTCTCCGTCGTGGAACACTTGCAGTGTGATCTCCGGCTCGGCAATCGCGACGTATTCCTCTGCGTGACCGTCGAGCAGGTAGACGATCACCGAATGGCTGTCGTGTTCGTGCAGTACTTCGGCGTGATACTCGTGGTCGCCCAACTCGACCAGTTGGCCGCCGTGGGGACCTTCGGTCGGATGAACGTGAGGTTCGGCAGCGGGACCTTGCCCGGTTTGGGTGGCGGCGGTCGGCGTGGTCGACGAGTTCGGGCCGCAACCGGCCGTCCAAAGGCCGACGGCCGAGGCGAGCAGGACGAATGAGAATGTGCGTTTCATGACGTTTCCTTTCGTTTCAAACGGTATTGTTAGCAGCCACAAGGGGACAGGTACGTCCTGTGCGAAGCACCCTTCGGGCCGTTCCCGCAAGACGTACCTGTGCGCCTCTTATGCTCCGGTTTCGAGGATCGGTGTATCGCTTCGCAAGACGACCTTTTCCTCGACCAGGTCGATCTCGCTTTGCCCCCGCTGAAGCACGGCCGCGGCGGCGCGTGTGCCGAAGATCCAGAACAAGGCCGGTCGGACGAGGAATTCCAACAGCGTGCTGCTGATCAGTCCGCCGATAATCACCGTGGCCACGGGATAGAGGATCTCCTTGCCCGGCTCGCCGGCGGCCATGGCCAAGGGGACCAGCCCGATGCCGGAGGTCAGCGCGGTCATCAACACGGGCGCCAAGCGTTCCTTGCCCGCCCGGGTGATCATCTTCCGGGAGAAGGTCTCGCCTTCGTACTTCACCAGGTGCAGGTAGTGGTTGAGCAGCAGGATGCCGTTGCGCGAGGCGATGCCGCAAAGCGAGATGAAGCCGACCATTGCCGCCACGCTCAGTTTCTGGTCGGTCACGTAGAGCGCGGCCACCGAGCCGATGAATGCCATCGGCAGCGCGATCATCACCTGCAGCGCCAGGTTCGCCGAGCGGAACATCACGTAGAGCACCAGGAAAGTGCCGGCTAACGAGAGCGCGAAGAACAGGGCGATCGTGCGCGAGGCCGACCGTTGGCTCTCGAACTGGCCGCCGTATTCGATGAAGTAGTCCGGCGGCAGCGACTCCTCGATCGGCGTGAGCTTCGCGCGGATCTCCTGGACCACGTCGACCAGGCCCCGCCCGGCCACGTTGCAGCTTACCACGATCTGCCGCTTGGCATTTTCGCGGCGGATGGCGTTTGGGCCGGTGGCGTTGTCGTCGATCTCGGCCAGCGATCCGAGCATCGCCGTGCCGTCGCCGGGCAGGCTGATGGGAAATCGCCTGACCGCTTCGAGGTCCTCGCGGTACGGTTCGTCCAGCCGCAGCAACAGATCGAACGTCTTCTGGCCGATCAGTACATCGGAAAGCACTACGCCGCGCATCGCCGTGTCGACGAACTCGTTGACGTCGTCGCGATGCAACCCCGGTTGAACGAGTTGCCGGTCGTCGGGGCGGATCACCAGTTGCGAGATCTCGGTCTGCTGTTGCACCAGCGGGCTGCGTACGCCTTCGACCTCCGCCACGATGGCACCCATCTTCTCGGCCGTCCGGCGGAGCGTCACCAGGTCGTCGCCGTAAAGCTTGATGGCCACCTGCGCCTGCACGCCGGAAAGCATGTGGGAGATCAAGTGCTGCAACGGCTGTTCCACGCCGACTTGAATGCCGGGCACGTTCTCTAGCAGCGTCTTTTCCAGGTCGTCGTTGATTTGCTCGCGGGTGAGTTTCGTGTTCGGGGCGATGGTGGCGATCACCTCGGTGGAGCTGACCGAGACGGTATGTTCGTCGAGTTCGGCCCGGCCGGTCTTGCAGACAAAGCCCTGGATGTACTCGAGTTTCTGCAATTGCCCTTCGACTTTGGTGACGATATCTCGCGAGGTGGCCAGCGAGGTGCCGGCCGGCAGCACGACGTTGATCTGTACGGTGCCCTCGTCGAACGGCGGGAGGAAATGGCGTTCCAGCCGCAGCAGCGCCACGCCGGAGCCGGCCACGGCCACGACCGCGGCCAGCAGGACGACGGCCGGCGCTTTCAGACCGGTGGTGATCGCCCGGCCCGCCATGCGCTTCAATCCGCGCAGCAGGAACCCCTCGCGCCGCCCGTGCGAAAAGCGATCGGCGTACATTGCCCCCAGCCAGAGCAGCGGCCCGGCCACTACGCAAAAGGCGACGTGATAGCGCCAGGAAGCCTGCCGCAGCCAGACGGCCGCGCCGGAGAGCCCCAGGAATCCGAGAATCTGTGGCAGGATCCACCACGACGCGGCCAACGCGGCCGCCGGAGCCAACACGCCGGCCATCACCGGCCACACCCGGCGGCACGCCAGCAGCCAGTAGCAGAGCACCGGCGTGAGCGTGAGCGAGACCAGCAGCGACGAGAGGATCGAGACGATATAGGCGATCCCCAGCGGGTTGAACAACCGCCCTTCCATGCCGCCCAACGCGAATACCGGAATGAACGCCAAGACGACGATCAGCGTGCCGAAGACGATCGAGTTGCGGATCTCCACGCTGGCCTGAAACACGACCAACAGGCCCGGCTTGGGGTCCTTCTTGTGCCGATTCTCGCGCAACCGCCGGAAGATGTTCTCCACGTCGACGATCGCGTCGTCGACCAACTCGCCGATGGCCACCGCCAGGCCTCCGAGCGTCATCGTGTTGATCGAGAGCTTGAACCAGGCGAAGACCAACGCCGTGATGACGATCGAAAGCGGGATGGCGGTCAGCGTGATGAACGTCGTCCGAATATTCAGCAGAAAGAGGAACAGGATTACCAGCACCAGGATCCCGCCGTCTTCCAGCGCCTCGACCACGTTGTCGATCGCCCGATCGATGAAGACCTTCTGCTGGTAGAGTTCCGGATGGATGCGCACGCCCTCGGCGGCCAACGAGGCCTCTATCTTCCTCAACTCCTCGGTGACCCGATCGGTCAGGTCGCTGGTGTCGGCGTTGGGCTGCTTGTTGATCGTCAACACCACGGCCTGGCCGCCGGAGAAGTTGCCCTCGGCGTTGCGGGCGTAGGCGGCCCCTTCGCCACGCTTGACCTGCGGGCCTTCAACCACCCGCGCGACGTGTTTCAGCAACACGGACCGCCCCTGACGATGGGCCACCACCACCTCTTGAAGGTCCTCGATTTTCTGGATGCGGCCCTCGGAGCGGACCAGCAACTCGTGCGGGCCGCGCTCGTCGAGGTACCCTCCGGTGGCGTTGCGGTTGCTGCGTTCCAAGGCCGTGCGAATCTGCTTCAGCGTAACGCCGAATTTCGGCAGCATGTAAGGATTGACCAGCACCTGGTACTGCTTGCGGTCGCCGCCCATCACAAACACTTGCGAGATGCCGCCGATGGTCAACAGCCGGCGGCGGACGTTCCAGTCGGCGATGGTGCGCAGCCGCATCGGCGAGACGGCACGATGGACTTCCGCTGCGTCGCCCCGCGGTAGCACGGCGAACCAGCGGTCGTCGGCCGGATCGACGACGAACCATCGGTCCTCCGTCTGATCTCGCTTGAGATAGGCCGCGTCGGAGAGCACGATGCCATCGGCGGCGAACTCCTCGCGGATCGGATCGGGAATCGGCCCGTCGGCGATCCCATCCGGCCATGGCCTGCACGTGCTGAACAAGAGCGTCTCTTCGCTCTGGGTGACGTACATCCCGATGACCATGATCTGGCCCATAATCGACGAGATGGGAGCCAGGTGTGGCGTGACGTCTTCGGGCAGATGGGCCAGCGCCAGCCGCTCGTTGACGATCTGTCGGTTGCGGTAGATGTCGGTCCCCCAGTCGAAATCGACCTGGATCACCGAGATCCCCATGCCCGAACGGCTCCGCACCGCCTGCACGCCGGTGGCCCCGTTCAGGGCCGTCTCCAGCGGCTGCGTGATCAGCTTCTCGAGTTCCTCCGGCCACATGTCGTGGGCCTCGACCATCACCGTGACGCGCGGCCGGTCGAGATTGGGAAACACGTCGATCGGCAGACGGCTGATCTGCACGCCGCCGACGATCAGCAGCAGCATGGCCGCCGCCGCCACCACCAGGCGTTGCCGCAGTGCGAATCTGATAACCGTATTGAGCATCGTATTGATCCGCCTTCTAGTGCTGATGTCCCACGTGTCCGCCGTTGCCGCCGCTCGACTTCTTTTTCAATTCCAGGTGCATCTGATACGCGCCCGCAGAGGCCACCACGTCGCCGGGAAACAGATCGCCCGTATCGCCCAACACGGCCCAACGCTGGTCGCGGTACTCTTCATACACGGCGATGCGGTCGAACTGAGAGCCGTCTTGGCGGAAGACGAAGCGGTCCGTGCCGTCTCGGACGACGGCTTCCACCGGCAACACGATCCGTTGCTTCCATCGAGTCGTCGGCACCAGCAACTCGACGCGTTGGCCGGGCTTGTAACGCCAGGCGATGAACCGATGGCCGTCGGCCGTGCTCTCGTTGCGCACCTGCTCGTTTTGCAGCGGCACGTAGAACCGCAGCGCCCGCGAATCGAGATCCACTTCGTCTTCCACGTAGAGGATCGTCAACCCGGCGACTTCCTGCGGGGTTCCGTTGCCGGCGCCGCGGATCAACGCAGTGATCGGTGTGCGGTTGGCAGCCACGCCGTTGAGCGTTTCGGCGTCTTCCTCGAAGGCCATCCCCTCAATGTGGAGTTCGGCGTGATCGCGCAGTACAGACAAGCGGTCGCCCGCGACGACCTGCTGTCCCGGGCGGACGTCGATCGTGGCCACTTGCAGCAAACGGGCCTGTGGCGTTCGATTGGCGTCGTCCGGCAGGGGCGGCGCGTGAACGGTCACTTCGGAGACCAGCACGCGTTGCGAAACGATCCGCTCGACCTGCTCTTGCGTTAAACCGTGCAGCGAGAGGGCCTTCTGCAGCGTCTTGGAGATGGCCCGGGTCTTGTCGCGCTGATAGACCAGTTCCCGCACGCGCTTGCCGGGGATGATCTCCGCGGCTTCCAGAGTTTCCAGCCGGGCGATCTCGGCGTCGAGCACGACCAGTTCCTCGACCTTTTGTAGAAGTTCCTGCTGGGCGCTCACCAGATCCTCGTGCGTCAGGCGGAGCGTGAACAGCGGTTGGCCCATTTGTGCCGAGACACCCGATTCGGCCGGAACAGTCGGCTGCACCGCTTCGCCGCGCATCGGAAACACCCGAGTGACCATGCCCGTCATCGGGGCCGAGACGTCGATCTCGGTGCGTCCGGGCCGTCCGACCACCGTGGCGGGAATCGTCACCGTGGGCTCGAAATCTCGCAGGCCGACCTCGCGCAACTCGAGCCCCACGTTCTTCTGTGCCTGGTCGCTAAGCGTCAGTGTGTTGACCTCCTGATCGCCCGGGGCGTGGCTGTGGGCACTGCTCGACTCCGTCTCGTCGTCGGAGTCGGCGGCCGAAAGCAGCCCGCGGACGCCCGGCAGCCAGAGCGGGCCGGTAATCAGGCCGGCGGCCACCAGCGCCACGAGCGCCACACCTGCGATACTCAGCGTTCGTTGGCGTTTGGTCAGCGACATCATTCCAAGACTCATGATTCCTCTCCACATGCAGACAGTTCGCCCACGGCCGCGAAAAGAAGACCGCAAAGGTCGCGAGTATTTGGTCGCAAGTATTCGGTCGCTGAAAGCCGGTTGGATCCCGATAAGTTCAGCGATGTCTTGCCGATGACGTGGGCCGGAACGTCGGCTCGGCGCATGCACGTGCACTATCCGTGCCGATCGGGGCACATGGCAACGGCCGACGGGTTGGGCCCGTCGTGAAGAAGGAATCAGAGCAGCAATGTCTGATTCAGCAGGTGCAGCCGAATCGGGGCACCGCGGATGGGGATGAAGTCGGCGTGTTCGCGCGGCGTTCCGGGCGGAGCGACGACCTCGAAGAGAGCCGACGCCGACCAGGGCGTTAGAGCTTCTGCCGCGTCGACCGAAACTCGCGACACGATAGGAGTGAAGACGCAATGGGTGTCTTCACACTCTTGGCCGTTGGAATGCCCCGGCTTGGAATGTCCCGCCGGGGTGCCTTGGCCGTCGTCGTCATGATGATGACACGGACACGCGCTTTCGGTGGTGTCGTGGTCCCGCTGATTGACCGGAAGATCGGCATGTGCATGGTGCAGACAGCAGCCCAGGAGCATGTGCGACAGCACAGACGCCAACGCCAGTCGATACACTACGTCCCGCACGCTTTCGACTCCCGGTGTGCCCCTGCTCGGCCACCCCACCATATGCTACCACCCACTGCTTAGCATCGCAACCCCTCGATAATAGTGGAATCGCTCCAAATGCGGCCGTTCCGCTTCTGCGCAGCAGCAACGGCCCATCTATTTCATCGGCCAATCGCTACAGCGAACCCCAGCCGAATGTACTGCTTGTCGGTGGCCCGATGGGTCGGCGTCGAGAACGGTTCGTTCGTCTTCCGTCAAGTCGTACAATTCCATATCATCAGCTAGCGACAATCCCTGTCCCGCCCATCTGTTTGGCCCATTTATCCGGCCCTGCCGATGCCCGAATCCGACCTGCCCGACGACAATTCGCTTGCTGCGGAGAAGGTCCGCTCATTCCCGCAAACGCCCGGTGTCTATCTGATGAAAGACGCCGCGGGCCGCGTGATCTACGTGGGCAAGGCGAAGAACCTGCGGAGCCGAGCGGGCAGCTATTTCCTCAAGGCGGCCGCCGAAGAGCCTCGCACGGCCCTGTTGGTGCAGGAAATCCGCGACATCGACTACCTCGACGCCGAAAGCGAGATCGACGCCCTGCTGGTCGAGGCCCGGCTGATCAAGGACATCCTGCCGAAGTACAACAAGGACCTGCGCGACGACAAGACGTTCCCGTACCTTGAGATTACGAACCGCGAACCGTTTCCCCGTGTGGGGTTTACAAGGGAGCCGAAAGATCGGGGCACGAAGCTCTACGGCCCGTTCGCCAACCCCCGCGGCCTTCGCGGGGCCATTCAAGTGTTGCAGCGGATCTTCAAATTCCGCACCTGTTCACTCGACATTACCGAGGACGACTCGCGCTGGCGTTGGTTTCGGCCGTGTCTGTTGCACTCGATCAACCAGTGTTCGGCCCCGTGCAATCTACGGATCACCAAAGAGGCCTATCGCAAGGATATCCGCCGATTGCAGACGTTTCTCGAGGGAAAGAAGAAGTCGCTGCTGAAGGAGCTACACCGCGATATGCAAGCCGCGGCCGAGCAGCGGCGTTACGAGGACGCTGCGGCGCTGCGCGACGAGATCCAACATATCGAGACCCTCGACCAACGCGGCGAGTTGGATACGCACGTCCAGCCTGAAGTCTTCCCGATCGACCCGAAGAAGGGCCTTGTCGGACTGCAAAAGGTGCTCCACCTCGTCGAGCAACCCCGGACGATCGAAGGGATCGACATTGCGCACACGGGGGGCACGGAGACGGTGGCTTCGGTCGTCCAGTTCATCGACGGGCTGCCGTTTAAGCCCGGCTATCGGCGTCTGCGGATTCGCACGGTCACCGGCGCCGACGACGTGGCCAGCATCCGCGAAGCCGTCGCCCGACGCTATGGACGACTGCACGAGGAGGGGGAGGTCTTTCCCGATATCGTGCTGATCGACGGCGGGCGAGGGCAACTCAACGCCGCGTTGTCGGCTTTCACCACGCTCGACATCCGGCCGCCGACCGTGCTTTCGTTGGCCAAACGCGAGGAACTGGTCTTCGTGGCCGATGCCGAAGAGCCGCTGCGGATGAGCCGTCGGGCGTACGCGCTGCGGTTGCTCCAGTACGTTCGCGACGAGGCCCACCGCTTTGCGCAACACTACCATCACATCCTGCGGCGGAAATCGTCGCTGGGCGAGTGAGGGCAAACGGCTCATTACGACCCAAGACCACTAGTACCGCCTTGCAGCTTATCTTGTCGGTTGGGTGCCACTGCTGGCTTGCCCAGCAGTGCTGTGCGTTGCCTCCGTCGTCTTGCCGTTCGAGCACCGTTGCCATTCGGCACTGCTGGGCAAGCCAGCAGTGGCACCCACAAATTCAACTGCAATGAGGCACTAGCCGCTCGTCGCAAACGGAAACGCCTTGACCGGCGCTGCCGATACCCCTACACTCCCGCCCCACGCGGCAGATGCCTTGCCCCCACATGTGACGGGCATGCCTCCCGTGTTGTTGGGGTGAACTCTGGAGAATCGGCCGGATGAAGAAGTACCTCCACATCGGCTACGCCAAGTCCGGATCCACGTGGTTGCAGAGCAATCTGTTTCCGGTCCATCCGCAGTTGTACCATCTCGGCCGCTCGTACGGCGACCGCATCGACGACGACGACGTCCGTTTGGTGCTCTGGAGCGACCTGATCGAGAAGCCGGAGTTCCTCTACGACCGCGATCGGGCGGCGGCGTGCTTTCAGCAGCACTTCGACGATGCGGCAGATATGCGCGGCATTCTCGCGTGCGGGGTCTCACACGAACTGATCACCAACACGCTTCACGGACGCGTCGACCTCTCGGATAGGGCCCGTCGGGTGGCGGGGATCTTCGGCCGGGAGACCGAGATCATCATGGTGGTGCGCAACCAGCCGTCTTTCGTCCGCTCGCTCTATACCGGCATGATCCGTGAGGGCGGCGTTACCCGGACCTTCGAGGAGTTCCTGTTCTACTTCTACTACGATCGCGACCGAAGCCCGTTCTCCACGCTGTTCTACGATCGCGTGTTCGAGCTCTATGCCGACCTGTTCGGCCGGGAACACGTCCATGTGGTGCCGTTCGAGATCCTCAGTCAACAAAGCCCGGAGGCCTTCGCCGGGCGGGTCTGCGAGGCCTTGGGCGTGAATCCGCTCGGCCGGATCGACGGTTCGCGTCGCAACGAGAGCCCCTCGCCCAAGGCCCTCTCGCTGATCCGAGCCACCAACAAGAAGCTGCGGTTTTACCTGGGCAACGACGTGTTTGAGCGCCCCTGGGGTTTCACGGCGGCCCCGTTGTATCCCAAGCAGTTCGGCGTCGAGGTTCCCCGGGAGATCACCGACAACGCGAAGAAGTACCTTACGGTATACCGCGTGTCGGACCAAACGGTGGCCGACCTGGAAGCCCAGGGCGGCACGATCACTCCGATGGATATCGAGATGCCCTCCCGCTATCGTGAGCTGCTCGGGGACGCCTATGCACCGCACAATGCGCGTCTGTCGGAGTTGACCGGGCTGGATCTTGGGGCTTTCGGTTATCCGCTGCCGGAAGCGGTTCGAGCCAGCGCGTGATGCGGATTCTGCGTTAGTCTGACGCAAATTGCACGAGCGCGGCGTTCGTGCATGCTTGACCTCTGCGAGGTCTGTGTGATAAAGTAGCGGGTTTGCCAGCCCCCGGAATGCTCGGGGGTGTTCCGTAGTCACCTTGACGGGGGACGATTAAGTGCCTGCTACGTGTGTGGTCGGATTGCAGTGGGGGGATGAAGCCAAGGGGAAAATCGTCGACTTGCTGACGGAAAAGCACGACATCGTGGTCCGCTATCAGGGCGGTGCCAACGCGGGGCACACGGTCGTTGCCGAGGGAGAAACCTACAAACTGTCGCTGATCCCCAGCGGCATCTTCTCCCCGACGGTCCAGTGCGTCATCGCCGGCGGTGTGGTGCTCAATCCGAAGGCCATACTGGAGGAGATAGATGGACTGGCCTCCAGGGGGGTTCGGGCCACCGACAACCTGATGATCTCTGATCGTGCGCATCTGATCTTCCCCTGGCACTTCGAGGAAGACCGGCTGATCGACAAGCAATGCACCAGCGGCGAGGCCATCGGCACGACGATGCGGGGCATTGGACCGTGCTACCGCGACAAGGTGGGTCGCTCGTTCGCCGTGCGGTTCGGCGACCTGTACCGCGACAATTTCGCCGAGCGCATCGGACAGATCGTCGAGGCCAAGCGACAGATTCTCGCCGGGCTTGGGGGAGAAGGCGACGATATCCAACTCGACGCCGGGACGATTCTCAGCGAATACAACGGATATGCCCAACGGCTGAAGCCCCACGTGACCGACACCACGGCCTACCTGCTCGACGCGGTCGAGGCGGGCAAGAGGGTCCTCTTCGAGGGGGCACAGGGTTCGCTGCTGGATATCGACCACGGAACCTTCCCGTTCGTCACCAGCAGTAACAGCTCTGGCGTGGGGGTCTCCAGCGGCTCCGGTGTGCCGGGACGCTTCATCACGAAGGTGATCGGCATCCTGAAGGCCTACACGACCCGCGTCGGCGGCGGCCCCTTCCCCACCGAGCAGGACAACGACATCGGTCAACACATCCGCGATCGGGGCAACGAATACGGCACCGTTACGCGTCGCCCGCGGCGCTGTGGGTGGTTTGATGCGGTCGCCGCACGATACACGGCTCGGCTCAGCGGGGTCGACGTACTGGCGGTGATGCTCTTGGACGTACCCAGTCAGCTTCCCGAGATGAAGATCTGCACCGCGTACGAGATCAACGGCCAACGCACGACCGACTTCCCCAGCCACGTCGACGACCTGCGCCAGGTGGTGCCGATTTACGAGACGCTGCCCGGCTGGCAAGAGGAGATCACCGAGGTGAGAAAGATCGCCGATTTGCCGAAGAACGCCCGGGCGTATCTCGATCGGATGAGCGAACTGATCGGCCGGCCCGTGGAGGTCGTCTCCGTCGGTCCGGATCGCGTTCAGACGATGTTTGCCGAGTCTTAGTCCGTCAGTCGCCGGCCGCGCGCTTTTCAGACGCTGGTTGCCATGTCCCGCTCACCTTCCGCCCCACCTCATGAGCCGATCGAGACGCCCAGGGAAAAGCTCCCGCGGCATATCGCCGTGATCATGGACGGCAACGGCCGTTGGGCCCAGCAGCAAGGCCTGCCGCGCATCGAAGGGCATCGCCGCGGCGTAACCAGCGTACGGCGAACGACCGAGGAGTGTGCGCGGCTGGGCGTCGAGCAACTCACGCTCTACTGCCTTTCCAGCGAGAACTGGAAACGGCCGCCGGCCGAACTCGACTTTCTCATGCACCTGCTGCAGCAGTACATGATCGAGGAGCGGACGACGATTATGCAGCAGAACGTGCAGGTGGCGATCATCGGCCGCCGGGAGGGAATCCCCGACGACGTGGTCGCGGAGATCGACAAGACGGTTCAGATGAGCCGCGAGAACTCGGGCCTGCGGCTCTGTCTGGCGATCAACTACGGCGGCCGGGCCGAACTGGCCGACGCGGTTCGCCGCATCGCCGAAGAGGTCAAGGACGGCCGCCTCGATCCGGCCGAAGTGACCGAGGCCACGCTCGCGTCGCATCTCGACACGGCCGGAATGCCCGACCCCGATCTGCTGATCCGAACGGCGGGCGAAATGCGCCTTAGCAACTTTTTGCTCTGGCAGATCAGCTACGCGGAGATCTGGGTCACCGATCGGTGTTGGCCGGAGTTTGACGAAACGCTGCTGCACGCGGCGATCCACAGCTTCGGCTCGCGGAACCGGCGGTTCGGCGGATTGCCGGATTGAAGATGAGGGGG